>DATIUT010000278.1:0-5751 GCA_035466615.1 Anaerolineales bacterium | reverse complement strand
CATCCGCACCATCCAGGAACTTCTCGGACACAAAGACGTCAAAACCACCATGATCTACACCCACGTCCTTCAGCGCGGCGGCCTCGCAGTCAAATCACCGCTGGATGGATGAAAAACCGATACATCATCTTGTTCATCCGCTTACAAAAAACGGACGGAGCGCAAGAGGCTCCGTCCGTTCTCTTTACTTGTCTACTGGATACTATCTGCGCCCGCCGCGATCCCCGCCTCCGCGTCGATCTCCGCCACGGCCGCCGCGCTCGCCGCCGCGTCCGCCTCCGGGGCGTCCGCCGCCGGGTTTGCGCTGGTCCTTCTCGCGCGCTTCCTCGGCGGTCCAGCCTTCGAGCACAGCCTGGCGTGACAGGCGGATCTTGCCCTGACCGTCAATGTCGGTCACCATCACAGTGATCTCATCGCCCATGCTGACAACGGACTCAACCTTTTCCACGCGTTCGCTGTCGAGTTGCGAGATGTGCACGAGACCGTCCACGCCGGGCAGGATCTCGACGAACGCGCCGAAGTCCGCGATGCGCACGACCTTGCCGGTGTAGATGTTGCCGATCACGGCATTCTCGCCCAACGCCTCCACGCGTTCCTGCGCGATCTTCGCTCCCACACCGTCGGTCGAAGCGATGTACACGGTGCCGTCCTCCTCGATGTCGATCTTGGTGCCGGTCTCCTCCTGCAAGGCTCGGATATTCTTTCCGCCGGGACCGATCAACGCGCCGATCTTGTCAACGGGAATCTTCACGGTAATGATGCGCGGCGCGTGCGGTTTGATCTCAGCGCGGGCTTCGGGCAGGACTTCCAGCATCTTATTCATGATGTGCAGGCGCGCGACCCTTGCCTGCTCGAGCGCTTCCTTCATCATCTGCGTGCTCAAACCGCTGATCTTGATGTCCATTTGCAGGGCGGTAATTCCGTTCGTGGTGCCGGCCACCTTGAAATCCATGTCGCCGAGGTGGTCCTCGGTCCCCTGAATGTCGGTCAAAATTTTGTAGCGGCCGGTATCATCTGTGATAAGCCCCATCGCCACGCCGGAGACCGGGGCTTTGATCGGGACGCCTGCATCCATCAACGCCAGCGTGGAACCGCAGACCGATCCCATCGAGGTCGAGCCGTTGGACGACAAGGCTTCGGATACCACGCGGATCGCGTAAGGGAATGACTCTTGATTCGGGAGGACCGGTTCCAGCGCGCGCTCCGCCAACGCTCCATGCCCGACTTCGCGCCTGCTCTGGCCCCGAAGAGGCTTGACCTCACCTGTGGAGAACGGCGGGAAGTTATAGTGGTGCATGTAGCGCTTGGTATCGTTGGGGGACAGGTTATCGAGTTCCTGCGCCTCGCCCAACGTGCCGAGCGTGGCGAACGAAAGGATCTGCGTCTCACCGCGTGTGAACAGGCCGGTGCCATGTGCGCGGGGCGAAACATTGACCTCGCACCAGATCGGGCGGACCTCCGTCGGCGTGCGGCCATCGGGACGTTTGCCCATGCTCAAGATGCGTTCGCGTACAACAGCCTGTTCGGCAAGTTCGAATGCTTCGCGGAACATGTTGACAGGCATGTAGTCTGCAGGGTTTGCCCCGCTTGCCCCCGCAGTTTGGGGGTCGGGAACGGTCGTCAATTCCGCTTCGGCTTCTGTCTTGATGTTTGCCATGCCGGTGTAGAACTCGTTTTTGGAAAGCGGCTTGTCGAGTAGTTCGTTCATCGGTCCGCTGACGCGGTCGAAGACTTTTTTCTTGATCTCATCGCTGGGCAGGAATAATTCCACTTCACGTTTCGGCTTGCCTATCTCTTTTGCCATTTGCAATTGCAGGTCAATCAACGGCTGGATGGATTTGTGTCCCAGTTCGAGGGCTTGCACCATCACCTCATCGGGGATCTCGTCCGCGCCGCATTCGACCATGAGAATGGCGTCTTTCGAGCCGGCAATTCTCAGGTCCAGGTCTGAAGCGTCCATTTCGGCGAAGGTCGGGTTGAGGACGAATTCACCGTTGACGCGTCCCACGCGCACCGCCGCGATGGGTCCGTTCCAGGGAATGTCCGAGATCATGATCGCGGCGGATGCGGCGTTGATGGCAAGGATGTCGAGCGGGTCGACGCCATTCGCCGAATGGGAATAAACGATGACTTGCACTTCGTTGCGCATCCCATCCTGAAACAGCGGGCGGATGGGACGGTCGGTCAGTCGGGCGGTGAGAATGGCTTCGGTGGAGGCGCGGCCCTCTCGCCGGAAGAACGAGCCGGGGATTTTTCCGCCTGCGTATAGTCTTTCTTCGTATTCCACGCTGAGCGGGAAGAAATCAATGCCTTCGCGTACGCCACCCATGGTGGCGGCGGCAAAGACAATGCACTCGCTTGTACCGAAGGTCACCGCGCCGCCAGCCTGACCAGCCAGTTTGCCGGTCTCGAACGTGAGGGTTTGGTTCCCAACAGTCGCTGAAAATTTCTTTGATTCGGGTTTCATTTTGTCTCCTAAGACTGCCTGCATTGACGATTTCTGATGCAAGGACGCAAAAAGCGCGAAGATTCCATGAATCTTGGCGTTTAAGAGTCCTCTTGTTTCAGTTATCTTTGGTCAACGTAAGCCTAAACTTGTGTTCCGCCTGGTTGTCAGGGACTGAAAAGCGAGGGTGACGTTGGGCGTCATTCGCGCTGTTCAATTCCTGACCTGCGGATTGATATACGTAGGGGCGACCCATTGGGTCGCCCCTGCAAAGAACACCTTATTTGTGGCGCAGGCTCAAACTCTCGGTAACTGCCAGGTATCGCTTGTAATCCACCTTGCGCAGGTAGGTCAACAAGCGGCGGCGTTGTCCGACCATTTTGAGCAACCCACGGCGACAGGACTCATCCTTTTTGTTGGCGCGCAGGTGATCGGTCAACTGCTGGATGCGCCCCGTCAGGATGGCGATCTGGACTTCGGGTGAGCCGGTGTCGCTGTCATGGCGGTGGTACTTCGTGATGAGCCCGGTCTTGACTTCTTTCTGTAAGGGCATGACGTTTGCTTCCTTTCTCTAGATTATGCAGGTCTCCATGTTTGCAGTCCGCTCTGAGGGCGAACCGCGTGCAGGACCAGTCACGGGCGGAAATTATACCAGAAAAGGCCGACTACACTTCCACCTGGATCGCACTGCCGGATTCGTACCGCCTCAATCCCAACCTGAAAACTGTCACGGCCAGCCCCAGGAATACCATCGCCCCAAGCAGAAGTTCGGCCAGCATCTGCCATGTGAATTGGGCGATGAACTGCGCAGGGACCGCGCCCATCAACGCGGCAGGGATGATGGTGAACAGGATCAGTTTTGCGTAATTGTCAAAGAGGGTGATTGGGTAGATGCCGAAGGTGATCATGGCATTGACCATCAGATTGGAGAAACTCGAAACGATGCCGGCCCAGAATGCCAGGCTGTTCACCAGGATGAGAAAAGCCGCAAAAACGACAGTCGCCAACAGGACGGCGAGAATGAAGCGCAGCAATCCGTCCCATGTGAATTGACCTGAAAGGGCATAACTGATGAACCCGTATGTGAAGTCTCCCATGCCGCTGGAGATCATGCGGCTGGAGATGGTGTGAAGCAGGACGGGGCGCGGCATGGAGAGATAGTAATCGAGGCGGCCGTTGTTGATGATGTCACCGAGCACGAATGTGTTGCCGAAGAAAAGCGATACCAGACCGAATGAGCTGGCAAGCACGCCAAATGTGATGTACATGTCATTGATGCCCCAGCCGCGCACATCTTTGAAGCGGTCGAAGAAGACGATCCAGATCGCAAAATAGATGAAATTGTTCAGCATCATCCCGATGACCTGTGTGAGGAACGAGATGCGATACTCCATCACGGATTGCAGGTTGGCCCGCCAGACGGCAAGGAGGAATTTGAGTTGGCGCATCTACCCTCCGTTCACCGTAAGGTGTGCCACGCCGCGGCGATAGGACATAATGAGAATTGAACCAAGTGCAACAATCCACACAAGTTGCAGGGAAAGAACATTGACAAGCAGTTCCATGGAAGGCGCGACGAACAGTTTCGAGGGCCCATAGATCATGTAGGCAAATGGGAGCGCTCTGGCAATGGATTGAAGCCAAGCGGGGTAAAAGTCGAGCGGGATGAGGAAGCCGCCGAGGATGAAGATGAACTTTTGATAGATCCACAGGAACGGCGAGACCTCTTCTACAAGGAACGCTGACAGTCCGATCAGGCAGGCTATGCAGAAGTTCATGATCCAGGTGCCGAACAGGGCCGGGATGGCGAAAGCCCATCCAGGCAGCGCGGGCGGCGGACCGACCAGCCACCAGATGACCGCCCCGCCAAAGACCGCGTTTGTTGCCGCGCGGAAGAGGGTCTCCCCCATGGAGTTGCTGAATTGGTAGAGCAGGAAATTGTAGGGCTTGTTGAGAATGTAGGCAATGGAGCCGTCTTTCACGTTGTCCGAGATCGTGTTTGCAAGTCGCGGGCGGCTTAATTCGATGGTCTCTGCCATCATGAGGTACCACATCGTGCTGTAAAGGGTCATACCGTTGATCGCGTCCGTACCCGCCGCGCTGAAGGTGACCTTCCACAGTTGATGGAAGATCCACATGAACGGAACGATCATCAGGCTCCGCCCGATCAATTCACCGGGGTAGGCGAGGCTGTTGATGAGCGTGATCTGGAAGATGGCCAGGTACTTTCGAAAGGATTTCATTTCGCGCTCTTTTGGATCAATACAAACAAATGCCCGGCCCCTTCAAAAGATTCGCCGGGAATGCGTTTTGCCCAAATGATGGAGAACCCGCTTCCTTTCAGCAGACTGTGATCCATGCTGGGATTATAAGCCCTTGCGTTTTGTCAGGCTTGCTCACTTTGTCTGTGAATCATTCCTTCCACCCTTTGAAATGCATCCAATATCTCCTTCCTTGGAATTGTCCTCATCCCGGTCTCGAAGATGGACCAGCCTTCGCTGTCCGCAAGGTGCATGACTTTGAGCAATGGGGCGAGATGTTTGTCAACATATCTCACGATTTCGTCGTCAGTCAGCGGGGCGGGCTGGGGCCAGTCCTTCACGACATTAACGGACATGTGCAATAGAACGCCTTTGACGATCAATGCGGCTGGTGTATTCCTCCCATACATCTCTTCGATGCCGACAATGATCCCTGGCAGGCTCCTGTTGTCCGATATTTGTTGCCCGGGCACGGTCGTGCTTTCTGTGACGGCGGATCTTGTGCATTGACTCCATGAATTGAAGATGCTCTCAAACTCGTCCATGACCGGAAAGCCGATCCTGTTTAAAGCCCCCGCGGTTGTGACCGCCGAACGGAAGGCATGTGTGTAATCCCTTTCGCCATTGATGTGGACCTTTTCGACATCGTGGAATAACGCGATCCATTTTGCAAGTTGCTGTTGTTCCGGCGTCAATGATTGAAACTCTGGCAACATGAATAAACCAAGAAGCACACACATCACATGGACAAGTGTGATTCCTTCCGAATAGGAAGTCATCTTTTTCCACCCTGGGACTTTTACTTCCATTGATTCCATCATTTCCTGCGTGAAGAATAAGCCTGCGCTTGTCTCCAGTGCGCCCCGGGAATTTATTTTCCCTGCGTTGTATGCTTCGACCAGTTCAAGGATGAACTGGTTCAGTGAGGGAAAACATTCATCGAAAAACGGAAATTTCCTTGATGTTTTCATCGGCTTCCTGCATTATACAGTGATTGAAATTTATTTCGCTGTATAATGATGTCAGACAATGAAAGCGGAGTTC
>DATIUT010000277.1:0-4274 GCA_035466615.1 Anaerolineales bacterium | reverse complement strand
CGTTGAAAAGGTCATTGCCGGGAGCGATCCCCATCTGTGGTAGGCATATCCCGTAAAAACCGCGTATCCGCCGGCTATGATCACATAACAAAGGATGTTGAACGTCAACGGTGTTGTGAGACGAAGATAAAAGGCAAGCAGCGGTAGGAGAAGTGTTTCTTGGAAGTTATTTCGAAAATGAATATCCGTCCGCGTGATGAAAGGATTTTCCGACAGCCGTTGATATGGTTCCTCCGGGACGATCCCGATGCCATTGATAAAGATCACTGCGAGAAATATCAATCCTAAAACGAGAAGCCAGAACTTGCTCCTGCCAAGCTTCAGGGTTTGTTCGTATAAACTGTTCAGGAAGGTTGAGATCAGCATCTGGAAAATGTCGGACTACACCACACTCTTCGCAACCTGTTCACCGTATCCTAACAGCGCCTTGACCATCTCCTGTGTTCGACCCTCCGCATAAACGCGTAACACAGGTTCTGTTCCCGAGGGACGGATTAACAGCCACGAGTCGTCCGCCATGACGTATTTGACCCCATCGCGCTGGCTGACCTCGGATACCTTCTCGCCTCCGATCTCCGCCGGAGCCTGCTTCGTCAAAAATTCCGTCATCTCCGCCTTGGCAACCGGACGGCTCAACCGCAGGTCTGTGCGTTCGTAAAAGGCTGGACCGACATCATTGAGCAGATCTTCCACCAAAGCGTGCAGGGTCTTGCCGGATTCTGCGATCATTTCCACAAGCAACAACCCCATGATGGGACCATCGCCTTCGGGAATGTGTCCCTTGAAAGAGATGCCGCCCGATTCCTCGCCGCCGATCAACACATCCTCAGACATCATGTAATCCGCAATATGGTTGAAACCGACCGGTGTTTCATGGAGCGTCAAGCCATATCGCTTTGCCAGACGGTCGATCATGCGCGTCGTGGAGACGGTGCGCACGACTGCTCCGCTCATGCCGCGTTTTTCAACAAGATATTTCAATGACAAGGCCATGATCTTGTGCGGGTCAACAAAATTGCCGCGTTCATCCATGGCACCGATGCGGTCCGCGTCACCATCGGTCACAATACCGAAGTTGCCCATTCCCGAACTGACAGCGGACGCCAGTGCATTGAGATACTTTGCGATCGGTTCCGGGTGAACACTTCCAAAGCCGGGATTCATTTCGCCGCGTATTTCCGCAATCTCGCAACCTGTTCCCTGCAAAAAAGATTTGATCACGCCGCGCCCCGAGCCGTACATCGCGTCCACAACGAAACGTTGCGGGTTATCTGCGATCGTGTCGGTGTCAATCAATGTTCTCAGGTGGTCGAAGTAGGCGGGCAATGGGTTGAACTTTTGGATCAGGCCTGCTTCGCGTGCCTTCCTGAAATCCATCAGGTTGGGACCGCGCGCCTGTTCTTCGTTGTCGTTGATGTACACTTCCACGCGGCGGCATTGTTCCGGCAGGGCAGATCCACCGAACGCCCCCTTGAGTTTGACGCCGTTATAGCGCGGCGCATTATGGGAGGCGGTGATCATCACACCGGCTATTGCCTTTTGATGTTTGACCGCATAGGAAATTGCCGGAGTTGGCGCATCGGCTTGCGCCAGCATGACGGTGAACCCGTTTGCGGCAAGGACGCGCGCCACCTCGCCCGCATAGCGGTCTGAAAGGAAACGCGTGTCGAAACCGACCACGATCTTTTTGGGGTTGGGAGTCTGGTCGCCGTTCCCAGACTTGTCCCAATGTTCCGAAGCGACCGCATCTGCGATCGCCTGCGCGACCATCCGCAGGTTGCTGAAAGTAAACGTGTCCGAAATGACGGCGCGCCAGCCGTCCGTTCCAAAATGTATAGGCATGAAATGTTCCTTTAGGATTTAAATTTTCCAAATGTAGGACGACCCGCCCAATATGGAAGACACAATTGATAACCGTAATAAAGGGTCGCCCTGCCAATTTATGGTGTCGAAGTTGCGGACGATGTCGGCGAAGGTTGCCAGTCGGGGATGGGCGTGGCAGTGACCAGTACTGCTTGGATCATCCATCCCTCCACGCGCTCGTCATTTATGATGGCAAAGACATGCACCCAGACCACGTTATTCACTTCCTGCAGGTCGTTCGGGACGATGGTCACAGTGGCGCCGTTGCCGAGCGTCGCCAGCACCATCCCCCCCGGTTTTTCGCGAATGAATGCGCCACCACCCTCAGATGCCCTGATAAGCGCGATGATGGGAGTCGGTTCAGCAGTGACTGTGGAGGTGGGTGTTCGTGTCGGGGGAACGGTCGAAATAGGCCTGGGTGTGGGAGTCCGTGATGGGGTTAGTGTGGGCACGCCGATTACTGCGGTCACCGGTGCAAGTGTGACCGTCGGTGTGATGGTGGGAACAAGCGGCAGGGTGGACGTCGCTTGAACGGTGGGATCAGGTTCCGGTGTGGAAAGACCCGTCTGTATCTTCACCCAGTCCAATGCGCCGGTGGAGGTCGCCAGCCACGCGATCAGGATGACCAGGATGAGTCCAGTGAATGAAAATCCGCCAAGGGATGTGGGATAGAAACGCAGGAAGAAAAGGGTCAGGATGCAGAAGAGCGTTGCCCATGCAAAATACACGAGAAAGACGAGCACACCCTGGGGCCAAAGACCACCAACGCCGCTCCCCAGGCCGAAGCCTGTCGCGCAGAGCGGCAGGAAGAATTCATATGCCACCAATACGCTGGGAAGGTAGGGACGCTGTTCGGAACGCACGAAGGACAGGGTGATGAGGACCGCGCCGACAGACAGCACAAAAAAGTCGGGCGGCCATAGGCGGATGTGGATGAATGCTTCGTTGAAGGTGCGCGGTTGCGGAAAGATGCGCGTGGCAAAACCGGCAATGACTCCACCCATGAAGATCAAAAATGAACTTACGATAAGGGCAATGAAGGTTTGCGCGAACAGGCGTCCTGTACCTGCAACGATTCCCAGCGACATGCCGATCCAGGGTGTCATTAACGGCGCGACGAGTACGCCGAAAATAAGCAGGCTTTGCGAATCGAGGAAGTAGCCCAGTCCCATGATTGCGCCTGCGACAACCGCAAAGATAAAGAGTTCGTAGGACGGGAATGCGCGCTTTGCGAGGTGTGTAAATAATACGGCGCGTTCCCCTTCATCAGTTGGGAAATATGCGCGCCGTTGTGCGCGTCGCCTTCTTGCGCGCGCGGAGACGAACTCCTGAGTCGGTTCGTTTTCGGGTTGTGGTGTGGTTTCTGAATAATCCATAAGAAGTCGATATCTTATCGGAGACGGTTTACTTTCTCAAGCTGGCCATGATACGTAAAGGTTTATCGAGCAGATCCAGTGCGGCATTGACGTCGGGCATGACAAGGTCTGCAGAGAAGAGTGTATCACTTGCTGTACCTTCCATTGATAGTATGCAAATACCCAAAGCGGCTTCCTTGAGCATTCCTGCGTCGTTCGCTCCCTGCCCAAGGGCAACAACACTCTCTGCACCGAGTTGACGAACATAGTCCGCTTTCTGTTTGGATTCATTGCCAGGTTGTATTCGTACTGCCGTAAGGTCGAGTTGCTGGTCTATCGAAACCTGTTTTCCATGTGTGTCGGCGGTCAGCATATGGATCGTCAGTTGGTTCTTCAGGTGCTCGATCCTTTTTGCAACTCCTTCGATCAATTGTCCGTCAACCGCCAGAGTCCCGTTGACATCTGTGACAAGATGCTCCAATCTCAGTGATCCACGGCCAGGGATGTTGAGTTCAATCACATCTTCAATTATACAGGGATAACCGGGATGGGGAAGGGCGCATGATGTTGGGGAATTGCAGGCGCATCATTCCGGACTTGGGCCTGCCAGCATCCATTGACTTTAACTCGTCCGTATTTTCCACTGCACACAGAGTCGCCTCAAGGTAGGTCGCGCGTTTCCTCAACGGCTGGCTGTTCACAGGTAGTTTGATGCGGGTGAGCATGCACCAGGGATCGAAGCCTGTCGTCTCCCTCCTGGGACTCCTCGAGCGGATATGCATCCCGTTCCCCATCAAAGCGGAGCAGGTCCTGCGGCTGAACGGGAACAAGGATTTCAACTATGCCGAAGCGCAGAGGGATTTTGGGTTCAGTCCGCTGGCGTTTGAGAAGGGGATAGGATGGAGTGCAAAACATGACGATACGGCTACGAATATCGTATAATTCCTGTAAACAATTTATCGTGAACATAAGGTATTGACCATAACCTATGAAAGCCCTTAACTGTCCCAACTGCGGAGCGACCCTTTCCGAACACGCCGTAAAAGCGGACTTCAC
>DATIUT010000276.1:0-12908 GCA_035466615.1 Anaerolineales bacterium | reverse complement strand
TGCGGATGACTCAAGCGTAAGCCGGGTGAGGTGTTGCGCGGCTTTGGTCACATCACCCAGCCAGGCAAGTTCATCTTTACTGTTCAAGCGAACAGCAGGCGAATTGTCACTGGTGCGGGAGGGTTTGGGTTGGAATGAGTTGTTATTTAGCATGTTCAACAATTCCGGTAGGTAGGAAGGTTTTCGCAACAACACCCACGGGCGGATCTCATCCAGCACGGGGGGCGTATCAGTGTCAGAAAACAGGATCAGTTTTACGGTCGGGTTGACCGTGCGAATGGCGCGTCCAATATCGGCGGCGGGGCGTTCTCCGATGTCCAGATCCAGAAAAGCAAGCGAACAATTTTCTTCATCTGCAAGGACGATGGCTTCGCCTTTTCGTTTTGCGATGAGGAGGCGATAACCTGCCTGCTCAATCCCTTGTTTCATGCCGTTTGCAAAACTGGCATCGCTTGTTACAAGGAGCAGGTTTTTGGTCATTCTTTATGTAGTTTATCACGTCAATAGGAGGGAGGCAAGCGGGTAAACGTTGAACCGTTTACGAAAATGCGAGTTTTACCGGGAACTTGTATACTCAACTTGATTTTCAGTCGCGTTTGTGTAAAAATAGGGAAAAAGTTGCGAGGGTACTGAATGCACCGAGAACGTGTTTCCGAAAATGTCTTTTGGTTTCAAAGTGAAGTATATGCACAAGTGACGGCAGGAGTGGTGGTGGGACCGCAATGGGCAGTGGTGATCGATACGCTGGCGTTACCGGACGAAACGCTGACAATACGTGAGTTTATTGAGCATGAGTTGAATGTGCCGGTCAGGTATGTGATCAATACGCACTATCATGCCGATCATTCATGGGGAAATTGTTTCTTCCCCGGTGCGACAGTGGTGGCGCATGCGCGTTGCCGCGAATTGCTTGAGGAACGCGGCGCACCGTCACTTGAAACGGCGAAGAGGCAAAACCCTGCTTTGCGCCAAGTCAAGATTATCTCGCCTCAGATGACATTTATTGATGGCGATTTAACTTTGCGCGTGGGCAAGAAGAACCTGATCCTTTCACCTGCCTTTGGTCATAGCAACGACGGTATCTCCGCGTTGGTGGAGGAGGACCGCATCCTGTTCGCGGGTGATTCGTTCATGCCTGTTCCGTATGTTGTGGACGGCGATGTGGATGATAATATCGCGTCCATCAAGCAGATCGCCAAACTGGGGCTTGAGAACATCGTGCAGGGGCACGGCGATATCATCCTGCGCGGCGAAATTGATGCAGCAGTAAAAGAGAACGTGAATTACTTGACCGCGATCAAAAAGTCGGTGAAAGCTATTTCGCGAAGAAAGAACGCGGCTGAACTTTTGGATGATATTAAGATCGAAGATTGCGGCAAGAGCAGGGTAAATCTCGGCGGATTGGCAGAGACGTTGCACCAGGGTAATTTGAACGCATTGCTTTTCAAAATGGCACAATGATGAATTTGTGTTTACAAAAACATCCCCGTTCGAGGGGATGTTTTTTGTTTTATTGATTGCCAGTTTCCCTTGCTTCTTTCCTTGCACGCAGCCACCCATTCAAACTGAACTTGACCACACGTTCTTTTCCCTCGATCAGTTTCTTTATGTTAGGGCGCAATGCCCAAACAAGAAGGGAAAGCGCCAGAATCCCATACAGGATGTCTACCGGGTCCTGATAGCCCAGGTAGGCGCGGATTGCAAAGACAATCGTCACGATCAAACCGACTGCCATCGTGGTGACCGACGCGATTCCAAGTGTGAACCAGATCAATGCGCCCGCGCCAAAAACAATGGGGAAAATGGGAAGCCATAACCCCACCGCGCCGCCCAGCGCGGGGGCGCCGCCTGCACCTCCGTGAAAACGCAACCTGCCATCCTGATCGCGTCTTATCAAGAAGATGGAGTAATTATGTCCAAGGATTGCAAATACAGGGGCAAGCACATGAACGAGTTGGTTATCCGGGCTGATAGTTTGCGCAAGCCAGACAGAACTTGCCCCTTTGAAAATATCAAGAATGGCTGTAAGCAACCCTGCCCAAAAACCAGCCGCACGGACAGTATTGGTCCCGCCTGTACGTCCGCTTTCGATCTCGCGCAAGTCCTTGCCGGTCTTGAATTTTACGATCAATAAACCAAACGGGATGGAACCGATGATATAGCCAAGTACCACGATCCCTGCTTCGACCAACGTTTGCATTGCACTCCTCCGAATGAGTATACATGTATAAAACACGACAAAGCGCGTATGGTTTCTCTATTCCATGATTTGTAAGGTCACTTCATTCGACATGCCATCCGCAATCCAAAAGCCACGCAATTTCCATTGCCCGTGTGACTGGGAACAGATCACATGGACAACTTCATAGGCCGCCTCCGCGATGTCGGTGGGGGAGGCAGTTTCAGGTCCCGCGGGATGCGAGTGGAAGATGCCAAGCAGGTCGAGCCCGTTGGAATCGATCCAATCAAACGCTTTTAGTTGCTCATGGGGATCCATCACGAATCGCACAGGACTTTGAGCCTGATTCTGCACGAACAGCACTTTCTCCACCCGCTCCTTTTTACCTGCCAGCAAGCCGCACGCTTCCAGCGGCGTATGGATGTTTACATACTCCACGATTTCCTGAACGTGTTCCCTGTTGAGTGTCAATTGCGGGATCATCTTAGCGAATGAAGATCGCCAGTCCCCAACATAGTGCGGTGACAATGGAAGGCTCCAGGGAGGCGCGCCGGATGGAGATGTTTTCGCCCAGGTTGATCGCGAGATTTATCAGTCCATACAAGGGGCCGATAAGCAACAACCCGAATTGAATGGGCGTGAGGGGCCAATAATGCAAACCGGCCGCGAGTTGTACACATACGAGCCCAATGCCGAGCGACCAGGCAAGCTCCCATTTGCCGCTCATCCATAGGTGTAGTATACGCAGGCTTGCAACCGTGGATGCGATGAACAGGGCAGGCAGGAGAATGAATAAACGCACCCCACTCGAACTTAGCGCAATGGACAAAGCGAAGAACAAGGTATAGGAAATGGCAGTCAGCCCTGCCACCGCCAACGTGTAATAAGGCGTGTCCGGGTTCACTACAATGTATTCAGCAAGAAAGACAAAAAAGATGAGCACACCGCTGATAATGAAGCCGATCCACCATGCCGGGCCCTCGGGAAGAATCGACAATGGAACACTGATGACGAAGGTGGTCAAAGTGGGGAGGAACCACCATTGAACCGTGAACCTTCCGTTCAGAGACGGGTGGCCGCGCAGGAGCCAGTCCATGCCTGTGGCGGCGAGACCGGCGGTAAGCACGTTCATCAGTGTTGCGATGTCCAACGTAACGGCAAATGGAAGAACCGGGAATCGCACCTCGAGGCTGAATCCCTGTGTGGGGATGAGTCGCACAAGCGCGAGCGCCAACAGGACGGTGGATGTCAGCAATCCGATGCGATTGGGGTCGGGCATGAAATGATCTCGTTCGTTCATTGATAAACATTGTACCTGTCCCATGGGCGAATGCCAAGACATGCCCCGTATGGTAGAATCATACAGTTATGGACGCGCAGAAACTGGAAACCCTGCCACCTCCCCCGGGTGTATTTGGTTCGCTTAAAGCGGGTTTTAATGTTGTTTCGAACCGTGTTATATTGATTCTTTTACCGCTGGGTTTGGACCTGTTCCTGTGGCTGGGTCCGCGGCTAAGCGTGGACGAATTGCTCTCACCATATTTCCGGCTTGTGTTTGAGCAGGCGCGCCGGGGCGTGGCGGAAGCCGACCTTGATCGTATCGTCCAGACCCAGTCCATGATGATGGAGTGGCTACAGGATTTCAATCTGTTGAGCCTGTTATCCAAGTTGCAGTTGTTCCCGATTGGGATTTCGAGCCTGTCCTCGCAAACCTTGCCGGTGGAGAACCCATTTGGACTTTCAAACGTTGTGATCGTTTCATCCATATGGATTGTGCTGGGACTGGCTTTTGTGTTGGTCCCGCTTGGCTGGATCGGCGGGGGGGTGTATTTTCGCCAGGTGGCAGGATCAATTTTGGGTGAGGAGGAAGTGGGCATCAGTTTCCTGCGCGCGGTCGCCCAGACAGCCCTTCTTTCTGTGATATGGCTGGTCGTGTTGATGGTCCTCTTTGTGCCGTTGACGCTGGTGCTTGGTTTGTTTGCATTGATCAGTCCATTGCTTGCAAATATTGCGATCCTTGTTATTATGTTCTTTTCGTTCTGGTTGATTGTGCCGTTCTTCTTCACTCCGCACGGGATCTTCGTCCGCAGACAGAATGCGCTCCTTTCGATCTTTTCCAGCCTGCAAATGATTCGCTTCTCGCTTCCATCAAGCGGCTTGTTCGTTTTGAGCTATTTCCTGCTCTCACGCGGACTGGATGTGTTGTGGAGCGTGCCGGAAAACGATTCCTGGCTGACGCTGGTTGGTTTTGCGGGACATGCATTTATTACTACCGTATTGCTTGCGGCAAGCTTCATTTATTACCGCGATATGACCGACTGGCTGAAGAACGTGTATGAGCGACTCCAGCAGTTTGGCAGGAAACCGTCTTCCGCGGTCTGAACGAATTTATCCTTTTCACCTGTTCCCCCCAAAGGGCGCGGGTATTCATTGGAGGTTTTTGTGGTAGCGAAAGAAAAAGCAGAGAACTATGGTGTAGGCGCGATTCAGGCGCTTGAAGGTATTGAACATGTGCGCAAACGCCCGGGCATGTATGTGGGCGGTACCGATATTAAGGCGTTGCATCACCTTGTATATGAAGTCGTGGACAATGCGATCGATGAAGCATTGGCTGGTTTTTGCACGAGGATAGATATCATCATCCATGAAGACAGCAGTGTGACAGTCGAGGATAATGGACGCGGTATTCCGGTGGGCCCGCATCCGACAAAGAAGGATGCGAAGGGCAAGCCCATGGAAACCGTGGACGTGGTGATGACCGTAATCGGCGCGGGCGGCAAGTTCGGCGGCGGCGGTTACAAGGTCTCCGGCGGTTTGCATGGCGTGGGTGTGAGCGCGGTGAATGCCCTTTCCGAGTGGACGATCACCGAGGTCAAACGCGATGGGAAATTGTGGCAACAGAACTACAAACGCGGTGTACCTCAAGGACCCATTAAACAGATCGGAAAAGTTACAAAAGACGAAACGGGAACCAGGCAAACCTTCAAGTTCGATAAACAGATCTTCACAGAGGATATAGATTACCGTTTCGACACACTGGTACAGCGTTTTCGTGAGATGGCGTTTGTGACACGCGGCGTAACCATCCGTTTCGTTGACGAACGCGCCGACCGTCAGATGACCTTCTATTTCGAAGGCGGCCTTACATCATTTGTCCGTTATTTGAACCGCAACCGTGAAAATCTGCATCCGGTCGTCCATGTGGACAAGGATATTGAAGCAATCGGCATCGAAGCCGCGATCCAGTATACGGATGCTTATACTGAATCGGTGTATTCTTTTGCGAACACGATCAATACCATTGACGGCGGTACGCATCTCACAGGGCTACGCTCTTCGTTGACGCGCGTGATCAACGACTATGCGCGCAAGAACGGCCTGTTCAAGGACGCCGACCCAAATTTTTCGGGTGATGATACGCGTGAGGGTTTGACGGCCATTGTCTCGGTCAAGCACCCCGAACCGCAATTCGAGTCACAGACCAAGGTCAAGTTGATGAATCCCGAAGTGCAGACGTACGTCACACAGGTGGTGGGTGAGGCGTTTAGCACCTTCCTTGAGGAAAATCCCCAGGCGGCGAAAGCGATCATTGCCAAATGTCTTACATCCGCCCGGGCGCGTGATGCGGCACGCAAAGCGCGTGAGCTGGTCATTCGCAAGTCGGCTTTGGAATCGCTGACACTGCCCGGTAAATTGGCAGATTGCTCGGAACGTGACTCATCCAAGACCGAACTCTACATCGTGGAAGGTGACTCGGCAGGCGGCTCTGCCAAGCAGGGACGCGACCGCCACTTCCAGGCGATCCTTCCATTGCGCGGCAAGATCATGAACACGGAACGCGCCCGCCTCGATAAGATCCTCTCCAGTAATGAAATCAAGGCTTTGATTTCCGCCCTGGGGACAGGCATTGGCGATAACTTCGATCTGGAAGGCCTGCGCTATGGACGCGTCATTATCATGACCGATGCAGACGTGGACGGTAGCCACATCCGTACGCTTTTATTGACCTTCTTTTTCCGCTATATGCCGCAGTTGATCGAAGATGGACATCTCTATATTGCCCAGCCTCCGTTGTATCGAGTTGCGTACAAAAATCAAGTTAAGTATGCATATACAGAAAAGGAAAAAGATAAGGTGATCAAGGATGTGGGGGAGAAGGCATCTCTGCAAAGATATAAAGGTCTCGGTGAAATGAACCCCTCCCAGCTATGGGAGACGACGATGAATCCCGAAAACAGGACCCTGCTTCTGGTCACGGTGGAGGATGCGGCGGAGGCAGACCGGACCTTCGATATGCTGATGGGTGATGCGGTGGACCCGCGCCGGAAGTTCATCCAGACACATGCGAAAGCCGTCCGAAATTTGGATATTTAGTTGAAGGGGCGGGGCTTCTTCTCTGGCAGCGCTCCGCCTTTCTTCTTTGTCATGAAAGTACCATAGTTACAGAAGTGGGATGTAGTGTAAAATTCCAAGACCGCCAATTCACGCGGTGCCAAGCAGAACCATGTTATATCTTTCCCAGCGAACCCAGACCATTTTGAACCGGGTGCTACAGGTTGTAGTGCTTTTTTATCAGTTCGTCGCAGTGCTGGTTTTCATTCGCACGTTATCGCTTGCGACCGACTGGCTGAGAAATCCATTCCTTGGGGGGTTTTTCGAGCATACGCTTGTCTTGAACGGTTCTGATACAAGTGAAGTGGGGGAAAAATGGGCGATGTATGAACACGGATTCGACGTGGGTGATCAACTGCTCTCGATTGACGGCGTCCCAGTTTCCACGTCCGATCAAATAAAGGAGATCCTCGGTTCGCACCAGTTTGGTGACCGGGTCACGGTTGAGATTCGCACAACGGAGGGAAACCTGGAGAGGGCGGGGATTATCCTGCAGGCGCTGCCAGCGGCAGACCGTTACGCCTTTTTCTACATTCCCGAATTCCTGAGTTTTGTCTTTCTCGTTGCCAGTTTATGGATCTTCGGTCTGCGCCGCACGGAACCTGCGGGCCGGGCCTTCTCCGTATTTACCACCTCCATCACCATTGCCATTGGGGCATCCTTTGAACTGGTCACGTCCCATCAGTTTACATACATCTGGGTACTGGCGTTAGGCACCACCGGCGGAGCGTTGATTGACCTCGCATTGGTTTTTCCCCAGGAGGTCCGCGTTGCGATCGGACGTCCATATCTCCGCTGGATTGGTTATCTGGTGAGCCTTGTGCTGGTGTTCAATGCCTACGGCAAGTTGTTCAACTTCGATGACCCGACTGCCTATATCACCGCATGGCAGGTCATCTATGCTTTTGTCGGGCTTTCTGCGATCTTCTATTTTGGTACGTTGCTTTACCATGCAGCGACATCCAACTCGCCCGTTGTCAAGAACCAGTCGCGGACGATCCTGATCGGCTCCCTGATTGCATTCGGGCCGTTGGTTATATGGTTTTTATTTGCCGGCGAGTCATTCAGCCCTTATCTGTTTCCCTTCCTGATCGTCTTCCCTCTTGTCAACGGATATGTAGTCCTGCGTTTCCGTCTCCTGCGTTCCGACTACTGGGTCCGTCAGGGAATGGTCTATCTCTTGATGACGGTATCCGTGGCCCTTGCGTATGGTTTGTTCGTAAGCGGTCTTGCCCTGGTTCTGCCCACACCAGCCAACAGCCCCTATCTGATTGGCGGACTGGTCTTTGTCATTGCGCTATTGTTCAACCCGTTGCGCAATCGTCTGCAAGTCCTGGTGGACGGCACATTCTTCCGGGGGCAGCGCGCCTATGAAGACCGCATCCGAACCTTCAGCCACGAAATGACCAGCGCGCTGGATATTGGATCGATTGGGCGGGTTATACGTCAGCAGATCATGGCAACACTTTCACCGGATCGCCTGCATATTTTTACCTATGATGCACTCAACGATCAATACTCCGCCCTGACCGGGGATGACGGTCGTCCAACAAGTGATATTCGTTTTGCTTCCACCAGCCCGCTCGTCCAATACTTTCAAAAGGAAAACATTCCGCTCTATCTGGACACGGTCAATCCGCCTGCCCTCCTGAAAGGGGACGAGGCGCGCCTGTCCCTGTTGGGGGCGCGTCTGTTTGTAAGACTGCACGGCGAGGACAGACCTGTCGGCTGGCTCGCCCTGGGTTCGCCTCTTTCCGGCACTGCGTACACCCCCAAGGACCTTGATTACCTTGAAAACATTTCCGATCAGGCATCGATTGCCATCTCTCGCGTGCAGACGGTTGCCAACCTTGAGCGCCGTGTGCAGGAAATGAACGCACTCTCGCTTGTGTCACAGGGGGTCAATGTCACGCTCACCTTCGATGATGTTCTTGAATTGATCTTTGCGCAAACGTCCCGGATCATTCCATCCACATACTTCCATATTTCCCTATATAACAAAGCCGCGAACTACTTCTATTATGGCTTCCGCGTGGACGATAACGAACGCGTGGAAGCGCTTGAAAACCAGCCGCTTCCTCCCAGCCTCGGTTTGGGTCAGGAAATTATTCGCAAAAGCCGGCCGATCATCACGCAGGATTACAAGCAGGAATGTCAATCCCGCAATGTGACTCCCTCCGCGACAGGTATTTACGCATGGATGGGTGTTCCACTCAATTCGGATGCTGAGACCATAGGTGCATTAAGCGTTGGAAGCCGGGATGCCACAGTCACCTACACGCGCGCGCAACTTGACCTTCTGCAATCCGTCGCAGACCAGACCGTTGGCGCCATCGTCAAAGCGCGTCTCCTGCAGGAAACCGAACAACGTGCGCACCAACTTGCAACACTGAATGAGATCACGCGTCAATTAACATCCACACTTGAGCAGGAACCTCTTCTCCGCAATATTCTTGAAAACGCTGTGAACATTTTGAATTGCGAAGCCGGGACCCTGTTTATGATGGATGATCAGACCGGCGACCTGATCTTCCGCGTCACCATCGGACCTGTAGCCGGCAACCTGCTTGGACAGCGTCTCCCTGCCGGAGCCGGGGTTGTAGGCCGGGCCGTGCAAACGCGTGCCCCTGTCATTGAGAACGATGTGCAAAGATCGGCCTCCCGCTTTAGTGAAACTGACAAACAGACAGGATTCGTCTCGCGCTCCCTCCTTGCTGTTCCCATGCAGATCAAGGATCGTATGCTCGGCGTTATCGAAGTCGTCAATCGCCGCGATGGTCTGCCATTTGTCAGGGACGATCAGAGCATCCTCACAGCCTTCGCAGGGCAGGCGGCAGTCGCCATCGAAAACGCACGCCTGCTCGCACTGACAGACCAGGAACTTGCCGCCCGCGTCGAAGAACTCCAGGTCATGGGTCGTATTGTTCGTGAATTGAATGCCAGCCTCGATGTGGATCGAGCCATGAATATCACGCTCGAATACGCAATGCGCCATTCCAACGCCGAAGCGGGTCTGATCGGCATGTTGGAAGATGAAAAGATTCGCCTCATGGCGCAGGAGGGGTACGAGGATGTATTCACCGATCCGTCGAATGGACATTTGCCCATTGACATGCCGACCATCAAACCTGTCCTCCAAAGTGGACAACCCAGCCAGGTCTCGTTGATCGCCGCCGGTGAAAAGGGTCTCCTGCCCACGGCACACACACAGATCATCATCCCGATCCGGCGCGAAGCGGATGTTGTCGGTCTGTTGCTTCTCGAGAGCATGAGTGACTCGCAGGAGAATTTGGCGTTTCTCAACCGTTTGAGCGATAATGCCGCCATCGCCATCTATAACGCCCAGCTTTACGCCGAAGTCCAGCAGGCCAATATTGCCAAGAGTGACTTTGTCTCCTTCGTGGCACATGAGCTGAAGAACCCCATGACCTCCATCAAAGGCTACACTGAACTGCTCGCGGCCGGGTCGGTCGGCCAGATCAACGAAATGCAGACCAACTTCCTGCATACCATCAAATCCAACGTCGAACGCATGTCCGTGCTGGTCTCTGACCTCAATGACAATGCCAAGATCGAAGCCGGCCGCCTCCGCCTTGAATACAAAGCGGTGCAGGTGTCGGATATTGTGGATGATGTTCTGCGCTCCACCAAACGCCAGATCGAAGACAAGAAGCAGACGGTACAACTGCAGCTCTCCGAGCAAATGCCAGACGTTTGGGCAGATCCGGTCCGTATTGGACAGGTTCTCACCAATCTCGTAAGTAACGCACACAAATACACGCCTGAAGGCGGAACGGTCATCGTCGGTGCGGCATCAACCGCCAATCAATGGGATCCTGAAGGCGCGAAACAAGTCGTGCATCTGTGGGTCAAGGATAACGGAATCGGCATCAGCCTTGAAGATCAGGCGAAGATCTTCCAGAAATTCTTCCGTTCCGATGACTCGAAGGCGCGTGAAGCACCCGGCACCGGTTTGGGCTTGAACATTACCAAGAGCCTTGTTGAAATGCAGGGTGGGCGCATCTGGTTTGAGAGTGAGTTCCGGCATGGCACCACCTTCCACTTCACTATACCGGTTGCCGAAGGATAATGATATGACCTTGAAAGCCTCCATCGGACATGCCCAGGCATTGAACGGACGCGAAGCCGGTTTGCAGGCGGCGCATCACGCCTTGAACAGCCTCGGCTCTTCAAATCCCCGCATGGGCTTCATCATTGCCTCGCATCAATATCAGGCGCGTGATGTTGTCAACGGCGCGACCAGCCTGCTTGGAGATGCGCCGTTGATCGGCTTAAGCAGCCCCGTTGGATTTTCCTCAAGAGGGTTGCACCCTAATTCCGTCGTTGTTGCATTGCTGAACGGCGATTTCCAGGCGGAGACACACTGGATGCCCGGCTATGCCCAAAGTGGGCGAGAGACAGGTCTTCGTCTGGCGCAACAACTTGAAGGTAAGGATGATGCGCGCGCCCTCCTTTTCTTTGCCGATGGCTTTAATGGCGATGCAGACCAGCTGTGTTCGGCACTTCCCAATGGAAATATCGCGCTTGCCGGCGCGCTTTCCTCCGGGGACTTGCATACGGGTCATTCCTACCAGCTGGCTGGTTCACAGACCGGAACCGGATCCCTCGCTGGGGCCATCCTGCGTGGAGACCTGCGTGTGGGCGTGGGCTTTGCACATGGCTGGAACCCGGTCGGCAGTCACTTCCGCGTGACGCGTTCGCGCGGTTTCTGGCTCCGCACATTGGATGGGCGCCCTGCATCTGAAACATACGCCCAATTGTTCGGTCATCCCGCGCGTGAATGGGCCTTCCCGCCGCTAAGTCATCTTGCGCGGTTGTACCCACTTGGCGTGGAACAGGGCGATCAACTGCTGGTGCGTGCACCCATCCGTGTTGAGGCGGATGGAAGCTTCCGTATGAACGCGCCAGTACGCGATGGTGTGGATGCATACCTGCTCGTTGGCAACCGGGAGTCTTGCGAAAAAGCCGCACAGCATGCCGCCCAACAGGCATTGCAGGGGCTCAACGGCGATAAACCTGCCTTTGCGCTTATCCTCGTGGACATTGCCTGGGAGATGTTGTTGAAATCACATCCGGGTACCGAGATCGCCGCCGTGCAGGATATCCTTGGAAAGAACGTTCCTGTTGCAGGGGGTTACACATTGGGGCAAATCGTCCCCGGCAAAGAGTCTGCGCCGCCGCAATTGTTGAACCAGCATATTGTTGTGGTTGTATTTGGCAGCAATTCATAACTGGCTTCGGGATAATCAGCCTGCTGGTGCAGTATATGATGACCCTCTGGGAGGGTCATTTTATTTTCCATATTCATCAGGTATATAATAATCAATGTACAGAGAGGAGAACATCATGAAAACAACGACAACCTTCCTTGTCATGATGACCGCACTGTTCCTGTTGGCGGGATGTACCCTCGGCAGTTCTGCGAGTCCAACTCCGACCCAGCTTGCTCCTGTCTTACCGACTCTTAGCTTCACTGAAACATCCCCCCCGACCATCGTTGAAACCTTCACTCCCATACCTGCCGCGACAGCGACCTTGATCCCGTCCGCCGCGCCGACAGTGTGTACAGACCCAATGGTGGTCGCACTGATTGACGCATTTAAGACTTCCATACTCACAGCAGACGGTGCTCTCCTGAGTCCGCTGGTCAGCTCAAACGGCATGGAAGTCAGGTACTTCCGTAATGGCAATGCCATCAATTACCTTCCTGATCAGGCGAAATTCCTGTTCGAAACGACCTTCGAGGCGAACTGGGGTGCTGAACCCGGCAGTGGCATGGACAAAATAGGTTCGTTCCACGATGTGATCGTGCCCGAATTGGTAAGGATCTTCAACCAGCCCTATACATTGCATTGTAATGAGCTCAAACACGGCGGCGCCACCTATGACGTCGTGTGGCCTTACAAAAAGGACTTCTATGCCATCCATTTCACAGGGACGGAGCAGTATGGCTTTCTCGATTGGCATACCTGGGCGGTTGGTGTGGAATACAATAACAATACGCCATTGATCTATGCTTTGATGAATTTCTTTTGGGAACCATGAGTGCATGGAAAGGAAACAGAACTTGCCTCACAGGATTTAGATTTGCCTCATATTAACCAGCTTCCCCGGTTATTCAAGTGACTGTCACCTAAAAAGACAGTCACTTTTGATTCAACAGCAACTCAGCAAGATCACTTGTTGTCTTCAATATCATATCCGCCCCTTTTTTCCTTAACTCCGGTTCTTCGCCAAAACCACATAACACGCCCACCTTCTGCGCCCCCGCGGATTTGCCCGTGCGCATGTCCACGGTGGTATCGCCGATCATCAG
>DATIUT010000275.1:0-3696 GCA_035466615.1 Anaerolineales bacterium | reverse complement strand
CCATGATTACTCTTTCACCTTGTTTAGCAGAAAAAACAAATTATGATCCACAGAACCCATTGCTTTGATGAACTCGGAATTATCGAAACCATCAATCTTCTGGAATGCTTTCAGTACTTTATCTTCACCTTTTGCGCCCATAGGAAATGAAATTATCGATTCGCCATCAGAGATTAGCCAAATCACATCAGATCCAATTGGCCCGGTGTTATCTGTTCGAATAGCAATCCCTGTGATTTGGTCGAGACCAATCGATCTTATGCTACCCTGGGGATCAAAAATTTCCAAACACCTTTTGGATATCTTGACCTCCCACAAATCTTCGAACATAAGCTACCCGAACAGCTCTTTTACTTTATAAATCCCGTTTACCAGCAGATCCACTTCCTCTTTTGTGTTGTACAGATAGAAGGAAGCGCGGCTGGTGGCAGGGATTCCGAATTTCTCATGCAATGGTTGTGCACAATGATGACCGGCCCGCACGGCGATTCCGTCCTTGTCAAGAATCTGCGCCACATCGTGCGGATGGATCCCATCCAATATGAACGCTGCCACCCCACCCTTGTGACCGGCATCAGGGCCAAACAGCTTCACGCCGGGAATTTCGACGAGTCGTTCCAGCGCATATTCCGTGAGCTCATGTTCATGTGCAGAAATGTTATCCATACCAACCGATATCAGATAATCCACCGCCGCGCCGAAGCCGACCGCTTCGGCGATGGCAGGTGTCCCCGCTTCAAATTTGTGCGGGAGTGAATTCGGGCGGAAGGAACGCAGTTTCACTTCCTTGATCATGTCACCGCCGCCAAGGAAAGGAGGCATTTTTTCTAGCAAATCTGCCTTGCCATACAACGCGCCGATACCCGTGGGCCCGCACATTTTGTGTGCAGAGAAGGCAAGGAAGTCTGCGTCAAGCGCCTGAACATCCACCTTCAAATGAGGGACGGACTGCGCCGCATCAACCAATGTGATTGCCCCAGCCTCATGCGCCATGCGGATAATCTCTGCTGCGGGGTTGATCGTACCGAGGACATTGGACATGTGTGTAAATGAGACCAGTTTCGGGGTTCGAGTGAGAAGCGTTTTGCAGGCATCCAGATCAAGCAAGCCGGAATCGGTCACAGGGATGAAGTCCAGTTCAATGCCGCGTTCCGCCTGAAGCATGTGCCACGGGACCAAATTTGAGTGGTGTTCCATCTCGGTCAGGATGACAAGGTCACCAGACTTGAGATTTGCGCGTGCCCACGTGTACGCAACAAGATTGATCGATTCGGTTGTATTGCGCGTATAAATGACCTGCTTTGCAGAAGGCGCATTAATAAACCGGGCGACCTTTTCACGCGCTTCTTCATACAAGGTGGTTGCTTCCTCTGCAAGTGTGTGCACACCACGGTGAATGTTTGCATTCGAACGAAGGTAGTAATTATTCATTGCCTCGATTACAGACAAAGGCTTTTGAGAGGTCGCCGTCGAATCGAGGTACACCAATCGAACACCCTTGGATGTTTCTCGCTGGAGGATGGGAAAATCTTTTCGTACGTTGTGGATATTAAGAGGCATGAGATCTTCACAAAACACACAAGCAAACTCTTCACGTTTGCCTGTGTATCCTTAATAATCAGGGATGGCTTTTATTTTCTCTTTCTTGGACAACTTCTTTCCCGGCACAGGCCTGATATGTTCGGATGACAATGAATACCAAAGGATTCGATCCGGTACCATCCAGCCATCCGTCAGGTAGACATTGGAACGGAACTGGACCGCAACCATTTTGTTATCCACCTGGACAACAATGCCAGCGATCCATCCGCGCACGCGCTCGCGGCCCCTCTCATGATCGCAATAGACTTCTACTTTGTCGCCGACCTGGAAGTCATGCATCATCCCCGGAGCCTTCATATAGTTATATTGGTGAAGCGAACGAGCCCCGCGAGTCTTACGCTCCTCCCCGTTCTGAATACGGGGAGGCGAGATCTTGTTGACGACACGCACCGGTTCACCTCTCTGGGCCGTTATTTTGGTAGTCATCTTCGGCGCGGCTTTTGCCTTCGCATCTGCCTTTTTCATTGCTTTCACCCTTCCGCGAACTGGCGTTTTGGGTTTTGCCCCAGCCTTTTTGGAACTTGCCTTTTTCTTTACAGTCATGAATATCCTAATTCTTTCCGTTTTATGACATTTTATCAGCAATGTACTGTTGGAAGCGATCTCGCACGCCCTCGAACGGAATGCGTTGGAAGATCGGGTCGAAGAATCCTTCCACAACGATCTTCTCGGCTTCCGCCTGCGGGATGCCGCGCGACTTTAAATAGAAAAGCGGTTCCTGCTCCAATTTACCAACTGTTGCGCCATGTGTACAGCGGACATCATCCGCGAGAATTTCCAAACCCGGAATGGAATCGGCACGCGCCTGATCACTCAGGATTAGATTCCTGTTTGCCTGATACCCATCCGTTTTCTGCGCCCCGGGCGCGACGTAGATCATGCCCTGCCAAACGGAACGGCTCTTACCTTTGAGCGCGCCCTTGAACAGAAGATCACTGGTGGTGTGCGGCGCAAGATGATTCTGCTGCGTATCGTGATCAAGATGCTGGTCGCCATCCGTGAAATAGAAACCGGACATGCGTCCCTGCGCGCCTTCGCCAGCCAGGTCAAGTTCGGTGAAGTTCTTGGTGAGACGTGATCCAATCGCGCCAAAAATCCAATCAAGATTACCATTGCGTTCCACGCGAGCACGCTCATGACTGAAATTCCAGACGTGACGTCCCCATGATTGCAGTTCGACAAACTTCAACGACGCGTTTTGCAGAACCTGGATTTCCACAATTCCCGCGTGCATCGAATTGGCTCCCTTGAGATCGGGTGACGCCGCCTCGTGGACATACGTAACCGACGCGCCTTCATCCACAAGGACGAGGATGTGTGAGACGTGGGCAATATCCGTACCGGGTCCCCATAACACAGAGTGAAGCGGTTCGTCTACAATCACGCCTTTGGGAACATATAAGACAACACCATTCTGGGCAAAAGCGCCAGCCAACGCAGAGAATTTTCCTTCCTCCACATTGACCGTCTTACCAAGCATCTTCGCAAGCAAATCAGGATGGTTTTGTTCAGCGGTTTTTAAGTCCGTGAAGATGACGCCTGTCTTTGCGAGTTTTTCATCAAGCTCAACTTTTACGCCACCAGGTGTGAGGACAATTTGTCCGCCATGCTGGTCGGCAGTTAGAGGGTGAAGCAAATCATCGCGGACAGCGGGAAGGTCATTGAATGCACCATCTGCCGCAAACTTGAATTTGTCCACGGGCAGATTGTGGATGTCGGTGCGGCGCCAAGCTTCCTGAGTCGTATCGGGGAGGGAATGCTTTTTGAAGGCAGACCAGGCTGAGGCGCGGTAGGAAGCGGCTGGGCCCTTCCCTGGGCGGATATCGGATTCAGTGAAGTTAAATTCCCTTGCGACAGATACAGCCTGTCGAGTCCTTGAAACAACAACCTTGGGTTTCTCTTCCATGCTAACCGATGCTTCCTTCCATTTGTAATGCGATCAAACGATTCATTTCGACGGCGTATTCCATCGGCAAGTCCTTGACAAGCGGTTCGATAAAACCAGAGACGACCATGGTGGTGGCTTCCTCTTCGCTGAGGCCGCGTGACATGAGATAGAAGAGTTGCTCCTCACCCACTTTGCTGACGGAGGCT
>DATIUT010000274.1:0-3336 GCA_035466615.1 Anaerolineales bacterium | reverse complement strand
GCCTCCTATGATCTCCAATTCATTCCCAGTCAACAACTGGATGGAGGCACTGTCGTAAGGAACCACACGTTGCAGTTGCTCCAGTATGCGCGAAACTGTTTCGTCAATTTCCAGGGATAGGGCAACTGCCGCGGCGGCCTCACGCAAAGTCTCGGATTCGGCGTTTCTAGCCTCCAATTCACTGAGGAGTGTTTTACGCTGTTCTTCGATGAGTTTCCGTTCCTGAAGTTCCTCTTGCAGGCGCAGGTTGTTTTGGAATAAGGCATCCGTCAACAAGCGTACCATGAACACTGTGAACACCAGAACAAGCACCGCCATCCAAAACTCCCCTGGCGTGACGTCTGATGGAAATTGCGGCGCGAAGGTTCCAAGGATTTTTCCGAAGACCAGCCAGGCTATGCATGCGATAGTGTAGAGGGTCAGGAATACCAGAGTCCGTTTGTGGATCACCAGGCTTGCGGCAACCAGGATTGCAGGATATGCAATTATGCTGATCTGATGGATTCCATTGGTTGCTGCCACTGTAACCAGGCTGATGAAAACCACCGCCAAAAACGCGGCGGACATTTCAAATTTCTTGAGACGAACAAAATATAAGGAGGCCAGGACAGGCAACAGGATAACCGCAAGCAATGTTGCGGCAAAGATATTGTGGCCGGAAAACACATAAACGATCCCAATAACAAGTCCCACCAGGATGACCATGATGAATTGATTGAAAATTCTCATGATCCGTTGTGTGTCCCCATAGATTTCATGCAAAGGGGAAAGATTCTCACTATTTTTAGTATTGGGATCCATCACAATTCTTCCTTATGAAGGCATACCGGACAGGCATTTTTATGATCTACAACCTTCCTTCCGGGAAAATACCAGGCGTCTTTTTCGCCGGATTATAAAACAGGTCGTGTTTCGACAAGCATACAATTCATCCGATATAAAAAGGGGTAATATCCAGACCGCCGCTTGTAATTCTTATGGAACGCAGGTCACTTTGAAAATTGCCCCACCACTCCTGTCATTAGGTATAAGGACATGCAGGTTGACCCAGTAATCATTCGCATTCCATACGGTCAGAATGGTCTGAACTTCCCTGGTCCCTTCGGATTCAAACAACAAGGTTTCCTCAGTGGAAACATAGCCATCGCTTGCCTCCCACCTCCATGTGATAAGTGTTGGACCGTTGGCTGTGATCTGTGCGGTCACATTGACCGTTTGCGGGAATCCGCCGCACCCCACATTCATCAGCACCGGGTCAACCTGGACCTGGATATTGTTCACCCCGATCTCAGGCGGACTCACCACCGGGAGCGCATCCACATTCCCCACAACCACAACGAAATCTGCCGAGAGCCAGCAGTTGGTGGAGGGGTCGCTGGGGTTCTTGACATACCACCACGTAGCATCAATGCTCTTGCCGATCACCTCCGCCTGCCTGCCCACGATCAACGCGCCAACAACGGCATAGGAGATTTCGGGCCCGAAACGGCAGTTGACCGGCTGGTCCCTAGGCGATGCAAGGATGATTTTTGGTGTAGCTGTTGGCACGCGGGTGGGCGTATCAATTGCCAGCAGGGTTTCAATGGGAACAAATGTGGGCGTGGATAA
The DNA here is from genome assembly GCA_035466615.1 of Anaerolineales bacterium. GTDB lineage: Bacteria > Chloroflexota > Anaerolineae > Anaerolineales > Villigracilaceae > Defluviilinea. Next base: position 1,728 of record DATIUT010000274.1, on the reverse strand, counting down.
CATTGGTGTGAACGTGGCAGGTATCGGCGTGGAGAGAGGCGTGGCTGTCAATTCCAGCGCAGTCAGATTGCAGGATGTCAATATCAAAGCGGTGAGGATGATCCAATAACGGTTATTCATCTTTCCTCCTTGTTTTATCTTAATCATATTGATGGGTCTTTGCAATAGTCCAGGCGGGTCAGAAAATGAGGCTGGAAATGTGATAAAATGATTAGAACATTTATTCTAACTTAATGAGAGGAGATTTTGATGAGCAAAAAAGTGATGATCTTCGTTGGGACAAGCAAGGGCGGCTTTATTTTCGAGAGCAACGAGAAGCGCAGACACTGGCAAAGAAGCGACATGCAATTTAAAAGTTGGAACGTAATGCACTTGAAGATGGACCCGCGTGACAATCGTATACACGCAGCAACGACTCATTTCGTCTATGGTCCAACCACCCACTATTCGGATGATTTTGGAAAATCATGGACGCAGGCAAAGCAGGTGCCGGTCATAACACGCCCATCCAAAACAGGCAGACCAGCCAGCACAGTGGACGAGGCGTTCCGCTCCGAAGGTGGAGAGAGTATAAAAGATAACCCCGAGAAAATGATAAAGGTTTGGAATATCACGCCCGGGCGCAAGGATGAGCCAAATGTTCTATATGCCGGGGCACAACCTGCGTCGTTCTTCGTCTCCAAAGATCGCGGTGAGACCTGGGAATTAAACGAGGGACTTTACGATCATCCACAACGCGGACAGTGGAATCCCGGCAACGGCGGCTTGTGTTTGCACACCATCCTGCTCGACCCGACGAATTTGAACCGCATGTACATTGCGGTCTCAGCCGCAGGTTGTTATCGCACAGACGACGGCGGGAAAACCTGGGCGCCCTTCAACAAGAACGTGCGCGCGGATTTCATGCCGAACAAATTCCCCGAGTTCGGACAGTGCGTGCACAAGATGACCATGCACCCATCCAACCCGAATGTTTTATACCAGCAAAACCATTGCGGCATATATCGAAGCGACAATATGGGCGAGGATTGGATCGACATCGGCGAAGGAAAATTGCCGTCGCGTTTCGGCTTCCCCATCGCGGTGCATCCCACTGACCCGAAAACGATCTACATCGCGCTTGAAGAAAGCGACGAGTTCCGCATGAGCGTGGACGGAAAATTCTCCGTATGGCGCAGCCGTGATGCAGGCGACTCGTGGGAACGAATGACAAAGGGATTACCGGAGGAGGCACATCTGGTCGTCCTGCGCGAAGCAATGGGGACGGACACATTCGAAGATGCCGGTGTCTACATCGGGACGAATACAGGTCAACTGTTTTATACCCGCGATTCGGGCGACAGTTGGGAGCTGTTGGCAGATTACCTGCCACCGATCCAATCGGTGGAAGCGGCAGTAGTGTAAGGATAAGCTTGCAGGACGAGACAATGTCTCGTCCTGTCTTTTGTTATGGTTGCAAACACACAGGGATGGAATCGCTCAAGCCGTCTGGATTTTGTGTTGTCCCATTTTCATCGTAGACCTTCACGAATTGGATTTCAGGGAACTGCTTGAGGTTGAGGGTCAGCAGATCAGTAATGGTGTAGGTCGCGCCGGCGCGGTCGCAGGTCCCTTTGAGATAAATGTGTGCAACTCCGTCGCGGACCTCATATCTGTCATAACCTGTAAAGCCGTTATAGAGCGCAATCCAGCCATAGGAATATCGCTCTGATGAACCGGGACCTTTGA
>DATIUT010000273.1:0-9370 GCA_035466615.1 Anaerolineales bacterium | reverse complement strand
GGAGCCAAACCTGCCGACCGTTTCGAAAAGGTCCGCCACCCCGCGCCCATTCTCTCGCTGGCGAATGCCTTTGGCGCGGACGATGCGCGCGCCTGGCTCGAACGGGTCACAAAAATTGACGATCGCGTGGAGAAGGCAAAGTTCATCGTCGAGCCGAAGATTGACGGCTTATCGGTTGTGCTTCACTATCGTGATGGATTTTTTGTGCAAGGTGCCACACGCGGTGATGGGGAGGTGGGAGAGGACATCACCAGTAACTTGAGAACTGTGCGGGCGATCCCGCTCAAGATACCAGTGGAGTCAAATGCCAAAGTAACAATACCCAGACATCTGGTTGTGAGAGGCGAGGCGTTCATTCCCATTAAAGAGTTCGAGAAGTTGAATCGCAAACTCGAAGAAGTGGGCGAGAAGACATATCTCAATCCGCGCAATACGGCGGCGGGGTCATTGCGCCAGCTTGACCCGAAGTTGACTGCCTCGCGCCCAATCACAATGTTGGTGTATCAAATTGTCCATTCGGAGGGCGGGAAGGTACCGACATCGCAATGGGAGATTCTGGAATATCTCAAGGCGTTGGGTTTTCCTGTGACGGATGTGGCGAAGCGGTTCAATCATTTGGAAGATGCGATTGCGTACACCGAAACGTGGAACGAGGGCCGCGACAAATTGCCCTACGAAGCGGACGGCATGGTCATCAAAATTGACGACCTGACTCTCGCGAATGAATTGGGCTTTGTGGGCAAGGACCCGCGCGGCGCGATCGCGTTCAAATTCCCCGCGCGTGAAGTGACGACGGCTCTCAACGACATCGGTGTTGCAGTGGGGCGCACAGGCGTGTTGACACCATATGCGGTGCTCGAAGCGGTGGAGATCGGCGGCGTGATCGTGGAACGCGCCACGTTACACAACTTTGATTACATCGCTGAAAAAGACATTCGTGTGGGTGACCGCGTGCTGGTGAAGCGCGCGGGGGAAGTGATTCCATATGTGATCGGTCCCGTGGTGGATGCGCGCACAGGGAAGGAGAAAAAGTTCAAGCCGCCTGCAACCTGCCCCGCGTGCGGGCAGACTGTTGAACATTTCGAAGGCGAGGTGGCGTGGTATTGCGTCAATGCCGCATGTCCGGCGCAATTGGTGCGAAATATCGAGCATTATGTCTCACGCGGCGCGATGGACATTGTTGGGCTGGGTATCAAGATCGTGGAGCAATTGATCGAAGAAGGTTTGGTCAAGGATGTGGCGGACTTATATACTTTGAAGAAAGAGCAGTTGCTCGAACTAGAGGGTTTCAAAGATAAGAAAGCCGATAACTTGTTGACCGCGATCGAGAATTCAAAAGAGCAGTCTTTCGCACGTTTTGTTGCCGCGTTGGGAATTCATGGAGTGGGCGAAGTGATGGCTGGCGACCTCGCGCGCAAGTTCGAGGATCTGGATGTGCTTGCCAAAGCAAAAGTGGACGATTTGATGCAGATCGAGGGAGTGGGCCCGAACATTGCCGAATCCATTGTGGATTGGTTTGCGCGTCCGGCCAACCAGAAGGTGTTGAAGAAGTTGAAGTCAGTAGGGATGTGGCCAAAAGGTGACCAGCAATCAGCTATCAGCAATCAGTCTGATAAGTTTGCGGGCTTGACGTTCGTTATGACCGGAACATTGCCCACCTTCTCGCGCGATGACGCCAAAGCCTTTATCGAGTCGCATGGCGGCAAGGTGACGGACAGCGTCAGCAGGAAGACGAGTTATCTGGTGCTGGGAGAAAATCCCGGGTCGAAATTCGAGAAGGCACAGGCATTGGGAGTCAAAATTATCGGCGAAGAGGAATTAAGGAAATTGGCAGGATAATCCCGAAGGGATGTGTGATTTTAAATTCCAGCAAGTTTTATTAGCAGGTCTTACGGTTGCCGCGGTTGCGCCTCCCGTAGGGGTCCCCATCGGTGATTCATCGCAAAGTCATGGATAGTTTTCGCTCCGATTGGGGCGCTCAGGGCTATGCGGCACTGGCAACGGTCTTGAATACCACCAAACGGCATGGGCAAAGCATATTTCAGAAATTAGTGGCCTTGATGGGTCTGCTTATCATCTGATCGCCAAATGAAGCGGCAGACATGTGCTTGACACTCTTTACCGGTCTTTCGATCTCAGTGTAGGCGGCCTCTGGATCTGTCATGGTTTGTCCTGTTTGGGCCAGACCTGCTGTCCCGCAGTCAGTTCCGGTGATTTCTCGCCGGTCTCTTCCTTGCCGGAATTGATTTCCCCGGGGGTTGTTTCGAGGAACTTTACCTGGTGTGTGAATTGATAATTGACCAGTCTCGGCAATAAGGCTTCATTGAGCCTGTTTTCGATCCATTTTTCAGCGTCGTCCAGCATATCCATTTTGGAGGCTTTGTCTTGTGCCAGTTCCGCAAGTTCTCTGGCGGCGGTCTCAATATCCTTGTTCGTTACCCAGTTGATCAGCCCGGAAGTTGTGTATTTCTGTACGTCCCTCGGCTCGATGGACAGGATTTCGGCATGGGGCAACTGGAGGGTGATCTGACCCGGTCTGAGAAACCTTCCGCGGTGAACTTCGATGTTGAATCCTTTTTGCAGATTGAACCCGATCTTTGCCCGATAGGTGCCGCGCAGGGTGATGTGCTTTTCGCTTCCCAGCCACTTGTGGCTGGTCTCGTGTTCGACGTCGAAATCCTGCTCGATCATGGCCAGTTCCAGGATTTCGTTTGTCCGTTTGTAGATGATCTTCTGGTTGATCGTCACCTGAGGGGTCAACCCGAGCGTGTTCTTCACTGTCTCAGCCAGGTCACGCGCAACGGACAAGGTCTTTTTGGGGAAATAGACCAAAAACAGCCATGTCGTTCCTGCCGCCACGATGAGAAGGAATGTGAGAATGCTGATGACAATAATGGAGGTGTCGCTCATGGGAATTCGTTCGCAGGGACATTAAATCACATGAGCGCAGATTCCGCTTCACTCAAATGTTCGTTGCGGTGCATGGCGCGGACGACCCAGCGCTCGTTGTATTTATGGATATCCTCCAAAAGAGACTCTGGATATTCCTCCAGGCGTTTATCCAATGCCTCGGCATTTTCCATCGCAATACGCACCGCTTCGCGCGGCGGGACAACTGCCCACAGTGGAAGTGACAGGTCATTCACGAAGATATCTATCTCCGGCACGAACAGTTTGCCGTTCTTCTCGGTCATATCCAGCACGTACATTACGCGCCGGTCCCACCATGCAATGTGAGCATAGACGATACCAACTGTCCAGTGTTCGCCGACTTTGGTCAACATCTTTTCATCGGAACAGCGGTTGGCCAGCGCCTGCATGCGTTCCCTTGACAGGCGGTTCGATTCGATAAAAGAACGATCCATCGTGTATCTCCTTCTAAATTTTTCCGGGTACTCGTTCAGCCATGCCTTGATTACGCTGGCTGTCAAGATGACCGCCTGCTCCTGCCTTGTCGAGGACTGCAAGGATCGTTTTGACCAGTTCGCGGGCGGCGTTCTCGCTCAATTCCACGGCGACGCGCGCCGAAGGTCCCTGTGCCTCGTTGACAAAATCAATATTGAGGGCATGGTCATACGGCGCGTTGAAGGGATGGTCATAAGACACATTGGCGCCTTCCAGTTTGAACCAGCCGCTGGTCCCTTTGCCGCTTCCTTCGATTTTCACTTTTTCCACGATCATTGTGCACATATAAAGGCTCCTTTTGGGGCACGGATAACAGGATGAAACGGACCGATTCTGTGAAATCCGTGTCCAAAGACTGAGTTACGAAAGGTGTTTCTCCAGAAACGCGAAGACCTTCTTCCAACCGTCCATGGCTTGTTCCTGGCGATAGGCTTTGTAGATGTAATAAAAGAATCCGTGTCCGGCGCCGTCATAGCGATGGAACTCATAGTTCTTGCCATGTTTCTTCAATTCTTCTTCATGCATGTTCACCTGTTCCGGCGTCGGGCTGGTATCTTCGTTGCCGAAGATACCCAGAATGGGGCAGGATAGGTCTTTGGTGTGGTCAATTGGCGCCACCGGGGTTTTCTCATTCAATGCATCGGGCGGCATGACAACGCGCCCGCCCCAACAGTCAATGATCGCGTCAAAACCGGGCACGCGGCACGCAGTGAGATAGGCATGCCTGCCACCGGAGCAGGTGCCGAAGATGCCCACCCTGCCATTGATGTAGGGAAGCCCTCGCAAATATTTCATTGCGCCCGCAAGATCGCCCACTGCCTGAGCGTCCGGCACACCTCCATCTGCACGGACCTTCGCCGCGATGTCTTCGGGTGTGCCGTGTCCCACACGGAAGTAAAGGTTTGGTGTGATGGTCACATATCCGTGAAGTGCGAACTTGAACGCTGTCTCGCGGTACCATTCATCCCAGCCCGGCATGTGATGTGCCAGCACCAATGCAGGATGGGGTCCCGGTCCAAGCGGACGCGCGGAGTAGGCATTGATCATGTCGCCATTCGCGCCGGGCATGGTGATGGTCTCCGCGATCAGGCCCTCATACATGTCTGTTGTATACATTACTCTGCTCCTTTGGCTTTTATTTTATACCCAATATGCTCCCCAGCATATATAAGACCAACGCGCCGGCCTCTCAAACACCGCATCCTGGGAACCACATCTTGTGATTTCATACAAACCTCCGGGCTAGAAGAGTTCCTTGATTTTATCAAGGATGATGTGAACACTCTGTTTATAATTGATGTCTTCGTCTGTGACATCCAACTCCAATATGCGGCTGGATGGAACAGACGCGAGCCATTCATCCAAAAGGGAGTTGAACAGGGCTGTGTCGTCCGCGTTTGTGATGTTGATCCGTTTCCTTCTGGACATTCGGTCTGCCACTGTTCCCTCATCCGCCCTCAAACGCACGATGAGTTCAGGTGGCGGTAAAAGTTTACGGGCGAGCGTGTAGAAGCGCCGGCAAAGATCAAATTCATTTTGACTGAGCAGGTTTCGATTAAGAAAGAGGCGGGTGAATCCGTGGAAATCAAGGTCGAGCCCGCCGTCCATCAATCCAATCTTTGATGATGTGCGCAATTCTTTTTCCTGTTCCGTACGAAGGAGAAGATAGTCCATTTGATTTGCGAATGTGAATCGGGCATCCTGTTTTGCTGGCGTTTGAAAGGGGCGTTCAGCATGTTGCTCATATGCGGTTTCAAATTGATCTGTTTTGGCAAGTGCCTGAACGAGGGCAGTCTTGCCCACACCGCTTGGACCGATGATCGTCATGAGTTTGTTCATGGTATTCGCTTTTATGGTTTGCTGAATTGTAAAACAGAAATACATGATCATTATGATGCGTTGTTGCAACGTTTGACCCCGGTTTGCTTATGGTAGAATCGCCAAATAGAAATGAGCAAACCCGTCATAATTACATCCGATGACCCGGTCTTGAGGTCGCTTAACTTCAGGCCCTATCGGAGCAAAGTGGAAAGGCGGGTCATTCCTTTTTTACCGGATCCCGGTGATCCTCAGACCTTGGATGTGAAAACGCCCTGGGGTGCTGTGCTGACTGTAAAGAAAGGGGACTTTCTGGTCAGCGAAGTGGACGCCCCGCATGATTACTGGCCGATCGACCCGGTCATCTTTGAGGAAAGTTATATCATCACGAGACCCGGGTATTGTGCGAAAAATGCAGTCACTCTGCTTGTGCCGCTCACGGATATGACAAATGGAGACCCGAATCAGGAAGTGACTGTTATCGCGCTTGAGGGACCTGAAACTGTGCGCGCGGGGGATTTCTTTCTTGCGAAGGGGATAAAAGGGGAGGTTTGGCCCTATCCGAAAGAAAAGGTAGATGATGTAATGGCGCCTGCCGAATAAAACGGCAGACGCCATTTTTTTCGTAGCGGCGTTATTTTTTCTTCCTTGGGGTGGAACGTTTCCTCGGTGTTTGTCCGGCTGAGGATCGCGGGGCATGGGATGTTTTTTCCGGAAAAGGCGCCTCACCTGCCTGAAAGGCGGATAATTTGAACGGGTTGATAAGCTCCACCATGCCGCCAATATCGCGCATCAGGTCAACCATATGCTTGACGAGGTGCGCGTCCAGATCTTTCGATGGTTCATTCTTGCCATCCCAGACGGCGATCAGGTGTACCTTGTCAATCCCGCGCACCAGGGCGGAGTAGAGAGCCCAGCGGTTATTGCGTTCATTGACATTGTCGCCCTCCTTGGGCAAGCCGACCTGATCGGGTTGGTAGAACTCATCCACCAACGGGTGATTGCGCATGCGGTAGAAGCGCTCAACCCATTGTTCGCCGCCCGGGCTGACAAATTCCTGCACGTATGAAGCCTCGGCGGTTGGGAAATATGCCTGCACAGGTATGCCGCGCTCCACACAACATTCAACGAACACAATCTCACTACCGGCGTCCATACCAGTGGTGACCGCAAGATCGTCTGGCCCCGCATCATATTTGTTGAGCACGTGTTTGATGGCTTTCCTGATATCCCCTTCCTTGTCGGGTGGAAAGCAACTGTTGTTTTTTTCTGCATGGTCGATCATGTAACCGGTAAACAGGAAGACATCCCCTTCACGAGGGATATGTATTTCCACTTTGCGGTTCTCGTATTCTTCGTCGCCCTCTTCTTTGCGCATGCGGCTGAGTTCATCCTTTATAACCTGGATGCCAGCCTGCACAAATTCAGAGCGCATATCGAGGGATTGCAACATTTCCAGCTGCGCGAGCGATGACTGGAGAAAGAATGTATTGCGACGCGAGGCTGTCAGCGCTTTGCGATATGCGCGCACGACTTCCTGGATGCTTTTGGCGGTCAGCGCCCTGGATTCTGCCATCGAGACAAGCGTCCAGTAATCTGCCTTCTCCGTGTCAATATATGCTTCGAGCGCGAACACAAGCGAACCGCGCAGTTCCTCGAGATTGTTGCGGACCCGTCTGATATCGGGATCGGGGCTTTTCGGATCTTCGTATTTATCTGCGAGTTCGACCAGTATTGTGGAAAGAGTGAGGGCGTTAACCCCAGGATAGGACTGATTCAAATTGACCTGGTATGCCTTCAGATAAATATCTATGGCTTTCAGGAGCCAGTGATAGGAGGCGAATGCTGCCTTCAATCTTTTGTCTTTTTGTTTCACCCATTTCCACGACTCAACCCACATTGCCTTGTAGATCCTGCCGAGATAGGATATCGTTTCGCTGTCGCTGGGCGAATCAGCCATCAGGTTTTCGATCTTTATGATCGCTTCATCCACACGGCCTATCCGGTTAAGATTAAACGCCTCTTCGCGACGGAAGTTGATGTTGCGCGGATTTATTTCCAATCCTTTGCGATATTGGCTCAACGCAAGTTCGTTCCGCCCCATGTTTTTTAATGCATTACCGGCTTCGCCGATCGCCTCCTCCTTGATGAGGGGATTTTTGATCTCCTCAGTTAAGAGCAGGATATCCCCGATCCGTTTTTGCCGCTGGGCAACCGCAACACGCTGTTTCCATTCATTGTATTCACGCCAGAAACCGGTTGCCAAAGGCGTACGAAGGGATTTTCGTTCAGGTTCTATCAGGCCGGTTAATATGTTGAACACCGGGCTATGAATCGCCTCCGCGTCGGACGCCCAGGTGTCACGCGTGACGCGGGCGATGGCGGCTTTATCCTTTTCAAGGTGTTCGGGGTCCGGTGCACCTTCCGGTGTGATGTGATAGGGGATCGTGCGCACGTTGAAAACATCGAACGGCATGTAAGCGCGTCCCGCCTGGATGTGGACGATGCCGCGCTTGCGGAACGCATGACGAATGCCGAGTTCATAGAACACATTGGCATTATCGATGCTCATATCCACAAGACAGAGATCTGCAAGCAGTAATTCCTGGAACATGTCCGTCAGGATGTCGCCGCTGGCGGTTTCCTCGTCAGCCCGGAAAGGCTCAAAGCCGGCCATCTCAAGTGTCGGCTTGATGAGTTGCGTGTAAATCGCATTGAAGTCAAAGATGAAACCGTCGCCTCCTTTTTTCTTCCCAAACGGCATGATCACAAAGGCGTGCGGACGCATCTTCGGGCGGAGCGAACTGGCCCCGGCGTCCGGTCCATTGGAAGTGATGGCAAGAGTCTTCACTTCCGGTGTCTTCCTGGGTTCCTCGGTGGGCTGGGCCGGGATTTGCTCTTTCTGTTTTGGCTCTATGGTTGTAGATTCCATCGATTGCTCTTTCTTTTTATTAAATCCGAAAAATCTGCGCAAGCCCATGACGAGCCTCGATTACCCCTTGACATCATTGGTCTTTGGATAACGTGCCAGGATGGCATTGAGTTCCTCTTTCGTTGTATCCCTGCCGATGTCAATGTGGATAAATTCCTTTGCAATGTCAGCCAGCGATGATGTCAGGGAGGACGCTCTTCCGATTGCGTATTCTGCCGTTTCGACAGCCGTCTTGTTCATCGCTGCCAATTCCTGTTGGACGAGTTCCGAGGAGGCTTCCTCGGCAAGCGACCCAAGCGCGGCTTTGAATGTCCCTTCAACTTTTTCTTCTACATCCTGCAAAGTTTCTTTTGTGAATTCCACCACACTGTCTTCCATGGCTTTTTTCATACGTTTGGCGGATTCGGCCGATTCTTTGATGACGCGGTTGACCAGGCTGGCTTCCTCGTCAAGATCGGCTTCCTTGAGCGCTTCCTGCTGGGATTTGATGTATTCCATGTTTTGCGCCCATAGAATTTCTTCGGTGCTTTTCACCATTCGATAGAATTCTGCATCCGAACGTTCCTCTGGTTCGAGGTTGAGCCAATGGTCGTAAATCACCGACAGTTCAACCACAACCTTGCTGTAGTTTTTTATGATCAGGTCAATGTTGCGCAATTCCTGCCAACCCAAAAATGCGGCAGTCAGGGACGCGGTAAACGCGACCCAAATGGTTAGCCATTCTCCCATCGCGGCGAAGAAAGCGCCAACGACACCGGATGCAAGAATTAAGACTGTCAATTTGATGCGTTCAAGCTGGTATTCCTGCACTTCCTTCCTGTGCCAGGCCAGTTGGTTCTCAACGCGATATTTGAAGTACTTGTCACCGTTCAGGTCTTCAAAGCCCGGGTCGCTGTCGGGGTCGCTGGGAGAGTAATTGGATGGGACAGGTCCACTATAAGGTTTTAGCACCAATTCGCCTCCCAGGCTTTGGTATAGCTGACGCTGGATCTCAACAAGCCTCTTTTCGAGATACGCGCGGCGCTTCTTTTGCTTCTTAAGAATCGTGCGGAAGAAATAGATTTCCTTCTTTACTTCCTCGGCACCTGCGCGCATCATTAACCAGTCACCACTGGAATACAATGCTTTTGTGAATGCTGCCATCGCCGACGCAAAGAGCGGGGTGGAGACGAGCAGAATTCTGAAAGTCCAACCAAGAAGTGCCGGCTCGCTACC
>DATIUT010000272.1:0-3264 GCA_035466615.1 Anaerolineales bacterium | reverse complement strand
TTCAAGTCTGGCGTTTTCGCGCGCCCATTTGAGAGTCGATTCATAAAATTCAGGCGGCGTGCGGAAGGGGCGCGCGGTCACCATGCCGACATTGGGGAAGGTTTCGAGAATTTCCACGGAACGCGAAAGCCAGTTCGGGGAGAACAGAACGTCCGCATCTGTGTAAGCGATGAGCTCACCCGGCGCGCTTGCCAGCATCACATTCCATGCGCCGCCCTTACCCATGTTCTTCTCTGAGAGAATCAGATATTGGATTCGCCCTTCCTCCTTTTCTTTCACGAGAAAGTCGCGCACTTCGGCACAGGAGCCATTATCGAAGACCATCAAATCGAACGGCAACCCCGCGTCCTTGCGCATGGATTCGAGCGAGACTTTCAACACATCGAGGGTCTCAGCATAGAATCCGCTCAGGAAGGGAATATAATTTAATAACGCAACCGTTATTCGTTCTGGTTTGGCTACATCTTTGACGAACTTGGCGGGGTTTTGACCTTTTCTCATATCGGTTTCAAGTTCCAGGTTTCAGGTGTCAAGTTTGGGAATCGGGTTTCGATTCGGGAGTCGCGCATAAGTCCCAATTCACGATTTCCGATTCCCGAATATCTTTTGAAATCGCTTTTTCCATCGTTTTGGACGAGCGATATTTTCAATTGTATTTTCGGGTAAGAAAAAGAAGGCCGCCCGCAAGAATAATTCCACTTTGCGCGTAAAGCGCAGGGATGTCAGCTTCGGGCGGGAAAATTTACCATTGATTAGCTGATGCGTCGAATCGAGAATAGTGTAACGGATGGCAGCTTGCCCACCCGCGAGGCGGATGTTCTCGTTCGTTTCAGGATGTTCGTAGTGAGGTTTGCCATCGGGCAGGTGACCATAATCATGATTCTGGTGAACGATCATAATGGACGGCGTGCAGTCAATGACGGCCCAGCCTTCCTTGCGGGCTTCGTAGATCATCCAATTGTCCCAGCCTGCGCGACCAATTGTAAAATCGGGGGCATCTTCATAACAGGCTTTGGGGAAGAGGAAGAAATCGCTTCCTGCAGGACGGTGAAGTTGGTTCTGTTTTCTGACGCTTCCTCTCAACTGAGACTCCCACCCTTCGGTGAAATCAATTGGAGAGGTAATGTCATAATCCCAGCGTTGACTGATCAAAACATATTTGTCACGCAACACGCGTGACCTACGAGCCGCCTCCACAAAATCGGGCATGAGGATCATGTCCGCGTTGATGATGCAGAGGAGGTCACTGTTCGAGTTCTCGCGGGCGAGTCGAAACATGGACGAGATCAGCGGCGTGCCCGATTCATTGCGCGCCACGTTGGGGATGTGCTTCACGCCCAATTCATGCGCGGCCTCGGCGAGACCTGTCTCTTCGCCAAGCAAAATGACTTCGACATCGGGAAGCAAAGTCCATGATTTGATCGCGTTGCGTTGAATCATTGCGATATGCGGGTCGGTAAAGGATTTAGGGGCAGAGAAGAGGGTGACTAATGGCATGAGGAACGCTGGCAGTTTGAAAGGTTTACAGGTTTGAAGGTTGAAACTTGCAAACTTTTCAACCCTCAAACTTTCTAACGCTTGAGAGCGCGCTTGTCAATATCCTTGAGAGTCTTATGCTGCACTCCTGAATTGATTTTCATCAATTCGGGATTATCGTGAACCAGGTCCAAAACTTCCTTCCAGGAGAAATCATCGCGCCCATTGAAGCGACTGTAAACCTGGCGAATAAACTCAAGGTCTTCGGGGGTGTCCACTGTCCAGCGATAATCGCCGAAGTCTGCCGTGTGGTGGAGCAGGGCGATATTATATCCGCGAGGGGACAAACCCGTTTGTAGTCGGCGGTTGACGGTTGACAACTCAACGCCTTCATAAAAATAAGGCATGGCGTGTTCACGGTGCTGGGGTTCTCTGGCTTCCTTCCATGCCTTGGCAAGGGCTTTGAATGTGCAGGCTTCCACGTCCAAGCCTATGGGATAGGTTCGATGCCAGGGAGGGGGTAGTCGGTTGCAGACGAAGTCGTATTCATCTTCGAGCAGGGTATTGACCACGTTGTCTATTAGCTCGGGGTCAATCACCGGACAATCCGCAGTGATGCGGACAATGACATCCGTTTTGGCATGTTTCGCGGCTTGATAGTAACGGTCAAGAACATCGTAGAGACTGCCTCGCGTAAATGGGATTCCACTGAAGTCGCAGTATTCGGCGACGGGGTCGTCGGAGGGGTCGGTCGTCGTGGCGAAAATGGTTTGGGAAACAGTAGCAGACCGCGAGGTCCGTATGAAGACGCGTTGCAACATCGGTTGGCCCGCGATATCGGCGAGGATCTTCCCAGGCAAACGCGATGAGGACATGCGTCCCTGAATGATGGCTACTACATTTTCAGTCATTGAGTCTGCCCTTCGGACGGGATCGGCTGAGGCGTCACGAATCCTTTTACTTTAAATTTTTCAACATAGTCGCGCACCACGTGATAATTGAGACCGACCTGCTCGGCGATGTCGAAGATCGTGTGCTCGCCTTCGAAGCGCATCATGATCTTTTCGATGGCACGGTTGAGCGCCCAGTTGTCGCGCCAATCCACCCAGAGACCGTGCCCGCTGAGAAAAACGGGACCGCGGAAAGTGCGCTTGGGGATGTAGTTGCTGGCGTAGATGCATATGATCTCTTCGGCAGTTTGCGCGGCATTGACGAGCATGTCTTCGTGCATGATGTCGAGATTGTCGTCGGTGGTGTGATACTCGTCGTAGGGGAAACGGTTGAGCGAGATACACGGCACGTTGACGCCGGGTCCGTTGATGACGCGTTCATCGTTGGCGGGTGCGGCGGCGAAATCACGTTCGTCGTGAGGTGTATCGCGCAAAACATAATTGGTGATGCGGTCGAGGAGATGATCGTGCTGGCGTGTGTGATGCCAGGCGATTTGATTTTGATTGCCCGTCATCTCCATGAAAATTCCGCCGCGCAGAGTCGGGATGAGCGACTCGTTGTGCGCGAGCCAGGCAATCGTGCCGATGGTCTCGGGTCCAAACCAAAAGCGGACGCTCATCGAGCCGGCGGGAAGCGGATTCTCCGCGAGTCGTCGCGCCAACTCGATGGTGCTGACCACGCCCGCGCCGTCATCGTTGGCTTGCATGGGATGACAGGTATGCGCCTGCACAAGGAATTCACCCGCTTCGGGATTAGGTCCGCCTTGTGGATGGACAACCGCGGTAGCGACTTTGAATCCTTGTTTGGGGTCGGTGATAAATTCGCAGTTAATGACCG
>DATIUT010000271.1:0-15409 GCA_035466615.1 Anaerolineales bacterium | reverse complement strand
GATTGACTACAGTCTGAACGGCGGATGTGGCGCGAAGATGCCCGATCAATTCCGCCGCCTCATCGCCGGCATCCGAATCTTCAAGCGCAAGGTCTCCCAGTTGCTGTATCTGGTCCGTATTTAACGACAGGGTTTTACCGCCCCACATTTTTCCAGGCCGTGTCAGCACACGGATCCCATGAAGAATCTGCTGGCGAAGAATTACATTGCCTGTATTGGTTCCAATCCCCAGCAAGGATGCCGTAATGCTGTCGGGCAATCCGTTTGAGAACGCACGAATCTCCATGTCCCCGGTCAGGTGCTCCATGACGCGCGCCGCGATGACTTCATTTCCCTTCCCAAGCAGCAGGGCCGAAACCGAAAGCCTCTTCTCTGGATCACCAACCGCTGACCACCATTGATCGTCGTCATGGTCATAGGTCAATGCCTGGGACAGCAAAAAGCTGCTGAATATATCCGTATCAATACTTTTACGCTCTAGATTGATCATCGCAAACCTGGTCAAACCGAGGTTGTACATGCCATCCGAGGATTGCCATTGAGCCAGTCCCTGCCTGAGCAATTCGGCAACATCATTTTCGCGTGCCGCCCGTTCGTCATGGCCTTTTCCATCATTGACAGGTTCATAAGGAACATTGAAGATATAGCAGATCATCTTCATGACCTCCCCGGCCGAACGCGGGCGCAGTTCCGGGTCGGCAGAGGTAACACGCCGCAACACATCCACCGTTCGTGGAGGCAAGTCTGCATTGACCTCGCGCGGGTCGGGAAGTTCCTCTGTGGAGTAAAGTTGTTCCATCCCCAGTTGTTTTTTTCCATTCCACGGCAATTGTCCGGTGAACATTTCAAAAAGCAAGATGCCAAAACTGAAAATATCGGACCTTGGCGTGATCGCTTTCATTCTGTTCTGTTCAGGCGGCGCATAGGGCGGAGTGCCATGCCCGGTATGTAAAACCAGTGTGGATGTCGAAATGAAGCGGGCCAATCCAAAATCGGCAAGGTAGGTATGGCCGCTGAGATCCAGCAATATATTTGAGGACTTAAGGTCGCGATGAATCACACCCTGGGCATGAAGAAAATCCAACGCAGAGGCAATTTCCATCCCACAACGCAACACATCGTCAATGAATAACGGCTCTGTCCTGATCCTTTGCGTTAACGTCCCTCCCGCAATATATGGGGTGACAGAGAAGCGCATCCTTCCGTCGAATCCAAACTCACGAAATGGAAGGATATGGGGATGATGAAGTTTGACCAGTTGTTCCTGTTGATGCCCAGCCTTGATTTCGTCCGCCTGTGCTTCGCCAGACTCCAGGATCTCGGTGAACTTGATCGCGTCAATACATTTTCGAACCTGGTCCAGTGCCGACCATACCACCCCCTGCCCGCCAACGCCAATCTGTTCGAGCAATATGTATTGACGGAAGGACGATCCGGGCATAAACGTACTTAATGGCAGACGGGTGGGTGTCGTCATGAATGCAATTTTTATGGGGCAGGGTTACTTTGCTCCAACCACCTGACAACCAATGTTAAAGACAATATGCACTTCATAGCCTGTTGCCTGAAGTTCATTCTGAAATTGAATCCCGAAATTTCGTGCAACCGTATCCGGAATGGTAAGGTCAACACCGCTCCTCCAGCTGCCTTCGGCTGGAATATCGCTCGGCGTGTCGCTGTCTGACGTGTTCCATAACAGATTACTGCCAAGCAGTAACCTGTCAAGTTTTTGAGAAGTCGGCGTCTTCACCCAATAGGCAAAAAACCTGTTGATTGTAATTGCTCCCCCGCTGTTATTGGTAATGGTCATTCCAAGTTCATAGGGGTTTGGATTCGTCAAGGCACTGAGAGCCACAGATCCGCATACCGGCTCCATAGGAGGCACTGGTGTCGGCGTGGGGGCCGGTGATTTGGTAAATGCGGGGGCTTTTGTCTTTGTCGGTGCAGGAGGCTTCGTTGCTGTAAAGGTGGGTGTTATGGTCGGCGAAGGGGTCGAGGTGGGAAGCACCAGAAGTGTATTCGTCGGGATGTCGGTCGCGGATGGAATAGGCGTAAGAGTTGGCGAGAGCGTCAGTGTGGGCGTGGCAGTGATTTCGCCCTGTATCTGTTCCTGGGCTTCATCTTCAGATATGAGGACAATTTCATCCTGTGAACAATATTGACCTGTCATTGTACACGCAATGTCAAGTTCGTCCCGTGCGAGCGGCTCAGGTTCTGAAGGGGCACTGATGGATTGGGTCCCGTCCTGTCCTCCCAACTTGACAGTAACCTTTTGACCCGCGCCGAAATATTGCTCCCGACCGCTCGAAACGATCCTGCCTGACCCGCGATAAAGACCGATTTCCATTTCCCCATTTTTATTCGCCTTTAGGCTGGCTGTGCCCATCAAAGTCAGTTCCGACCCATTGACGTTAAAGCGGATTCCACTCCCGTCCGGTGAAGTTATCATCAGACCATCAAATGGAACTTTTTCGCAGGAAATCTGTCCCAATTCACTGGAAAAATAAAACGACTCCAAATTCCCGCTGTCATTATCGAGGGTGGTATTGCCAAACACCACCATTGTGACGGTTTCGCCGGGCAGGGAACGAGGCAGGTTCGCAATGACCTTGAAGACCGCGATCCCCCATTCACTGTTGTCGAGATTTAACGGCGATGCTGAAATGCGGCGCAGTTCATTAACGGGGACGATATCGCCGCGTTCCGAAAAACGCTGGGTGGAATCAGGCACCAGTTCCGCCTTGATCGTTGTATTGCCGTAGCACGCCTTGTTCGAGTCTGTGTTCGCACAATAATCGCCAGAAGCCTGAATCGCCTTATCAATCAAAACCTGGCAACTGGCATTCTTTCGTGACAGGGCTGTTGCGGTCAGCCCGGAAATGGAGAATGGGATGTAACCGCCGCGCATGAGGGCAAACCCCGCAACCCCCATGCACACCATGGATACCACCGAGCCCAGGAACAACAGCAACTGGAGCGACTCCCGTCTTTTTCTGCGCGATGAAGACCGCTTTGCCGACCTGTCCGGAGTGGAAGGGATTGCAGCAAGACGTTGTTTGGCGGCGGCATGATTCGGATCAATGGCGAGGATGCGGTTCAGGCAATGCAGTTCCTCTTTGACGTTGTACGCCGCGCGCCAGAGGAGTTCCCAGGTTGCCAGATGGTTGCGATCCATGTCGAGCGCTTCGCGTAATGCCTTGCGCGCCTCCTTCTTTTGACCGGCTTTGAGAAATTCAGCCGCATCACGAAGTTTCGCATCCAGGGGATCGCCGGAATCGTTCATAAATTCGATGATAAATCAGTTGGATTGTCTTGCTTTTTTCGCTTTGGAAGCGGGATGATACACAATAAGAAGCCTCATTCGGCCAATACGCAGTTGTGCCCCGCTTTTCAGAGGATACGATTTGTTGGGAATCAATTTCTCGTCGTTCAGCCATGAACCGTTCGTGCTGGAAAGATCGATGAGTTCATACCCGGTTCCCGCCCTGCGTATCATCGCGTGCCGTCTCGACAACCCCATCTGATAACCGCCCAATCCCGTAAGGTCAAGCAGGGAGTCAACGGATACGCTTTCACTTTTGCGACCCAAAATCAGCTCCTTATCAAAGCGCAAATAAATCGGGTTGGATGCACCTGCGGCATAAATGGCAATGCCGCCTTCAGGGATCAAGGTTTCATCAATGGGCGAATCTGCAAGTTTCGAACCTTTCTCCAGTGCCTCTGTATTTTGGGTTGTTGCAGCCGAATCCCAGGGATGGTATTCCAGTAGTGCGCCGCAGGATTTGCAGAAAACAGCCTCACGCTTATTCTTGTTTTTACAGACAGGGCAGAATTTTTCTTTGGTTTCCAAATCGCTTTCTCCGTAAGAATACTTCAGCTTTTCGGGCTTGCACAGAAATATTACCACCTAATTGCCCGAATCATCAACGAAGAAATGGGGGATCACATTTTAAATATGCAAAGCCGGCAGGCAAAAATCGGGGCAGGATCCCCAGATTTGCACTGATTGATTTGATATTCCCATTAGAAACTCAAACAATGGCGCTATCTGGTTTTCGATGTCCCTTCCTTGACATTCCTCATCCACGTTGGTAAACTCCAACATGTAATTCACACCAAAGAAAGGAGACGCGTTTTATGTTCAAATCAGCATCGGTCATTGTTCGCGATAACCCTGTGGGCGCGTCTCTGTACAGCAGTTAAGCCAGTCTTTTTGATTCAACTTTTCTGCCACGGGCGCACCCAGTTCCGTGGCGTTTTTGTTTAATGCACAACAGCCGCGTCTCTTTGCCTGCACCGCAAGGGCCCTGTTCGTTCGGCAATCCCCACCAGCCACGGAAATTCTTCTGTGGCTGGTTTTATTTTGTATAAAGAAAGGAATAAATTTTATGTTGGCACAAGTCGTTCAAGCCCTTTACCCAAATGGCACATCCTCTGTCCGCGCCAGTCAAAGCGGGCATTTATCGAACAACCTTATTTACATGATCCGTGCGCCACAATGGAACACGATTACAGGAAACCCTGACAATGAATATCAACGACAAGGACGACACAGGCGTCGTCTTCCGAAAAACACTTGGACACTATACCGTCTGCGTAAACGGGCGAGAACTCGATTGCGTGCTCTCGTCACTTTTACATAAAAAACTGATCTATCCCACCGCCGACCCCGCCTCACTGCCGCATAAAGTGCAGGCGGTACGCGAGATCGAACATGTGGATCCCATCGCCATTGGCGACCGCGTCCGTTTCACGGATGCGGGACAGAACCGCGGCATGATCACCGAGATCCTGCCTCGCCTCTCAAAGCTTTCGCGCCCCGCGACCGTTCCCGGTCAACGCGTCTTCGAACAGGTCATTGTCTCGAATGCAGACCTGGTCATACCGGTGTTTGCCGCGGCCAACCCCCCGCCCAAATGGGGTTTGCTCGACCGTTACCTCGTCACAGCTGAGGCAGCGGAGTTACCGGTTCTCATCGTCATTACCAAACTTGACCTTGCGAACGGGAATCACAAACTCAATGAAGATCTTGAAATCTATCACCGCATCGGTTATCCGATCCATAAGGTCAGTTCGGCCACCGGCGAAGGCATCGAAGAACTCAAGCAAATCCTGCAAGGCAAAATGTCGGTGTTGATCGGCAAGTCAGGTGTGGGGAAGACTTCCCTGTTGAACGCCATCCAACCGGGACTCGGTCTGCGCGTCAAGGAAGTGAGCAAAGGCGAACTCGGCAAGGGACGTCACACGACAACATACTTCGAAATGTTCCGTTTGAATTCTGGTGGAACCATCGTGGATACACCTGGCATGCGTGAATTTGGCCTATGGAATATCTCCCCCGATGAACTCGCATATCTTTTCCCCGAGATGGCGAATCATATCGGTCAATGCAGGTTTGGGATGAGTTGCCACCACGATAGCGAACCAGGTTGTGCCATCCGCAAGACAGTGATGGATGGCGGGATCAGTCCGCACCGCTACAAGAGTTATATGAACCTGAGGAGGGAACTATGAGTTACCATGTTTCCTCCTTTGGTGATTTTCGGTGCGCACATTGCAATAACCACATCTCTGCGGCGCACATGCTCTCCGGCGTGAACAACCGTAACCACTGCCCGTATTGTTTGTGGTCGCGGCATCTTGATCTTTATTTGGCGGGTGACAGGCTGTCCGCGTGCAAGGGGCAGATGAAACCCGTCGGGTTGACAATGAAGAAGAGCAGGAACAAGTACCAGATTAAGCCCCGAGGCGAGTTGATGTTGATCCACGAATGCGTGGAATGTGGAGGTTTGTCCATCAACCGCATCGCGGCGGACGATGATCCCGATTCTGTCATGGAAGTCTTTTGCGCGTCACAATCATTGGGTAATCAAATCCGCACCAAATGCAAAGGGCAGGGAATCATGGTACTGACAGATACGGAGATCGTATCCGATCAAATCTATGGCTGGCATGTGAAAGTACCTGCGGTCAGTTGTACGTGATAATATAGGACAAAAAGCCCCGTCGCAAGGCGGGGTTTATTGTCCTATAATTGTGATGGATGACCCAGCGACAAGGATGGTATTATGAACGACTTTACAGTACCGAATCCCTTTTTTCACACGGACCTGTTGACGGGTTGCGCCAACCTGGTCAGTTTTTCGAAAGAATTGGACAACAATTTCGATAATAAGTTGCTCGAACCCGTTTCGCTCATTGTAGTGGACCTGTATCAATTACGGGACATCAATAGAACGAAGGGTTTTGACTACGGAGACAGCCTCCTACGCTGGATGGGAATCGCCATCAAGGACGAGACTGACTCGACCGTCTATCGTATCTCCGGGGATAACTTTATTGTGGTATTGATCGGCGGGAAGCATAAAACACACGAGAGCACAGCCAAAAAACTATTTGATCGTTTAAACAGTGAAGCCATGCAACTCGAGCTTGTCCTTCCTGTGGCACGCATGGCAATCATCCAATTCCCCGAGAACGACGAGTTGGACCCTGCTGTGGTGTGGAGGAACTTGAATGAAAAGCTCGAACTCACAAATGCAGAGAAGCCATTTCAGGTATTCCAGGCAGACACATCGAAGGAGGATAAAGCCACCCTGCGTGCCATCGAACTGATGGCAAAACGGATCGAGACGCTGGGCGGTACACTTCAATACACATTCAAAATGGCATACACCGACCCGGTCAGCAACGCACCCAACATGCTTGCCATTCAACGCAGGCTTGAACTCTCCCTGAGTGAAGCCATGCTCGACCATAAGCATCTCAGTCTGTGTCTGATCGATGGAGACAGTCTCAAGAGATACAACACCAAGGGATATCAGGCAGGGGACGATGTGATCCGCAAGATTACACAGACACTGACAACTGTCCTGCGTCCCACCGATTTTCTGGGTCGCTGGCGCATGGGGGATGAGTTTATCGTCATCCTCCCCTCCACAAACGTTGATCTGGCGAGCATGGTTGCAGAAAGGCTGCGTGAGTCCATCGAACGCGCCTCGCAAGGATGGTTGTTCCCCACTTCGATTTCCATCGGCATTTCCTACTATCCCAAACACGGTCATACAGCCGGGCAACTCATCGAAGAGGCAGAGAAGGCATTGAACATCGCAAAGGAGACAGGCAAGAACAAGGTCATCGTTGCTCCATGATCCAAATGACAGGCTTTTACAGGATTTGACAGCACCTGTGTAGACTTCGACAGTCCTGGTTGGCTATGCTGGGGCAAATCCCAATCGGAGGCGCTGTCGTGAAGACAATTTCCATTTTTCTTGCGTTGATCAATTCCCTCTTTGCAGGTTTTCTGATTGCCCTCGACCTTTCCTATAATGGAATGCGCTTGGGCATCCTGTGGTGGTCCTTGATAAAACTCTCTGTCGCGGCCTTGATCATCGTGATAGGAGTGTCAGCCTGGCTGAGAGTGATGGGGTTGATTCAGCCGGGACTGATTTTGTTAGGCAGTGTGTTCCTCATCGCTTTGGGTCCTGCAACCATCGTATGGGCACTTCACGTAGCGTTGACCACCGGAAGCATGGAGTATCACATGGCAATTTATGGAGGGAGCCTGATGATGCAAGGCACGGCATCCCTGCTTGGATTTGCAGGGGAAAACGGGAACACAACCACCTTACGGACACAATGAATTTTTGACTTGACAGATGCGGCAAGAACTGTAAGATAACTCCCATCAAAAAATCAACATGCCTTGTCAGTTCTTTGTTCCCCAATATGACAGGCAATTCCCAAACAACAATAACCAAACAACCTTAGAGAAAAGGAGAAATAAAATGCCATATGTACACCCCGAATATCTTGTGGACACTGAATGGGTTGCACAACATCTGGACGACCCAAACGTCCGCATCGTTGAATCAGATGAAGATCCACTGTTGTATGCAATGGGCCATGTCCCCGGCGCTGTGCAGGTGGACTGGTTCACTACGTTACAGCATCCACTGCGCCGCGATTTTTTGACAAAGGAACAATTCGAAGAAGTGGCATCCGGCACTGGCATTACCAATGACACCACCGTTGTCTTTTACGGCGACAAGTCCAATTGGTTTGCCTGCTACGCGTTGTGGTTGTTCCAATATTATGGTCACCAGAAAGTGAAAATAATGGACGGCGGACGACTCAAATGGGAGAAGGAAAACCGGCCGCTCGTGAAGGAAGTTCCCTCGTATGCCCGGTCAATATACAGGGCGAAGGATGCGGACAATGCCATCCGCGCCTTCCGCGATGAGGTGCTAAAACAAAGCAATGACAGGAAACCGCTTGTGGATGTCCGCTCGCCGAAGGAATACAGCGGTGAACTTTTGCACATGCCGAACTATCCACAGGAGGGCGCGACGCGCGGCGGGCACATCCCCGGCGCGGTCAGCATCCCGTGGGCAATGGCCGTCAATAATGCAGACAGCACATTCAAATCTGCAGATGAATTGCGGGCGATCTATGAAGGAAAAGGGATCAAATCCGCCGAAAAGGTCATTGCCTATTGCCGCATCGGCGAACGCTCATCGCTGACCTGGTTCGTGTTGAAATACCTGCTCGGTTATCCCAACGTCAAGAATTACGATGGCTCATGGACAGAATGGGGCAACCTGGTGGATGCCCCGATCGAAAAATAACGCAGGGGCGACCGGGCCCGGTCGCCCTGTAAGAGGAATGATGTCTCTTCCCCCAAAACTTCAAGAAATTGTGGATGATTTCGCGGGCATGCCGCGCGAAGAAAAACTGGAAACATTGATCGCGTACGCGGAGACCTTCCCACCATTGCCTGAATGGCTCGTGGAAGAACGCGCCAAAATGGAACCCATACCTGAATGCATGACCCCGGTCTTTTTATTTGGGGAGCAACAGCCGGATGGCGGAATTGTCTTTCATTTGGATATTCCTCCTCAATCCCCCACTGTGCGCGGACTCGCCACCATCCTTGCCAACGGCCTCAACGGATGCACACCGGAAGAGGTGATCGGCGTCCCGGCAGATTTCTTTTTACCCATGAACCTTCAGGAGGCGGTTTCGCAACAACGCCTCAATGGCTTTACCGGTGTGCTGGCACACATGAAACAGGCTGCCGTCAAAATGCTTGAAAAGAAATGAGAATCTTTAAGATATGAATACATTTACAAAATCGAATATCGTGCTAAAATAAGCAAAGTTCACCCCGACCTGCCCCCCTCAGGCCGGGGTGAACTATTTAACTGATATTTGAGTACAATACGAGCCATGAAAAACCTGAAATACATCCTCCCTCTCATTCTGGTATTGACAACGTTCGCCTGCAGTCCAAACAATGCAGGAGTAGAACCCGTTTCGGACTCGCCGGAGCCTGCCTCCACATCCACCGGCATTTCCTCCATATCATCCCCTCAGGGGGCTGAAACCTTAACACCCATCCCTGCGACTTTCACTCCCATTCCCACGTTGACCTTCACTCTCACACCCGTCCAGACCCCGACACAAACTCCCATTCCAACCGTTGAAAGTTTGAAAGCCAAAGTGATTGCCGAGAAACTTAGTTGCCGTTATGGCCCCGGTGCGGAATATCTCTACCTATTTGCATTTAATGGGAACGCAAATATAAAACTCGTCGGGCGCACCGATGCAAATAACTGGGTCTGGGTGGAGAACACGAACAGATGCTGGGTCAATACAAAGTTCCTCGAAATTCAAGGTGACCCCAGGAGTCTTCCCATTGTATATCCCGGTCTGAAATTGCCCGTCTCACCATATTATCCCGGACCCACATGGGCAAAAGCCGCGCGCGACGGCAACAGTGTGGAGATCACATGGGAGGCGGTTCTCATCAGCCCGGGAAAATATGCGGATGAATTCATGCACCAATACATCATCGAAGTCTGGCGGTGCGAAGCCGGGGAAATCATTTTCGAAACACTCGGTACGAATTACCCGGCCATCAAGGTCGAGAACGATGAACCGGGATGCGCTGTCCCATCACACGGACTGGTCTACGTTCAGGAAAAACATGGATACGGCGGCCCTGTTGAAATCCCATGGCCTCCGCATAAATAAAAGAAAAATGCATGGGCACAATACAGACAAAACCTTCAGCTTCTCCCTACATCGCAACAATTGCCTATTACCTGTCCTTCATCGTCCTGGGACTGACCACCGCCGCCAGCGGACCCAGCCTGCTCAAGTTGGCAGAACATACCTCCAGTGAGCTGGACCGCATCAGTTTGATCTTTGTCTTCGGCTCGCTGGGATACATCGCCGGTTCCTATCTTGGTGGACGCGCGTATGACCGTGTCCCTGCCCACAAGCTCATAGTATTAACGCTGGTTATTCTGGCGGTTGCCTCGGCACTGATCCCGATCTCGCGCTCCCTGGAAATTCTTCTGTTCTCCATGGTTCTCAGTGGACTTGCCTCCGGTATCCTCGACGTGGGATGCAATACATTGATCCTGTGGACACACAAAGAAAAGGCGGGACCATTCCTCAATGGTTTACATTTCTTCTTTGGGGTGGGTTCGCTCATCGCTCCGTTCCTGGTGGGGCAGATACTCCCCAAGACCGGCGATATCCTTTGGGTGTATTTGATCTTTTCGATTATCTGTCTGCCAACAGCGGTCTGGGTTTGGTTCTTACCTGATCCACCCAGGCAGGTACACACGGAGGATGCAAAATCTGCGTCTTTCCCTCTTGTGCCTGTTCTGTTGATCGTTATCTTGTTCTTGCTATATGTCGGACTTGAACTCGGCTTCGGTAATTGGATCTATACCTATACAGTGACTCTCGGTCTCGGCACGATCACTGCCGCCGCAAATTTGAACGGCGTCTTCTGGGGCTCGTTCACTTTAGGACGATTGCTTGGAGTCTGGGTATCAACCCGCCTTCGCCCACAAACGATTCTCTTTCTGGATATTCTCGGTTGTGCTGTCAGTATTGCTGTCATCATGCTCTGGAAAGAGTCCAGCCTTGCATTATGGATCGGTACGGTTGGGTTGGGAGCGTCCATGGCATCCATTTTCCCAACGTTCATCATCCTCGCGGGTGAACGGATGAAAATCACCGGCACGATTACCGGCTGGTTCCTCGTTGGCTCGGGCGCGGGGAGCATGCTCCTGCCCTGGCTTATCGGACAGATCTTTGTCCGCACGGGACCCAAAGCCATGACAACCGTCCTGCTCATTAATCTTGTAGGGATATTGCTATTCCTCCTGCTCTTCCTTACCAGACAAGCAGAACCATTGCCAGAACCTGTAAGTACAGATTAGCCCAAATTCAAAAACCCGCCAATTGGCGGGTTTTTGAATTGAAATTCTTGAAACTCGCCTAAAGATTTCAAAACTGGCTATTGACATTCACAAATAATTATTGTAATATATTGAAAATTACAAATGTAAATATAAATTTATTCAAGTGAAACTTCCTTTTTATTGAAATCAGCTTTAATAAAGGAGCCTATTATGTCTCAATTTGCAGTGGAAGCCCATCAACTCGTCAAGAAGTTTCCTGCCCGCCCGGGGACGGGAGATCGCCCGTCACCTGCCGGGAGAGGGGATACGGGCGAGGGCAGTGAATCAGCCCCAAGTCCAAAAAAGAAGCGCTGGCAATTCTGGAAGAAGGAATCCAAAGCCATATTCACCGCCGTGAGCGGAGTCGATATCCAAATTCAGCGCGGCGAGATCTTTGGCTTGCTCGGTCCGAACGGCGCGGGCAAATCTACCACGATCCGCATGTTGTGTACCCTCCTTGAGCCCACGAGCGGAACGGCACATGTCAACGGCTATGATATTGTGAAACAGGCAAACGATGTGCGGCGCAGTCTCGGCACGGTGCTGGCAGGCGAACGAAGTATTTATTGGAAACTGACCGGGCGCGAGAACCTCGAATATTTCGCGGCGCTGTATCACATCCCCACCGCAATTGCGAAGAAACGCGTGGATGAACTGATCGAACGCATGGAACTCAAGGATCGCGCCAACGAACTCGTGGAAAAATATTCGACCGGGATGCGGCAGCGCGTTGCGATCGCCAAAGCCCTGCTTGCCCGCCCGCCCATCCTTTTACTGGATGAACCCACGCTCGGACTGGACCCGCAAGCTGCTCGCAACTTAAGGGAGCTGATCGCGCAACTCAAGCAGGAGGGACATACCATCCTGTTGACGACCCACTATATGGAAGAGGCTGACCAACTCTCCGACCGTATCGGGATCATTGATACTGGCAAGATCATCGCACTCGACACACCCGCAGGACTCAAGCGTCGCATTGACCAGAAAGAGATTATCCGCCTGGAGGTTAGTGGATGGCAGGCATACATCGGTGAAAAATTGCTCGCACTGCAAGAGGTTGAAAATCTGGTTGCACATCGCCAGGCGGAAGCAGACCTGTGGGAAGTGAACATGCAGGCAACCGACAGCCGGGCGGTGTTGCCCAAACTCGTCGAGAGCATCAGCCAGAATGGGACGCGACTCGTCAACATGAACATCGTCAAGCCCTCGCTGGAAGACGTGTTCATTCATCTGACAGGCAAGGCATTGCGCGACTAGGAGTTGACCATGGAAACTTCCCTCGCTTCCCGCTCGCTTGGGCAACCAGGCTTTTTATCAGATGTGCGTGCGTTTTACGCGGTCCTCCGCCGCGAATGGACGATCTTCACGCGCTATCCGAGCTGGATCATTGCTTTATTCATCTGGCCTCTGATCTTCCCTATGATGTACATCCTCACGGCACGCGCACTATCAGGCCCCGATGGGAGCGGACTGGCGGTCTTCATCACAACTACAGGCGCGACAGATTACATCGGCTACATCATCGTCGGCACCACGGTCTGGATGTGGCAGAACATTGTGCTTTGGGATGTCGGCTTTTCTTTACGCAACGAACAGATGCGCGGTACGCTCGAATCCAACTGGCTCTCTCCCACATGGAGATTCTCCTACCTGCTCGGTCAAACAGGACCTCAAATTGTTTCGATGGTAATGTTCATCGGCATCACGGCTCTGGAATTTGGCCTGCTCTTCGGAGTCCGCCTGAACGGCAGTGCATGGATGATCGCCCTTATGATGCTTGCGGCGATCCCCGCCATTTACGGATTGGGTTTTGCATTTGCGAGTCTCGTGATCACTGTCAAAGAAGCGAATGCGTTCGTCTTTCTCATCCGCGGAATGGTAATGATCTTCTGCGGTATCACCTTCCCTGTAGCCATCCTGCCCGGCTGGATGCAATCCTTTGCGAAGTGGCTTCCACAGACCTACTTGATCCACGGGATGCGCACCGCGGCGTTCTCGAATGCAGGCATCAAAGAGTTACTGCCGGATCTGATCCCACTGCTTATATTCGGCATGTTCTGGCTTGCCGTCGGTTATTTCACTTTCTTATGGATGGAACGCCGCGCCCGCAAGACCGGCGCGATCGGGCAGTATTAAAGGTGTCATCATGGAACTTGTCACTCTCTCACAACCCAATATCAAAACACAACTACGGGCTCTATTCGTCATTGCCCGCAAGGATTGGAAAGTCTTCTGGCGTTATCCGTTGAATGCAGTTTCCAATGTGTTCCAGCCCATCATCTGGATCACTCCTGTTTACTTTATGGGCAAAGCCTTCAGCACGAATGGACAAGCCACAGGCTTCGCGGCATACAGCGGAAGCGGCGATTACATGTCCTATATTTTGTTGGGAACTGTGTTGACCAACTTCATCCTGACCGTATTCTGGGGCATGGGCTATGCCCTCAAAAACGATATGGATTCAGGTGTGCTTGAATCAAATTGGCTGGCACCCGTTTCCCGTCTGCTCATCCTTGTCGGCCGGACGCTAACGAGTTTACTGACCACTACGATCACATCCATTGTCATGCTTGTCATTGCAGGCGCGTTGTTCGGATTCAAGCCAACGGGAAACACTGTCGCCGCGATTCTGACCGCCATTCCCATGCTCATTGGTCTGTATGGATTCGGCTTTGCCTTTGCCGGTGTGGTCCTTTTGATGCGCGAAGCGAACACACTGGTCGATGTGGGAAGTTTCCTCGTACAAGGCTTCTCAGGCACGAATTTCCCGGTGAAGTCCCTGCCCTACTGGTTGATCCCCGTCTCACTCATGCTCCCGCTGACGTATGGTCTCGATGCTGTGCGCGGTTTCCTCTTGAAGACCAACACGCTCCTCCCCATCAACGTGGAGGTCACCATCCTCATCCTGTTCATGTTTGTGATGTTGTGGATTGGGGCGCAGATCTTTTACAGGGTTGAGCGGAGAGTCAGGACTCTGGGAACGCTGGGACAACACTAAGGTCCAGAACGTTGCGCTGAACTGGTCAAAACGAAGCGGCCTTTAATCCTCTATACAAAATAGAACATGCGTGCTATCATAAGTCCTCCCCACTGAAAGGACTGGAATGTTTACCCGTCTCAACAAAATTTATCATGAATTCCCGCGTCTGTTCTGGGTGGTTGTCGTCGTCAGCTTCATAGACCGCATCGGAGGCACACTCCTCTTTCCGTTCTTCGCTCTTTACATCACACAGAAGTTCAACGTCGGCATGACGCAGGCAGGCATCCTGCTTGGCATGTCGTCGCTGTTCGGATTGATCGGCAGTACCATCGGCGGCGCATTGACCGATAAATTCGGTCGTAAGCAACTCATCCTATTCGGGCTTGTCTTCAGCGCCATCAGTACATTGACGTTCGGTCTCGTGAACGATCTCAGCGCCCTGTATCCGTTGATGATCGTTGTTGGCCTGCTATCGAGCGTGGCACATCCCGCACACGACGCCATGATCGCAGACATCCTGCCCGAAATGCAAAGACAGGAGGGTTTCGGCATTCTGCGCGTGGTCGGAAACCTTTCATGGATCATCGGACCTACCATCGGTGGGTTCGTTGCCAATATCAATTTCTTCTACCTGTTCGTGATCGATGCGGTCGTCAGCTGTGTCGTCGCCGCGATCATCTTCCGCGCCATTCCGGAGACGAGACCAGAACCTCATGCCCACGCCGAAAGCGAATCGCTCCTGCAGACCGTGATAGGCTATCGCGTCGTCCTGAAGGACACTGCCTTCATTGCATTCATGGTGGCGGGCATGTTGATGCTTATCGTGTATCAGCAGATGTATGGCTCGTTATCAGTCTATCTGCGCGACAACCATGGCATAAATCCCAGTGGTTACGGTTTCCTGATGACCACCAGCGCCATCACCGTTGTGCTTTTTCAATTTTGGGTATCGCGCGTCATCAAGGCCCGCCCGCCGTTCCTCATGATGGCATTCGGTACGGTCTTCTATATGATCGGGTTCGCGCTATTTGGAGTGGTCACCGCTTATGTCCTGTTTGCGCTCAACATCGTTATCATCACCATCGGTGAAATGGTCGTTGTGCCGACCAGTCAGGCATTGGCCGCGAACTTCGCCCCCGATACCATGCGCGGACGTTACATGGCGATC
>DATIUT010000270.1:0-11292 GCA_035466615.1 Anaerolineales bacterium | reverse complement strand
TTTTAAGAACCTTGACAAATATTAGACATCGCATATAATCATAAATACATTGGTGGTTGAGTAGCTCGAAGCGACAGCGAAGAGCGTGTCGAGACCACCACGAACAGAATTGTTTACCAACTCGCTCTTGAAACCTGGTGGTCTCGATACCTCCCGCGAAGAACATGCGGGACTACTCGACCACCGACCAAACAAAAACGGAGAACCATGAACAAACCTACTGCCCTCGTGATCGGCGCCGGGATCGGCGGAATCGCCACCGCCGCCCGCCTCGCTAAAAACGGATATGATGTAACCGTGCTTGAAAAGGAAGCAACGCCTGGCGGGCGTTGTAACCAGATCGTCCGTGACGGGCACCGCTTCGACATTGGCCCGACCCTGTTTCTCATGCCCGAAGTTTGGGAGGAAACCTTTGCCTCGCTCGGCGAAAGGATGAGCGACCACCTCGACCTGCGCCGCATTGATCCCACGTACAAAGTCCACTTCGATGATGGCTTGCGCCTGGAATTAACTTCGAATATTGGCGACATGCAGACCCAGCTTGAAAAAGTGGAGAAGACCGCCTTCACAGGGTTCCTCAATTACATTGCCGAAGGAAGCAAGCACTACAAGATCTCGCTTGAGAAGTTCGTGGGGCGCAACTTCTTCAATATCTTCGAATACTTCAGCCTGAAAAACCTGCCGTTGATTATTCAACTTAAGGCGCTTCAAAAGCACTACGCCAACACGAGTCGCTTCTTCAAGGATGAAAGACTCAAAGCCGCTTTCACTTTTCAAAATATGTATTTGGGGTTGAGCCCTTATGATGCCCCTGCCACCTACTCGCTGCTCCAATACACGGAATTGGCCGAGGGCGTCTGGTATCCGATGGGTGGAATGTATGCGGGCATTCAGGCGCTGACGAAGGTCGCTGAAAAATTGGGTGTGAAGTTTGTATACAACTCTCCCGTGAAGAAAATCAATGTTGGAAAGTCAAAAGTTGAAAGCGTTGAAACCGCAGACGGACGCACACTGATTGCCGATCTCTTCATCGGTAATGCCGACCTCCCTTATGTTTATAAAGAACTTCTTCCAGATGTGAAAGAAGCCAAGAAGCTCGACGAAAAGCTCTACACCTGCTCCACCATCATGTTCTACTGGGGCGTGGACAAGGAGTACACGCAGATCGCCCATCACAATGTCTTCCTCGGCGGCGATTACAAAGCCTCGTTTGATCAGATCTTCGAAAACCACACATTGCCTGAAGCGCCGTCATTCTATGTCCATGCGCCCGCCCGCACTGACAAAACCGCCGCTCCCGAAGGGCAGGATACGCTCTATGTACTCGTCCCTGTTGGCCACCTCGATGCGCGCAGTGAACAGGATTGGGATGCATTGGTGGATCGCGCCAGAGAAACCGTACTCAACCGTCTCGCAAAAGAGATGGAGGCAAAAGACCTCAGGGATCACATTAAGTTCGAGATCGTGTACCAGCCCAAAGTCTGGAAGGAACGCTTCAATCTTGAAAAAGGCGCGGCCTTCGGGCTGAGTCACAACTTCTGGCAGGTCGGGTATCTGCGTCCGCACAATCGTCACAAACAATACAGGAACCTGTATTTCGCAGGCGCGTCCACGCATCCTGGAACAGGTCTGCCAATTGTGCTTCTTTCGGCAAGGTTAACAACTGAGCGCATCCTCAAGGAAATGAGTACAATACCTGTGCAAATTTTAAATCTCGCAACAGGTAACGCCTGAAGCCTAACTTCCGCACAGGAGCAAGAATGACACTCAGTCAGGCCCCCAACTACAATATCAAGGTCGTGCTCAACAAAACTGGCATCGCCGCCGATACTCTGCGCGCCTGGGAGCGCCGTTATGGACTTCCCGTCCCGCAACGCACACAGGGTGGGCATCGCCTGTATTCTGACTACGACATCGCCACCATCAAATGGCTCCTGGCAAAACAGGAGGATGGACTTTCCATCTCCCGCGCCGTGGATTTGTGGAACGAACAACTCGCTTCAGGAACGGACCCGCTGGCGGGTATTGTCTCAACCAGCCCCGCCTCCCCTCTGGCCATCCCTGCCCCAACCCCCGATTCCACGCTTGCCTCCCTCCGCACAGAGTGGATTCAAGCCTGCGCCGATTTCGACGAAGCGACCGCCGAGCAGATTCTCAACCAGGCATTCTCGCTTTTCCCCATCGAAGCCGTCTGCACAGACTTGATACAAAAGGGCATGTCTGAGATCGGCGGCCTCTGGTACGAAAACAAATTGAGCGTGCAACAGGAGCACTTCGCGTCAAGTCTTGCCATGCGCCGCCTCGATGTACTGTTGAGCGCCGCTCCTGCGCCAACGCGAAAAGAAACCATCCTGGTGGGTTGTCCTGCCAATGAATGGCACACGCTCGCGCCGTTGCTGACCTCGCTCCTTCTGCGCCGCCGCGGTTATAAAGTGATTTACCTAGGCGGGAATGTTCCTCTTGATCGATTCATCGAAACGATCAAGAACACCCAAACAGACCTTGTCCTGCTCGTGGCGCAACAACTGACCAGCGCCGCAACCCTCCAGCAATCTGCGCACGCGCTCATGAACAAAGGTATCACTGTTGCCTTTGGCGGACGCATCTTCAACTTGCGCCCCAGTCTGAAGGAATATATTCCTGGTCGTTTCCTCGGCAATGACGTCGGCTCTGCCCTGGGCGAGGTCGAAAAAATTTTGAAATCAAAAAATGCGCCCATCACAGCCAAAGCCGCATCTCAAGGATACCTGGCTGCGCATCAGGCTTTCATTTCCGGGCGAGCAAAGATCGAGTCCACGCTCAAGGAAACGCTCCAGCCGCTTTCCATTTCACCCGACGAGATCAACACAGGCATCCACTTCCTCGGCGATCACATCGCCGCCGCCCTGCAACTGGGCGACATGTCACACGCCTCCGCCGAGATCAACTGGCTGAGAATGTTGCTTGCTTCGCACGCCGCCCACCCCGAGCAACTCATCAACTTCATGGAAATCTACGCCCAAGCCGTGGACAAGAACATCAACGGACAGGGAAAGCCCATTGCCGAGTGGCTGGCAAGCGAAATTGCAAAGGTCAAATAATCATATGGAAATTCGCATTGTGACAGACAGCACCTGTGATTTACCCCAATCCCTGGTGAATCAATATGGCATTACGGTCATCCCTTTGCACATCCAGCAAGGCGATAATACATATCTGGATGGCGTTAACCTGACTCGCGAACAGTTCTACGCACAACTTCCCAGTTTCAAGCCATTTCCAACCACAGCTGCCCCGAGTCCTGAAGTATTCAAACTGGCTTTTGAAAAACTGGCGGATGACGGCGCAAAAGCCATCCTGTCCATTCACATTTCCGAAAGGTTAAGCGCAACCATCAACTCGGCGCGTATCGCTGCCGAACAATTCACCCGCATCCCCGTCACCGTGCTGGACTCCAGCCAACTTAGCCTCGGCATGGGATTCATTGTCGAGAAAGCCGCACAGATGATTCAGGTTGGCAAACAGACGGAAGAGATAGTATCCAGCCTGCATGAGATTATGAAGCGCACGTATGTATTTGCATCCCTGAAAACGCTTGAGTATCTCCGTCGCAGCGGAAGGATGAACTTTGCCCTGGCCCGTCTCGGCGAATTGTTACAAATCAAACCTCTGTTGCACATGAACCAGGGCAGTCCCACTGCGCATCGCGCCCGCACACAGCGCCGCGCGACAGAACGTCTGCTTGAATGGCTTGGGGAATACAAACCGTATGAACGCTTGGCCATCGTCCACGCTGGCGTGCCTGAAGAAGCAAAAGCCATGCTTGAAAAAATCAAGGACTTCCTGCCCAATGGCGATGTGCCCATCGTTCAAATTACGCCAGTCCTTGGCGCGCATCTCGGCGTCGGCGCCCTCGGATTCGCCTGTATCGCAAAGGAGTAACATGCGTATCGCAAAAATCATTTCCGCCCTTGGTGTACTTGCCATGGCCGCCGTTCTAATCTACGGCTTCACCATAGGTAACTTTTTCGCAGAAGGCAGTCAATTAGCATCCATGCCTTGGGGCATTGTCTCGCTTGTTGATTTGTACACAGGCTTCACACTCTTCTCTGTCTGGATCATCTACCGCGAAAAATCGCCGCTTATCGCCATTCTGTGGACAATCGCCATGATGACTTTAGGATTCTTCGCTGGCAGTCTGTACGTTTTCATCGCTCTGCAAACCAGCGGAGGCGACTGGCGCAAATTCTGGTTGGGAAAACATGCCCAGTAAAGCGCGCGAACTACTGGAGGAACTCCGCTCAGTCACCAACGGGGTTGGCTTGATGGACACCATCCTGCCACCAGTCTTATTTCTTTTATTAAACGGACTGGCCGGCTTCCAAGCGGCAATGTATGGCGCGCTTGGCACAGGGTTATTGATCGCAATCCTGCGCCTGCGCCGCAAACAATCGCTTGTGTACGCTTTATCTGGCATGGGAAGTGTCGCAGTGGCTATTGTGCTTGCACTTCTGCTCGGACGGTCTGAAGGATATTTTCTCCCGGGCATCGTCAACGGCGGTATCACAATTGCACTTGCGTTGGTCAGCCTGATCATCGGCAAACCCATGGTGGCTTGGACAAGTTACCTCGCCCGCCGCTGGCCCCTGGCCTGGTACTGGCATCCGCAAGTCCGCCCTGCCTACAGTGAAGTGACTTTCGCGTGGACGATATTCTTTGCCGCAAGATTAATGTTGCAATTCTCACTCTTTGAAAGTCAGAATGTCAATTCACTGGCAATGACCAACTTCATCACCGGCTGGCCCGCCACCATTCTGTTATTGATCTTCAGTTATCTCTATGGCACGTGGCGACTCACCAAGTTGAGCGGCCCCAGCGTGGAAGAATTTCGTAATAACGCCCCGGCCCCATGGCAGGGTCAACGGCGCGGGTTTTAATCCATATTTCACAAAAGTTTATGCAAGGAGAAAATTCCATGAAAACAACAGATCGCAATGCGCTAATCGCATTTCCTATTTTGATTTTGATCGGCATTCTGGTCGCTTTGGCAGGCAGTCAAAGTGGGGCTTCGATTGCTGGAATTCCATTATTTGCTTTATCAGTCGGGCTAGCCTTTCTGATCCAGTGGCTTGCATTTATCCCGGCTTATTTGTTACAGACTGAAAAATTCTTCGATCTGACGGGTAGCATCACTTACATTTCCGTAATCATAATTGCGGTTGTTTTCAGTACAGGCGTGGATGGCAGGGCATTCCTTCTGTCAGTTCTTGTGGCGGTCTGGGCGATCCGTTTGGGCGCTTTCTTGTTCAGTCGAATCAAAAAAGCGGGCAAGGATGATCGGTTTGATGAGATCAAACCTTCCTTTATCCGTTTCCTCAATGTTTGGACTATTCAAGGCCTATGGGTAACCTTCACAATGGCTGCCGCACTGGTTGCCATTACGACAACCACCCGAAAAGAATTGGATCTATTTGCCATGGTCGGTTTTCTGGTATGGGCTTTCGGCTTTGCCATTGAGGTTGTTGCCGACTCCCAAAAAAGCCGCTTCAGCGCCAACCCCGACAACAAAGGCAAGTTTATTCAAACAGGTTTATGGTCTCGCTCCCGCCATCCCAATTACTTTGGTGAGATCATGCTCTGGGTTGGCATAGCAATTATCGCTTTACCCGTTCTGCAAGGCTGGCAATGGGTCGCCCTGATTTCCCCCATTTTTGTCACACTGCTTATTACACGCGTCAGCGGAGTCCCTTTGCTTGAGAAAAAAGCGGATAAAAAATGGGGCGGACAGGAAGATTATGAGTCCTATAAAAAGAGAACCCCTGTGTTAATTCCCCGATTTTAATTTTCATCTACATCATTGGAATCATTTTGGTCTTCCAACCAGGGCTAAATACTCCGCTAAAAATATTAAAGGAAAAAATGGATAGAAAACGTCTCTTCTCGATCCTACTGATCGTCTTCATTGACCTGCTCGGCTTCAGCTTGATACTACCTCTGCTCCCCTATTACGCAGAGACATTCAACGCGAGCAAATTCGTGACAGGTCTGCTCATCGCCGTGTACGCGCTCATGCAATTGATCGGCGCGCCAATCCTTGGCCGCCTCTCCGACCGCTACGGCCGCCGTCCCATATTGCTGATCAGCGTTTTTGGCACTTTCCTCGGATTTTTATTGCTGGGCTTCGCAAACGCGCTTTGGATCTTGTTCGCCGCCCGCATTCTCGACGGCATCACAGGCGGCAACTTGAGCGTGGCGCAAGCCTACATCTCCGATGTGACCGATGAAAAAAATCGCGCGAAAGGACTCGGCTTGATCGGCGCGGCCTTCGGCCTGGGCTTCATCATCGGCCCCGTCACCGGCGGATTGTTAAGCCAGTATGGATACAGCGTCCCTGCGTTCATAGCGGCAGGATTATCCTTCATCAACTTCATCCTGATCTTTGCATGGCTCCCTGAATCGCTGACAAAAGAAATGCGCGAACAACTCGGCGAACAAAAGAGACCTGCTGTCACG
This sequence comes from Anaerolineales bacterium, assembly GCA_035466615.1. Taxonomy (GTDB): domain Bacteria; phylum Chloroflexota; class Anaerolineae; order Anaerolineales; family Villigracilaceae; genus Defluviilinea. The sequence continues at coordinate 4,800 of DATIUT010000270.1, read as the reverse complement.
CTCAGCGCGCTTTTCACCGCATTGAAGCGTCCGTTCACGGGCTCATTGCTCATCACCCGTTTCTTCTTTGGTTTGGCATTCGCCATCTTTCAAAGCATCTTCTCTTTATACGCGCTGGCAAAATTCAATCTGTCCGCCCGCGACACAGGATTTGTCCTCACCTACGTGGGCGTGTTATCTGTCATCGTGCAAGGGTTTTTAGTTGGCAAACTCGCCAACCGCTTCCGCGAAGATCATCTCATCATCGCATCCGTTGCGCTGATGGCAGTCTCTCTGCTCGGTTGGGCGCTGGCGCCCTCTGTATTCTGGTTGTTGGTTGTGCTTACGCCCACCTCGTTATCGGGCGGCACACTCAACACACTTCTCTCCAGCACGCTCACCAAAGCGGTTGCCCCGCAGGAAATCGGCGGCATCCTTGGGTTGTCCGCTTCTGTGGAAAGTTCCACCCGCATCATCGCCCCTATCCTTGGCGGCGCGTTGCTTGAAAAAGTTGGGGCATGGTCGCCCGGCGCATTCGGCGCGATCGTGATGGTGGGCGTCACAGCCTATGTGTCCGCAAAGATACTGAACCACCCAATCGTCATCACCTTCAAACGGGAGCCTGTTCCCGCGCCCGTTGCGATCAGCGAGTAGCATCCCTCCAAAAAGGAGTTCATCATGTTGTTAGAGACCGCCCGTTACGAACTGCCGCCCGAAGGCATCACATTGCTCGGTTACATCGTGCGCCGTATGCACAAGACCGAATGGCTTGCCAAAGTCCCGGTGGAGCTTGCTAAAAAACAGACTATCCAAGCGCTTGAATATGCAGCGGTCTATGCGGCCGCATCATCCACATCGTTTGGACGCGCCTACTATCAACCTGATTTCAATCGTGCTGGTGAAGTTGTCAGCGAAGCAGACCCGGTCACAGGTGCAACAGTCACAGCCAAACTCAACAGCACCTCCCCGCACTATGATATTTCCTATCAAGCTGTCATGCCCAACGGCGACATCTTCAAAGGTTCCGAGATCATCACAGGCACCACTGTCGGTTTGCGCGGACTCGGCATGCCCGCCCCATCCAAATTCACATTCACGTCCGGCGAATACACTGCTGAATTCGAAGGTCTCATTACAAGCGAATTGGCGCTCTCCATCTTTCGCAACACACGCATCCGCGCCTATGGCTTCCTTAACATCAAAGACAACAAAGGCAACACTGGCCGTCTCGAACTCAATCGCGCTGGAGATATCACGATCCGTATCAACGAAGGACATGAAGCGCATCACTCCATCTCCAAGATCACGTGGATGAACATCCAACTCCCTGCACCGCAACCGGCATGACAGCGATCTGGTGGATTCGCCGCGACTTAAGATTGACGGATAACGCTGCGCTTCATTCCGCGCTGAAAGCCGGTTCAGTCCTTCCAGTCTTTATCTTGGACCCGGCTTTTTCCTCCCGGTCCCGGCGCCGAAAAATTTTTCTCTACGAAGGCCTGCATGCCCTTGACAAAGACTTGCGCGAACGCAGTTCATATCTTGTCGTTCGGACAGGCAAACCACTCGAAGTTCTAACACAACTCCTCAAGGAAACCCAAGCGGACGCGATCTTTGCCGAAGAGGACTTCACTCCCTACGCCCACAAACGTGATTTGGAGATCGAACATCATCTCCCCCTATACCTCGTCAACGGACAAACCGCCCATCACCCGAATGCAATCCTGAAAGCGGACGGTAAATCATACACAGTTTACACACCCTACTCCAAAGCATGGAAAGCAAAACTTCCATCGAAGTTAAATCTTTATCCTGCGCCTGAAATAATCCATACGCCTTCTGGCGTCTCATCAGAACATCTTCCGCCGTTCAGGGTCAATCCGCTTTTCCCTGCGGGAGAAAAGGAAGCTCTGGTTCGGCTGGAGGAGTTTTTACACAAACCAATTTCTGATTACAGCGAGAATCGCAACCGCATGGACATGGATGGCACTTCATCGTTATCGCCGTACCTGCGGTTTGGAATGCTTGGGCTGAGGCAAGCTGTCAGCGCGGCGCGGCAGGCGATGCCTCCCTCTCCTTATGGGAAAAGCGCCGGCGCTGAAGTCTGGCTGAACGAATTGATCTGGCGCGAATTCTATATTCAGATCCTGTATCACTTCCCGCATGCGGCAAAGTCTGCGTTCAACCCATCGCTGGCAAACATCCAATGGCGGAATAACGCATCAGAGTTTGAAGCGTGGAAGAGGGGCGAAACAGGCGTCCCTGTGGTGGACGCGGCGATGCGTCAACTCACAGCGATCGGCTGGATGCACAATCGCGCCCGCATGATCGCCGCATCGTACCTCGTCAAGGATTTATTGGTTGATTGGCGCTGGGGCGAAGCATGGTTCATGGAGAACCTGCTCGACGGCGACATCGCATCCAACAATGGCGGCTGGCAATGGACGGCAGGCACAGGCGCCAGCGCCGCTCCATATTTCAGAATCTTCAACCCCGTATTGCAAAGCATGAAGTTCGACCCCAATGGAAATTACATCCGCAAATGGGTTCCCGAATTGCGCGGCTTGAACCCAAAGGATATTCATGCGCCGTGGAAGAAGGGCATCCAAGTAAAAGGCTACCCGGAACGCCCGGTCATCGAACGGAATAATGAAAGAACCTTGCTGGCGTATAAGCCGCCAAAGGAAAGCGTCAAAACATAATGGCAAAAAACATTACCCCCGAAACTGGCCGCGCCGCATTGCGCGCGCTCATCAACGAAGGTTCGCCGCTGGGGCCGCTGAAGGTCATGGCGCAACATGTCGGTCGTTTTTTTCAGATTCCACTGCCAATGTTCAAACCGTATGTTGTGTTCGGAGCCGAGGCAAATCGCAAAGTGCTGGTAACCGAGCGTGAAAAGGTCTTGTGGCGCAATACCGACCCTGTTACCGATTTATTACGGCGCGGCGTTCTCGTCGTGGATGGGGACGAGCACGATCGTTATCGCAAACTGATGGAGCCGCCGCTTCATCCCTCCCAGCTGGCCGGCTACGCTTCGAGATTCCTCTTCCACACTGACAGGGTATCCGCCTCATGGCAGGACGGCGACATTGTGGACATGCTCATTGAGTCGCGCAAAATCGCCCTGCTTATCATCATGGACACATTATTCAGCAAAGACGCCTGGGCCGACCTGCCGCGCATCTGGAATCCGATTCTCAAAACCATTGAATACATCTCCCCTGGCGCGTGGATTGTGTGGAGGAAGGCGCCGCGCCTGGGATTCAAAAAACCATTGAAGGAATTGGATGAGTATTTGTATGGGATTATTGAGAAAAGAAGAAAAAGGAAAGAGGACACGGGATACAGGTTGCGAGATGCGCAACCAGCAATACACAATACTGATTTGCTTGAACATCTGATAGACGCAGGACTTACCGACGAGGTCATCCGCGACCAGATGCTCACCATGCTCATTGCAGGCCATGACACATCCACAGCCTTGCTCGCGTGGACGTTTGCGTTGCTCGGCCAACATCCAGAAATTCACAGACGCGTTGTGGATGAAGTCGACTCGCTGGAGAAATCTCCGTTGTTGGATAATGTCATCAAAGAAAGTTTGCGCTTGTATCCCCCGATTCATATTGGCAATCGGCATGTTGCGCAAGAGATGCAATTTGGCAAAGACAAAGTCCCTGCCGACGAGAGGATGTTCTACTCGATTTATCTCACTCACCGCGACCCGGAAATTTGGGAAAACGCCGAATCCTTCTGCCCTGAACGCTTCGCCCACGGACGCAAAACTCCGCCGTTTTCATATGTGCCGTTTGGCGGAGGTCCACGGGCGTGCATCGGGGCCGCATTTGGTCAGGCAGAGGTGCGAGCGGTGATGTCTCGTTTGCTTCGCACGTTCACGTTTGAGTTTACAAATCACAAGATCCGCCCTCACATGGGCGCAACGTTGGAACCGCGCCCCGGGGTGAGGATGAGGGTGATACGCCGCCCCTGCGAGGCGTGCGACAGCCCAATGATGCCATCTTCATCATAAGGTTGGAAATTGCTTCACCCCTGACGGGGCTTGCAATGACAAAAGGGCAACATGACCTACTTCGGCTTTCTTCTTCGCTTCGTTCTCATACCCATCCTGATCCTCCTTGCCATCACGCTTTGGGATAACAAGCGCGGCAAACAGATTTACGGTTTTCGCAATGGGCGCGCAGTGTGGATCGCCATTGGCATTCACATTTTGCTGGCGGTGGCGTACACGACTCCGTGGGACAACTATCTCGTGGCGACAGGCGTATGGTATTACAACCCTGAACTTGTCACTGGCATCCTACTTGGTTATGTGCCGATTGAGGAGTATACGTTCTTTGTGGTCGAAACGATTCTGGCGGGGCTGTGGTGGTGGTTTTTGGCGCGCAGGCTCACCCCTGCCCCCTCTCCCGCTGGGAGAGGGGAGTTTACTCCCAACAAGTTTCTTGTGTATGTGTCTACGTGTGTACTTATCTCCCTCTGGATGATATTCACCTATCTCTTCTTCTTCGGCGAGACAAAGTGGACCTACTTATCCATCACCCTCTTCTGGGCGTTGCCTGCGATTCTTCCCCAACTGTTGTTTGGCGCGGATATTCTGTGGCATTATCGGCGGCTGGTTTTTTGGTCCATTGCTGTCCCTGGGGTATATCTATCGTTGATGGATATTGTGGCGCTGAAGGATACAACGTGGTCAATCTCCCCGACTCAGACCACAGGCATTCTATTCTTTGGGATTCTTCCGCTCGAAGAGGTGGTGTTCTTCTTCATCACGAATGTGTTGATTACGTTTGGGATGACACTTTT
>DATIUT010000269.1:0-17395 GCA_035466615.1 Anaerolineales bacterium | reverse complement strand
CAAACCCACGCCGCTTGGCATCGGACTCGAAGTGCGCGGCAAAGTGAAGGAACACAAGGGACGCAAGGTTGTCATCGAAGAATGGATTCTTGCCAACGGAGTCATCACCGTGCGCGGGGAAGTGGTCGCTGTACAGGTTCCTGAGTCCCTGGTGGAGGAGTTGTTGAAGGGGAAGATCGTATGATTTTCCGAATTTGAATTAGTAGATAGGAAAAGATGCAACGCTCCTTTCTATTTATTTTATTGCTACCTTTGTTACTTTTTAGTTGCTCGCCAAAAATTGGTTCGACTAGGAAAGGCAAAGATGGCATGATTCTTCTTTATGTTCCTGCTGGCGAATTTACAATGGGCAGTGAATTTTATGATGATGAGCAACCAATCCACACAGTTTACCTTGATGCTTTCTGGATTGATCAGACGGAAGTAACTGTGCATATGTATTCAATGTGTGTAGAGGCTGGAGTTTGTGTAGAACCGGAAAACATAAGTTCATTCACGCGTCTAAGTTATTACGGCAATTCTGAATTTGATAATTACCCTGTCATCTATGTGAGTTGGAACATGGCTAAGTCCTATTGTGAATGGGTGGGTCGCCGTCTACCTACGGAAGCCGAATGGGAGAAAGCCGCGCGCGGAACTGATGGGAGAACTTATCCTTGGGGTGAAAAAATTAACTGCTCATTGGCAAATTATTGGGATGGTTCTGATAGATGCGGCAATGATACTACCAAAGTCGGTTCATATTTAGGTGGTGCTAGCATATATGGCGCACTTGATATGGCTGGTAATGTTTGGGAATATGTAAATGATTGGTATTCAGAAACTTATTATTTCAATTCACCAACATCCAATCCATTAGGACCTGAATCGGGTCAATACCGTGTAGTTAGGGGCGGTTCATGGTTCGATTGGGATGATGTTGTACGTTCTACATTTCGTAGTTGGGTTACGCCTGTTGGCGGGGACTACAGTGCTACCGACAATCAGGGCTTTCGTTGTGCCATCAGTGCAACGCCGTAAAAGCAGACTTCCGAATTCTCTGCGAATTTGGAAGTCTCATTGTTACTACTTCTTCATCGGTCTCGCCATCTCGTCTTTCACGGCGTGGTACAAATTCTCCGCCTTCAACTCGCTGAGCGCGTAACACGGCGCTTTGAGGTGGTTTGCCAGTTGCTGGGCGAGCCCCTGGTCGAAGGCGGCATGTTCCATGTTGATGACGATGCTCTTAATCTTCTCATGCGCGATCAACTCAGCAAAACGATAAGATTCTTCTTGTGGCGGTAACGCGCCGATGGAGACGTTGCCTGCTCCATCAGTTAACACGATTAAAAGTGGTTCGATATCGGGATGATGGGTCTTCTCTTGTCGTAACACGTCCGCGGCGAGGAACAAACCCGCCGAAAGCGGGGTCTTCCCGCCGACGGGAATATCCATCAGTGCGCGTTGGGCAAGTTGCACGGAGTTGGTGGGGGGTAATACAAGAGTTGCGCGGTCCTTTTGGAAGACGATCAAACCCACACGGTCGCGGCGTTGATAGGCGTCTGTGAGCAGTGAAAGGATCGCGCCCTTCGTTGCGTTCATGCGTTCCGCGACTGCCATGGACCACGACGCATCCACCAAAAACAGAACCAAGTTCGCCACGCGCTTCACGCGGATCTTGCGCTGCAAGTCGGACGACTCGATGGCGAAGGCAAGTCGTTTTCGTTTCTCTTCGCGTTTCTTTTGGAAGGGAGCCGCGGCGCGGAACGTGGCATCGAAGGCAATGTCATCCTTCTTTTCACCGGCGGGGCGCGCCTTGATGTAGCGTCCGTGTTTGCGTTCGGTCTTGGTGAGGGAACGCCTGCCCGCGTGTTTGCGCGCGAGTTTATCGAGCGGTGTGTTCAATTTGCGGGGTTGAAACTTCTCGCCCGCTTTGACCTTCTGTCCGCCTTCCCACCAATTCGCGGATGTGTTCGCGAACACATCCTGCGGCATCGGTTCGGGTTTGCCCTCTTGCGGACCTTCCTCACGCTCATCTTCGAGTTTTAAGTTTTTTTTTCTTCGGATTTGCTTTGCTGGGACTCGGACTCGTCCGCTTCCGCTTCGTTCGGGATCGATTGGCCAGCCAGCTGTTCGATGCGTTCTTGCAGTTGCTCGGTCGTCATCTCAGCCTGTTGGAAGGGTGTCCGCTTGATGCGGTGGGGGAGCGCCAACTCTGCCGCAAGAGCGATATCGTGGTCGTTGATCTTTGTCCGACCTTCGAAGGCGGCCTGCGCGCGTGCGGCTTTGAGAATCACCAGATCGGCGCGGTGGCCGTCAACGTTCAATGACGCGGTCAATGCGGCGATGGAGAGCAGGTCGCGGCTGGTGTGTTTCACCTGCCCGACGAGTTCGCGTCCCTTTTCGATTTGGTGGGAAAGTTCATCCTCTCTCGGCATCCATTCGTTACGGAAGGCGTCGGCGTCCTGTTCGAACTTGAGGTTGCGTTCCATGATGGTGACGCGTTCACGTGCATCGCGGATGCCCACAATATCCACGGAAAGGGCGAAGCGATCAAGCAATTGAGGGCGTAACTCTCCCTCTTCCGGATTCATCGTCCCGACAAGAATGAAGCGGGCGGGATGAGAGAATGAAATGCCTTCGCGTTCGACCATGTTCACACCCATTGCGGCGGAGTCGAGCAGGACGTCCACCACATGATCATCGAGCAGGTTCACTTCGTCAATGTAGAGAAGTCCGCGGTTGGCCCCGGCAAGCACACCGGGTTCAAAATGTCGTTCGCCTTTTTGAATGGCTTGTTCGATATCGAGTGTTCCAACCACGCGATCTTCGGTGGCGGAAACGGGCAGGTTCATAAAAGATGTGGTGCGAATGTGGGAAGGGATGGCCTTGTTTCCGGCGAAGCGTTCCTTGCATTCGGTGCACCATGTATTGGGTTTATCGGGATCACAGCCGAAGCGGCAGTCGTCCACAACTTTGACTTTGGGGAGCAACGCGGCAAGTGCGCGTGCGGCTGTGGATTTGGCGGTGCCGCGTTCACCGCGGATCAATACACCGCCGATGCGAGTGTCAACGGCATTCAAGATGAGAGCGCGTCGCATACGCTCCTGTCCTACGATGGCTGTGAAGGGAAAAATAGATGGCATGTGTAGACTCCGGTTGGTGATTATAACGCGTGAATCAAAATACCGTTTAAATCCATGTAATCTTTTGGCTTAGCCGCGCCAAATCAAGAATTGCAACATTTCGTTGCGTCAGGGTTGCAAAGTTCCTGTTTCACCTGTATAATCCCGTCTACATTTTTGTTAATCGGAGTATTTCAAGTGACAGATCAGAATCAAGCCCTGCCCGCTCAGGGGAGCGATCCCAAAAAGCAGGGAGAGCAAGCCAGCAACCCCAACAACCAAACGATGGAGTCCCTGCTCAGAGAGCAGGAACTTAATATTGATTTGCCTCAGGCGGGTGAGATCCGCAAGGGGCATATTGCGAGCGTCAGCTCGTCACAGATCCTTGTCAGTATCGGAGCGAAATCCGAGGGATTGGTCGCAGGCAGGGAATTGGAACAATTGTCGGCGGAGGAGCGCGGAGCGCTGGAGGTTGGGCAGGAAGTTTATGTTTTTGTGATCAGCCCTGAGGATGCCAACGGTAATGTTGTCCTGTCGTTGAAACGCGCGCAGGAGCAGATCTCATGGGATAACGTGGATAAACACCTTGAAGAGAACAGCGTGATCGACAGCAAGATCATTGGTTTCAACAAAGGCGGCTTGATCGTCTCTGTGGAGGGTTTGCGCGGTTTTGTCCCGTCCTCACAGGTCAGCGCGCTGCGCCGTATTCAATCCACGGGCGATACTCCGGAACAACGCTGGCAGAAAATGATCGGAGAACCCATCTCCGTGCGTGTGATCGAAGTGGACCGTGAGCGCCGTCGTCTTATCCTTTCTGAAAAAGCCGCAAGCACAGAGTCGCGTCAGTCCATCAAGGAGCGCGTGCTCGAGGAATTGCAGGAAGGTGAAGTGTATACCGGGCGCGTCACCAGCGTTGCCAACTTTGGCGCGTTCATCAATGTCAGCGGTGCCGATGGACTGGTTCACCTTTCCGAAATCTCCTGGGATCATATCGAGCACCCGCGCGAAGCGCTGGAAGTGGGGCAGGAGGTCAAGGTCAAGGTCATCAACATTGACCGCGAAAAGAAGCGCATTGGTCTTTCCATCCGCGCCCTTTTGGATGATCCCTGGAAGGAACGCCTTGGAAAGTACAGCGTCGGTCAACTGGTCGAGGGAGTCATTACACGTCTCACCAAATTTGGCGCATTTGCCCGCCTCGAGGGTGATATCGAAGGCCTGATCCATATCTCCGAGATTTCCGAAAACCGCATCGAGCACCCGAAGGAGGTTCTCAAGGAAGGTGATGTCAAGAGTCTGCGTGTCATCCGCATTGACCCCGACCAGCATCGTATTGGTTTGAGCTTGCGCAAGGTTGATTCCGCGGCCTTTGCCGACAAGGACTTCAAATTGATGACCGCCGAGTTCGGTGTAATGGAGCACGATGAAGCCACCAAAGATGTGAAGGACGCTTCCGATGCTTCAACGGGGGAGCCAACTGAAGGAACTTCAGAAGCCAGATAAAACGAGAGCGCACCCAGGTGCGCTCTTTTCTGCTCATGTTTATTATAGATTCGCATCAAGATCTTGCATGGAATATGCTCACCTATGGGCGGGACTATACACGCTCAGTCAGGGAAACGCGCCGCATCGAAGCTGGCACGACCACCCCGGAGCGTAACGGTGATTGCATCGTCGGCTGGCCTGAATACCAGCAGGGCGGAGTGGCGGTGGTGTTTTCGACATTGTTCGCAACCCCCGCCAGAAAAAAGGAAACCGGGGACATCATTGTTTACCAGGATTCCGAAACCGCACATCACCTCTATCGGGATCAGGTGGATGTCTACCGCAAACTGGTCGATTCCAGCCCTGACAAATTTCGCATCATCTCCTCGACCCCTGAACTTAATTCTGTCATTGAACATTGGTCCAGGCCTGAACACGATGGCAACGGACATCCTGTCGGCCTGGTTTACCTCATGGAAGGCGCGGATGGAATCCGCTCGCCACATGAACTTTCTGAATGGTGGGAACTGGGCCTGCGTTTGGTCGGTCTTGCATGGGCCGGCACGCGTTACTGTGGCGGAACAGGCGAACCGGGCCCGCTGACAGACGAGGGCCGTCAATTAATCTCTGCGATGGCGGATTACAACTTCATCCTCGATCTCAGTCACATGGACGAAACCGCCGCGTACGAGTCGCTTGACCGTTACGAAGGACCTGTCATGGTTACCCATGCAAATTGTGCGGCGCTCATGCGCGGCGCAGACACAAACCGCCATTTGCCTGACGATGTGATCCGTGGTCTCGTTGAGCGCGAGGGTGTGATCGGAGTCATCCCGCTCAACACATTCCTCAAAGTGGGATGGCAGCGCAAGAATGGCAGCCGCCGCGAAGAGGTCCATCTGGACACGTTGATCGCACACATTGATCATATCTGCCAACTGGCGGGTAATTCTGAACATGCCGCCATTGGCTCGGATTTTGACGGGGGCTTTGGTCTGCAGTCCATCCCCCCGGAACTGGATTCAATTGCCGATTTGCAACTCATCGCCACAAAATTAATGGAACGCGGATACACCGAGACAGATGCATCAAATGTCCTTGGCGGCAACTGGCTCAAATTCCTGAGAAGGAATTTACCTTCATGAACGGCGGACCTGATTTCCGAATCTCGTACCTGCGAATCCGTTTCAGCCTGGTCATGGTAGTGTTTGGTTTCTTCGTTTTTGCTGTCGGAGCCAAGCCCGGCTGGTTCGGTTGGGATCGAAGTCCTGTGGTCGGTTTCATTCAAATCGCCGTGTTCCTGATCGGACTCGCGATGATCTGTATCGGCGGTTATGTCGGGTTGATCGCATTGTGGGGCAGGGACTCGCGCAGTATTGTTGCAGATGTTGGGATGAGGCTGGTTGGCACAGGATATGTTGTCTCGGTCTTTACAGGCATGGCGGATGTCTTTGGCATGGGGTCGCACATGTTGCCAATGGTGCCATATTTTGGTCCGTGGCAATCGGGGGGCGTGTTGATCGGGCAGGTTGTGATCGCCATTGGTTTTCTAATGATGATCCCCTATCATTTATATCTCAAAAGGTTTCGTTTGATGTAGCCCATGACACAATAAGGAGCAAAAGCAGTTGGCATACGTGGGGGCCTTTTGGACATTCATAGCAAGTTCTGCATTCTGTAGCAAGTAACAAGCATCCCGTGTCACAAAATACACGGGATGCTTTATTTTGTTTTTACTCATTGTCGAGAAATCGTTTGGTCGTCTCGACAAGCATGGCGGTGCCAATGGGAAGCGCACGCTCGTCCAGGTCGAATTTGGGATGATGAAGTTTGTATTCCTCATGCCCCTTCTTCTGTGTGCCGAGGGTGAACATTGCACCGGGAGCCAGCCTGAGAAATTCACTGAAATCCTCCGCACCGAGTGTCTTTCCGATCGCATGCACATTGGTGGTTCCGAGAATTTCCCTGCCGGCTTTTTCGATCACACCTGAAACCATTTCGTCATTAACCATCGGTGGACCGCCATACTCGAAACGGAGCTCGTAACCACCGCCCATGGTTTTGGCGATTTCGAATACGCGTTTTACTTCTTCACGTATTTGTTCGTGAATATCTGCATTGGTAAATCGTAGCGTTCCACTAAGTTTTACCTGGTCGGGGATCACGTTTTCAGTGAAGCCGCCATGGATCATGCCTATGCTTACGACAGCCGGTTCAAAAGGATTGATCCTGCGCGAAACGACCCCGTTCAATCCCAGAATGACGAGTGCCAAAAGATGGAACGGATCAATCGTCTGGTCCGGGTGCGCACCATGGCCGCCCTTGCCTGTGATCACGCCATACCAGTTGTCCACGCCGCCCGAACAAGGACCGGCATTAATGCCTATCGTGCCGACAGGTTGCGCGGGATCCACGTGTTGTGCGATGACATAATCCACTCCATCCATTGCGCCTTCCGCCGCCATACGCATCGCGCCGCTCTTACCCTCCTCGTCAGAAGTTTCCTCACATGGTTGAAACAAAAACCGCACGCGACCGGGAAGTTTTTCCTTTGACAGCAATAAAGCTGCACCAAGCGCCATGGCTGTATGTGCGTCATGCCCGCAGGCGTGCATGGCTCCCGGCGTCTGCGAAACATACTCGTATTCATTTTGTTCCAGGATGGGAAGCGCGTCCATGTCTGCGCGGATGGCGACCATCTTGCCGCCTTCTCCAATCTCTGCGACAACGCCGGTCTTTCCAACCCCGCGCTTGACCCTGTACCCCATTTTTTCCAGTTCATCCGCGACTATTTTGGATGTGCGATGCAGGTCAAAACCGATCTCGGGGTGCATGTGGAAATCGCGTCGCCATTCGATGAGTTCTTCTGAGATTGCATGTGATTGTTTGAGCATTAAGTTTTCTCCATATTTCTTGTTGAACGGAACGAGCATAACGGGTGCAGCCAAAGCGCGCTTCGGCTGTGTAACGCGAGGCACTACTCCACTCACATTGTCCTAGTGGTTATCGGGAGCGAGGTAATCATTTTTTCTTTACCATCTCCGCTTCAGCCGCTGCCATAATTCTATCCAATTCTTTTTCCTGCTGTGGTTCCAATGGCGGGACGACATGTTCCTTCAGGATCCGTTCGGCTTCGTCAATGGCGTGGTCCGCCATTTGTTTGCGTTCGAGTTTCTCGTCCCATGTTTCCCATGAATTGCGTTCGGCGAGCCTGGTGAGAGACAATTCGCCGGCGCGCAGGTGTTTCATTGTATGCTTTTGACCCAGGAAGTTACGCGTTCCATTCATTGCATCGAGGATGATGTCCACGGCCAGATGTTCCGCATCTGCAGACAGGCCTTTACTCAGGCGCATGATGCTTCCGATCAGTTCATTGTCCAGAACCATTTGAGCGTAGGAACCCATGACACCCGCTTCCATCTCGCCAATGCCGGAGAGTTCGTCCGCGCCAGCGAGAGCCGGGATGGCAGCGTTGAGACCACGCTCGAAGGCGCTCTGTGCGTCAAGCGTATGGGAATTCGTTGAAAACCCATATACATTGACGCTGAACCCGTAATAATGTCCGAGTTGAACGGTGGCGGCGGAGGATAGACCCAATTCCACGCCGCCCCAGATCAATCCTGTGCGCGGTTCCAGCATTCCGAGCCTTCCACAATAGACGAAACTGCATCCCGGCTTGACAATCTGCGCGAGCACGAGCAGGCACAATGTCTCTGCGCTTTGTTGCACGATGCTTCCGGTGATGGTCATGGGAGAGGTGGCACCGCCTGTGGGACAGGGCAGGTTCGAAGAGATAACGCCTGCCTTTGCCATCTCAATCACTGCGGCCGCGGCGTGGTCATGAATGGTGAGCGGACTGACGGGCGAGAGCGACAGTGTCAACTCATGCGCGGGCGTACCAACAACCTGCGCCATTTCAACCGCGTACTTCACTTCCTCTGCGAACTGGATACCGGGCCCCTGAACAGGTTTGGTTGTGTGGGGTATGCAATGACGATACATGTACAGAGACATCAATTCACCGGGTACATCCTGCGGTGTAAAGAACGGTGTGACGGTATGTGCGTTGGGGAGTGCGTCGAGCAGGCGTGATGCATGGATGACATCCTGCCCTGTAGCGATTCGGCGCGTGCATGTTTTTGCTTCGAACACATCGCGTGCGCCACCAAGATTATGGAAATACAAACTGCCAGCCCCGAGTTCGTTGACCTGTCCGTTGCGCCCGCGAACAACGGGGCGTTTATTTGCCTTGGCAATGCTGTCCATCACAAGGTCTGGTGGAAGGTGGACTCGATTATCTTTGACAGTGCATCCCGCGTCGGTCAGGATGTCGAGGCTGGGTTTGTGAGTCCAAAAGACACCCACTTCCTGCAATACTTGAAGTGTGGCTTCATGCATCGCTTTTACATCTTCATCGGACAAAAACTTCAATGGCGGCATGACACTCCTTGTTGTTTCGCCATTGTGAGACCCGAAGGGTGAAACAATCCCGACATAATTCGGAAATTGCTTGGCCGGGCTGAAGCCCACTCGCAATGACAGGATAATTATTTTTCCAACGCCTTCTCTAAAAACTTAACTCGTTTTGTTTCAGCCTCCAAAATGTTTTTGATCTTCAAGAAGGTGTGGCCTTCGTCTTTGTATAAAAGAAAATCCACGTTTTGCCGAATTCCAGAAGTTTATCACGCGTCTCAATGGAATCATTTTGATGGATTACGCTGGTACGGGAGAAAGATTCTGTTCGGGCAATGTGTCCATGCCGGCTTTTTGGGCAAGGTCAAGGACAAAGGTGTGGAGTTCTTCCACTTTGGCAGGATCAAGTTCCGGCTTGGTATATGAAGCGAGAAGTTCCTTCACTCGGATTTTCGCGCGTTCGAAGGTGTCCAACGATCCACCTTCCTTCCAACCGCGTATCGAGTCTCGATCAATGACCGTGCCAGGTATATGTTGTTCCTTCCTGAAGAGTTGCATCGTAACCTTTTGTTTGAGGAAGTCACCGCCTCTAAAATTGATATTTTGGTCATAGAACCCGGTGGCGAGCGTGTCGGTGTGGATCATCATACCACCCAGCATGCGCTTCGCCATGGCGACGCCTTCCGCGTCAATGACAAGTTTCTCGGGGCTTTGACAAAGCAGGGAATCCAACATGCCTGACCCGGAGATCATGTTGATGCCGCTCAATGCGCCAATCAACGCGCCCATGCCGCTTTCAAGCCCGGCTTGCATATCCAACACTTTGGATTCGGTCGTGCCGAGATAAGCGTGAGTGGGCAAGCCGAGTGATTTGCCAACCTGCGCATAAGAGGAGTCGATCATGGCGGTTTCGACCGCACCCATGGGCGTGCCGCCTTTACGCATGTCGAAAATGGCAGGCGCGCCGCCCCAAACGATGGGGGAGCCGGGATTTGCGAGTTGATGGATGGTGATGCCGGAGAGACATTCCGCTGCGTGTTGTGTGACCGCGCCGAGCAATGTAACCGGAGCCGCCGCACCAGCCAGGGGCATGGAGACGATCTCGGCAGGGACACCTGCGCGCGCCAGCGCGATCAGGTTGCCAGCGCCAAAGTTCGACCAGATCAAAGGAGGCGATGGGCAAACATCGAAGATGGCGCGCGGTTTCTCGCGCAATTTGTCGTGTCCGCCTGCAAAGATGGCGAGCATGTGGATCATATGGTGCACGGTGTTGTTGGTGAAGGCGCCGGTGACGATCGGTTTCTTCGAATACAACATGACCAGATACAGACGATACAGGTCGTGCAGGTCCCTGGGAACGTCATCGCAGACAACCGCCGTGGATTGCGCATCATATTGCGGAATCTGTTCTGCAACTTTGATGAGTTTGATCAGGTCCTGGGTTTCAGTTGTTTTATGTTCGAAGGTCTCCGGGTCCAGGATGGTAACGCCGGAGGAACCCGGGTCGTATTGGACGGTATCGCCGCCATATTCCACTTTTGGATTACCGTCATAATCGTACAGATGGAACTTTTGCGGGACGGTGCTCAAGGCGGTTTTGACGACCTGTTCCGGTAATCTGACAACGAATGTCTCTTGATCCACCTGTGCGCCTGCATCGGCAAGTAGTTTGCGCGCTTCCGCGTTCTGCACCTTGATGCCCGGCTTGAGCATGAGTTGATATGCCTCATCAATGATGCGTGGGAGCACTTCTTCGGACAGTAAAGTGAGTTTGGGTTGCATACCTGTAATTCCTTTCTTTTGTTTACTATTGTCATTGCGAGGAGCGTTGTTTGCGACGAAACAATCTCGAGATTGTTTCGCTTCGCTTGCAATGACATTAACGTTTTTCCACTGACTCGATGATCTTTGCCATCTCTGCGCTCAGCTTTGGATCAAGCGAGTCGGGTTGATGTTCATTCAGAATCCTGCGAGCCTTGGCAAGCGCCCAATCCCTCGCGTCGTCCTTCTTCGTTTCCCATTCGCTATACGGACGCCGGTCCATGAATTCGGGGCGGAAGAGTTCGCGGGCGTGTTGGCGGGTATGTTTCTGTGCGAGGTAGTGGCCTCCCGGGCCGACCCTGGCAACCGTTTCCAGCGCGAGCGTTTCTTCGTTTACTTCGATGCCTTGCATCATCTTATGGATGATCGAGAAGATTTCGCAATCCATCATCATCTCTGCATAAGACCAGATGCGGCTCCCATGCAGGAAACCACATCCTAGCAACATATCGGACATGACAATGCTTGCCATGAAACTGGACATGGCACCCTCAAGCCCTGCCTGCCAATTCGGTTCCTTTGCACCGGTGGCGAATGCACCCATCGAAAGCGGGATGTTGTAAAAGTCTGAAAGTACATTGGTCGCCGCGCCGAAAAGGAAATCCTCCGGCCCGCCACCGGTATAGGAACCGGATTGAATGTCTGCGGCGGTCTGTGCGGCGGCATAGAAGACCGGTGCGCCGGGATATGCCAGTTGCAATAGTGCTGTTCCTGCGATGACCTCGGCGTTGCCGACCGCGAGATTGCCTGCCAAAGTTGCCGGTCCTGTTGTGAGGCAGGACGCCATCGTCATGAATCCGGTGGGAATTCCGTGTTCCGCCGCGATCAATGCAGCATCGAGACTGCCGCCATCGTGACCGAGCGGGGGAGCAGTGCACTGCATCAACGATAGAACGGGTTGTTCGCGCAACTTGTCCTTGCCGCCGACGAGCAGACCAGCCATTTCCATCGCGGCATAGGCTTCATGGACGGAATAGATCGACTCGGTCTGGACATGTTTGGTGGAGTTCTCCCAAATCGTTTTGATCTCATGCAGACCACGTGTCTTGGCGGGTTTATCCTGTGCGGAGACCGGCACCCAATGGAAACCGACCTCCTCTGTCCCGTCAGCGATGCGGGATATATCTCGTACATCGCTCAGGACCGAGGTCCGTTTTTGACCCGTTTGGATATCGATCACTTCCACGCCGCATCCATCCGTCCCGAGAAAAACATGATTGCCATCCAGCGGACAATCCTGTCCCGGATCGCGCGCCGCAAGCTTGTACGCAGGCGGACATTTCTTCAACGCATCTTCGATGAGATTGGGCCTGGCGCGGACGATCATCTTTTCGTGATCCACTGTTGCGCCGTTGGCTTCCCATATTTCCAGAGCGCGTTTGGACGGAAACCGCACGCCGACGTTTTCGATGATCCACAGTGTGGCATCGTGGATCTTTTTGACTTCTTCGGTCGTCAAGATTTCGAGCTTTAGTTTTGGATTGCTGATGGACTTGATATTTTTAGACATGGTGCCCTCCCGAGGCTCTGCGTGTCTCGGCTCTCTCTTTGCCAGTCACACTTCGGTGGTCGAGTGCCGTGAAGCGGCGTATCGAGACCACCACTAGCTAATTAATTCGAGTTACAGGTGGTTTCGATATGGCCTTCGCCCTACTCAACCACCAGTGTATTTACCCCTTCCCAACCAGTTTCTTTGCCAATTGCACCGCGCCGACAGCATCTTCGGATGTACCGTCCGCTTTGATCTTTTCCGCCCAATCTTTCGTGATCGGCGCGCCGCCAACCATTACCTTAATGCGCGGACGTAAACCTTCCTTGTCGAGTTCCTCGATCACTTCGCGCTGGCGCACCATCGTCGTCGTGAGCAACGCGCTCATGCCGATGATCTGTGCATCGATCTCAAGCGCCTTGCCGATGATCTTTTCGGCTGGTTGGTCCACGCCCAGGTCAACGACCTCAAAGCCAGACGCACTCAACATTGTGCCGACGAGTGTCTTGCCGATCTCGTGGATGTCGCCCTCGACAGTTGCAAGGACGACGCGTCCCATTACCTCGCGCGCTTCACCCAGCTTTATCAGTTCGGGTTCCAGCACGGCCACGGCAGCCTTCATCGCTTCGCCGGACATTACCAGTTCAGGTAAAAACGCCTCGCCCTTCCCAAACAGGTCACCGATGTAATTGACACCGACCACAAATCCATTTGTGATGGCATCCAATGGTGGGATTCCGAGTTCGATGGATTTTTGTGCGAGTTCAATTGCCATATCCTTCTCGCCTTCGATGATACTTTGTGCCATTTGCTTGTAGAGTTCTTCCGACATGCCATTGCTCCTTTGAGAAAATTAGAAACCCATTTGGTTCATTTTTCGGTCGAGTAATTCCTGTGGGACGCCCAGGTAGGACACAAGTTGACTGCCGATATCGCGGATGTGTTCCTCTGCGCATCGTTCGGCAAGGTCGGCGTCTTGCACCTGAATTGCCTCTGCAATCGCAAGATGTTCCTTGTATTCCTCCTTCACGCTTTCCTCCAGCGCTTCAGGATGCTCGAACATTGCCTGATACAACATCCAGTCAGGGAACGAATTCACAGCCACCTTATAAACACGGGCCAGCGTGGTGTTTTTTGCGGCTAGCACCACAGTGAAGTGGAAATCCCCGCTCAGTTTGCGGGACGCGGACATATCATCCAGCCGTATCAGTTTTTTTGCCTGACTGACGATCCGCTTCAACGCATCGATATGAGCCTGCTCCCGGTTAAGAGCCGCCGCCCGGCTGACAGCTTTTTCCAGTAACAAGCGCGTGACATAAGACTCCGCGATCTCTTCATGGGTCGGCTCAGGGACGCGCACCCCGCGATACGGGACGCGCTCTGCAAGACCCGCCGCATCCAGCAAGTCCAATGCCTCTCGGACAGGGGTCATGCTTACACCGAGTTGTGAGGCGATGTCCTCCTGCCTGAGCCAGTCACCGGGCTTGTAGCCGCCTGAAATGATCTTCTCGAGCAGGGCATCGAAAATGTCCTCTTTGAGAGGCCTCTTCTGGTTGTGTTCTGTTTCTTCTTTGAGCGGGGTGTGAATAGTCATCAGTACCTCGGGTAACTGACGACATTATAAATTATATATAATTTTTTGGGCAGGGGATTTTTTCCGAAAAATGGGGAGGTGTGCCGCACCCTCTTGTTACGCGGAACCCGTTTGTGCCTCTTTTAGCATCCACGCCAGTGGTGAAGCGACCAGCACCAGACCTGTTGTCATCATCAAAACAGTGGGAAAACCGTAATTCTCCGCGAGCGGGCCGGTCAGTAACATTCCCAGAACACCGGACGAGAATATGAACCCAAGTATCAAACCCGATGCCAGAGCCATGCCACCGGAGATGATGCGTTGCGCCAGAACGACCATGATGCTGTGCACCGACCCGGTACATGCGCCTGCAAGCGGGATCAACAGATACAGCCAGGGCGACCAACCGATTCTACTCATGATGAAGATGGGTACGGATGCAAGCAACAAAGCGAGCGCTGCAACCTTTCTCTTTGCAAAACGATCGCCATAATAACCACCGATCAGGTTTCCCAAAGCCGAGCCGCCCATGAACAACCCCGCAATATTTCCGTAGGTTGCGGCATTCATACCCATGTCTTTCAGATACTTTGGAAAGAAGTTGATCATGTTTGCCTGTGACCACGATTGAAGCGTTGCCACAGTTGCAAGCAGGATGATGAAACTCCAACCAGCCTGCAGGCGGATCTTATCGTCGCCGTGTTGTGCTTTTGGGTGTGGATGATTGTGCCGTAATTGATAGGCAAGCGAAAAACCAATTGGGATCGAAACAACAGGGAGGATGAACAGCGTCGGTAATCCCCACCTGAATAAAATAAAGCCTGTGATCACAGGCCCCAGAAAATGCCCCATCTGGCCTGCCATGAAGAACAACGATGCCGCCGTTGTTTCGCGTCCCTTGAGGCGGCTGCGTCCCTGCAGAGTGGCCTGGACGGTGCCAACAGGATGAAAGGAGGAGGAGCCGAGCGCGGCGATGATCAGGCAAAGCAACCCCCATGTGCCCGGGATGTACACCGCGCCTGAATAGAACACCGTCATCCATAACACACCGCCAGCTGCCAGCCAGCGCGGTCCCACGCGATCTGAAATCCAGCCAAAGAAAGGCTGTGTGAGAGCAGAGACCCAGACATAGATTGCTGAATAGAGCGCGATCTGTGTTTCGGTCAGGCCGAGATAGGTCAATAGGACGGGACGGCTCGCGTTGAACACGTCCACCATGAAGTGGCTCATCGCGACAGATGAGAAGAGGGAATCAAAAAGCAATGGCATGGGGATTTACGATTTTAGATTTTCGGCTTGTATCTGCTGATATAGATGATTTTTTTCGATGTATTTGTATACATCGGGGTGGAGGTAATACCTGAAGGGCTTCCTGTCCGCAATGCGGATTCGGATCTCGCGCGAGGCGATCTCAAGAAGCGGCGCGTCCACATAATGGACCTTGGAACTGATGCCCGGCAATTCACGTTCCAGCGCTTCGAGATTTTCCTGCTCGCCAGGACGGTGCATCACGCCCACCCAGTGACAGGCTTGAAGCAGTTCCTGCGGGCGGTTCCATTTGGGCAGGTCGCGCAGGGAGTCGCCGCCGATGATGGGAGTAATATCCGCGTCCGGGTATTGCTGTGCGATCAGTTCTACCGTGTCCAATGTGTAATGCGGACCGGGCCTGTCCAGCTCGACGCGTGAAAGTTCGAAGGTCGGGTTATCCTGAATGGCAAGCTGCACCATGGCAAGCCGGTGTTCAATCGAAGTGATGTATTGGTCTTGTTTGTGAGGCGGCTCGGGAGTGAGAATCCACAACAGGCGGTCGAGATCGAGTTGCGAGAATGCCTCGGATGCAAGGATGAGATGACCGAGATGTGGCGGATCGAACGTGCCGCCAAAGAGACCGATCTGTTCACGGGACATGCTGGAAGTATATCTTATTCCCCTCTCCTGACGGGAGAGGGTGACCGGGTGAGGGCAATGGTATACTCGCGTCATTCCAGTATTCAGGTGAAATATGAATCAAACATATGATGCAATCGTGATTGGCGCAGGGGTGATCGGAGCAAGTGTTGCATATAATCTTTCACAACGCGGATTGAAGGTTTTGATCCTTGAGCGGCAGACTGTCGCTGTGGGTGCGACCGGCGCCTCGAGCGGACTTGTCCGCATGCATTACGATATCGAGGTCGATTCAGCGCTGGCTTGGGAGAGTTTTCAGTTTTTCAGGAACTGGCGCGAGCGCATCGGCGGTGAGTGCGGTTTCCATAAAACAGGGTTTTTACAGATCGTTGCCCCGGATAAGAATGAACAGTTGCGCGCCAACGTCGCGATGCACAAGCGGATTGGCATAATTACAGATGTGATTGCGGCTAATGATGTGAAGAAGATTGCCCCGATGATCAAGACAGATGATTTCGAGTTCGCGGCATATGAACCTGAGTCCGGATATGCCGACCCGGTGTTAACGGCAAATTCCTTCATTGAGAATGCCAAAGCACGCGGGACGGTCTTGAAACAGGATTGCGAAGTGACCGGGATTCGCGTCAGCGGTGGAAAGGTTCAAGGCGTTGAATCGAACCGGGGGTCGTTCGATGCGCCGGTTCTCGTCAATTGCGCAGGGACGTTTGCGGGCCGGGTTGGGAAGTTGGTCGAAGTCGAGATTCCACTCGATACGTGGACGCATGAGGTGGCATTCGTGAAACGTCCGCCGAAGGTTGGGATGCATCCAACAGTGATTGATGATGCGCTTTCGATGTATTTCCGCCCTGAAGGCGAGCTGACATTGATCGGGCTGGAGGATGACAACCGCATGGGCGAACCGCCCGAATCTGAGTTGGGACATGTGAGCAATGAGTTCATAATGCGCGCCATTGACCGCATCTGCGAACGCATGGACGGCATGGAGGAGGGCGCGCTCCATTCAACACATGCGGGACGCGATGGCTTGACGCCCGATCAGCGCGCGGTCATTGACATGGCCGGGCCGGACGGATTTTATGTTGCGTGTGGCTTTAGCGGTACGGGATTCAAGTTGTCGCCTGCGGTCGGTGTGTGCATGAGCGAGTTGATCCTGGATGGACGCGCAAAACTGGTTGATATTTCCTCGCTCAATCTTGGTCGCTTTGCGCGCGGCGAGTTGTTGCACGGCGAACATTCGTATGGTGATATTTGGAAGTGATTTGAAAGGAACACAACTTCATTATGAGTACAAAAAACCGTTATGAACAACTCAAGGCAGAGATCGGCAAGCACAATTATTTGTATCATGTCAAAGACGCGCCGGTCATCAGCGATCTGGAGTTTGACAGGCTGTTGAACGAACTCAAACAGATTGAGACTGAACATCCGGACTGGATCACATCCGATTCGCCAACGCAACGCGCGGGAGCCAAACCTGCCGACCGTTTCGAAAAGGTCCGCCACCCCGCGCCCATTCTCTCGCTGGCGAATGCCTTTGGCGCGGACGATGCGCGCGCCTGGCTCGAACGGGTCACAAAAATTGACGATCGCGTGGAGAAGGCAAAG
>DATIUT010000268.1:0-4103 GCA_035466615.1 Anaerolineales bacterium | reverse complement strand
TCACGCTGTCCGCATATTGTTCAATATCGCGACCTGTTTGGTAAATTGTTTTGAGTTCTTTCAGTGTCCAGTTGCCTTTTAGGTTCCACTTGTACACATCTTTGATCGCATTGGAGTATATATACTTTTGGTAACTGGTATCGCTAATATTACCGCAATACCCGTCATCCAAACATGGGTTGTGCCCTGACGGGTCGGTATATTTTAGAGGATTGTTTCGCGCGTAGGAGTATCTGTTCCAGTCTTGGGGGTTGGACGGGTCTGGTACAATGGAATCAGGCTGGGTAAACTGGTTAAGATAAGGCGAATAGAAGCGTGCCTTGTAATCCATCAGGCCGGTGCCGGGCAGGTCGCGCTGGCCTGTGTAGGTAAAGTCGGTGGAGGCGACAGTCGCGTAAGGTGGCATCGTGCGCGGCGCGCCGAAAGGAAGGTATCTTTGTCCTTCGAGGATTGTACCATTCGAGTCCAATACCAGCGAGACCGAGACGAGGCGGTCAGAAAGGAAGTATTTGAATACTCCATTGTCATTCATGACAACCGTCTGGCCAGCGTGACCCTGCCGGATGCCACATTCATTGCATACAACTACGATGCGGATGGTAGAAGGGTACAATAAACCGTTGGCTCGGCGATCACCAATTATCTGTGGAATGAATCATCAACCTATGGGGATGTGGTTTATGAATACAGATGTAATGGAGTGTCAAGGGACGCGTGGGGCGTAACCGGCTGTCAAAGCGACCGGGTGACCCAAGCCCTCAGCGATGGGCATGAACACCTGCGTGTATGGTGTTGGCAAAATCATGCAGGTAAACCTATAATATAGTTACTTGAATGGATACGACCGTCCAAAGGAAACGCAATGGCAAAACTCATCCCTGCGGCAGACCGCATCGCGCGCGCTCGAAAACTGATTCAACAGGCTCGCGACCTTCCAATCCCATCAACCGACCTTGGCAAAAGCGACTTCTCCTACATCGCCAATGTCAAAGACCTCCTGCGTCAGGCGAAAGACATGGTCAAATTTATCCCTCAGACAGCGGGGATCTCTGTCGAGATGAAGGAAGAAGTGAAGAAGATTTATGAAGAGATCGAACAGGCGAATCGGGAGATATTGTATTAATCCACACCTCCCTAAAAAGTTGTAAAATAAGGTTGGAAATCGATTCCAGTCCTGTTCAATGAAAGGAGCACAGCAGTCATGGCAGACCAAAAACTACGTAAACTGCTCGAACAACTGCATGTCGAACTTGCACGCACCGAATCCGTGGACGAAAAAGGGCGTGAAATGCTGAGCCACCTCAGCGCCGACATTCAGAAACTGCTTGAGGCTTCTGAAGCGGCGCATCCATCCACTCTCAAACGATTGCAGGATGCCATAGATCATTTCGAGGTCGAACATCCCGCCATCACGGCAGCACTCTCTCAGATGTTGAATATCCTGAGTAATGCAGGGATATGATATGGTGTTTTGATTGAACAGCGGGCGAGCAAAACTCGTCCGCTGTTTTTATTTCAAAGCGATCTTATTTCTCGTCCTTGTCTTTCTTTAGATCCACATTATCCGTGCCTTTTGTGGTTTGTTGCGTGGAAAAGATGCTTTCGGCAATCTCCTGCAATTTGAGCGCCGCCTTGTTGGAAAACATGCCAACGAGACCGGCTATCCCTGCAAAGCCAAACGGGCTGGTTGCTTCGACAGTTGCCTGTGGCGAGAACAAACCTCCGCGCAGGATAAAGTAAAAAATCAGGCTCAGCGTTGACCCTACAAACGGCAGCAGGAGATACATGAGTGTCCAGCTCTTTACATAGGCGTGATTCCCTACATACCAAAATAGTGATCGGAATCCGTGTACAAGGCTTCCCAATGCGCCAGCCATTGTTACAATCAGGATCAGGCGGACCTCATTCGACACCAGGAGCGTTTGGAAGAAGAAAGTTACCCTTTCCGAGGCCGGTGTTGAAGACCCAAGACTTTCGGGCCATATTGACACAAGATTGCCAGCCAACAGAAAACCCAGGGAAATATAGTAGGCAGTGACGAGTGTAATCTGGGGCCAGACAACATCCTGCTGTGTGGCTTGCTCTTCTGCAACGCCCTCTTCTTTATCCTTGGATTCCTTAGCCATATGGTTCTGCCTCCTTGTGAAAGATTTTAAAAACGATTTACACTTCTATTGTATACCTATTTCCACTGTGGATGGGATGAACACTGAGATCCTGCTGGTCCCGAAGGATGTGTGTCCTGATTTGGTCCCATGTATTGTTCGGGTGATACAATCAAATGCATAGCACAGGAGTTTCCATGCAGGCACCGCGATTTCGTGGGCGTTATTTCAGGATCCTATATTTTTTTACGGGGGTCATCGCACGTTTTATTGTCTGGGAATTGATAATCGCCAAATTGGGTCCTCGCAAATGGGCGCGCCGAACGCGCCCGGAACGGTTCCGCCGTGAGGCTGTCCGCTTTCGTGCGCTGGCAATCCACATGGGTGGGGTCATGATCAAGGTCGGGCAGTTCCTGTCTTCGCGGTTGGATGTGCTCCCTTCTGAAGTCACTGACGAACTTGCTGATCTACAGGATGAAGTCCCTGCTGAGTCGTATGAAGCAATAAAGAAGTTGGCTGAGACCGAATTGGGTGTGCCGCTCGCGGAAGGTTTTGAATGGTTTGATGAGAGTCCACTTGCGGCGGCTTCATTGGGTCAGGTGCATCGCGCCAGGTTGAGGCTTGGGAAGGAAACGGATGGATTTCGAAATGTGGTGATGAAAATCCAGCGTCCGTCCATCGATTTGATCGTGGAAGTTGACCTGTCTGCGTTACAGCGTGTGGGCAATTGGTTGATGCGTTATCGCCCTGTGCGTGAACATGCAGATGTGCCTGCATTGATGCGGGAGTTTTCGGCAACGGTGCGCGAAGAGATTGATTATTTGAATGAGGCGGGGAATGCAGAAAAGTTTTACGAGAACTTCAAGGATGACCCTGACGTATATGTTCCGCGGGTGGTGCGAAGTCATACGACATTGCGCGTGCTGACCCTCGAGGATGTGTATGCCATCAAGATCACAGATTACGCTGGGATTACAAAGGCGGGAATCAAACGCGGTGATGTGGCGAAAAAATTGCTGGATACCTATCTCAAACAGATCTTCGAAGACGGCTTCGTTCACGCTGACCCGCATCCTGGTAATTTGTTCGTGACGCCGCTCGGCGCCGACAGCGAATCCCCGCGCCGCTGGAAATTGACATTTGTTGATTTTGGGATGACCGCGCGCGTGCCTGATGGCGTGCGCGATGGATTGCATGAGATGCTGATCGGCGTTGGCACAAAGAATGCGAGCCGGGTGGTTGCCTCTTATCAACGATTGGGTATGTTATTGCCGGGTGCGGATTTAAAATTGATCGAGCAGGCTGAAGCACAGGTCTTTGACCGTTTCTGGGGCATGTCCATGAGCGAACTGCGGAAGACAAATCCCGATGAGTTGCGAAAGTTTGCTCATCAATATCGGGATTTGATTTTTAGTATGCCCTTTCAGGTGCCGAACAATCTCATCATGCTGGCGCGGACGGTGGCGATCCTTTCGGGCATGTGTACGGGCCTCGACCCGGACTTCAATTTATGGAATCAACTTTCCCCCTATGCTCGTAAATTGATAGAGCAGGAATCCACAAAAAGTATTGATGACTGGCTTGAAGAACTTGGAAGTTTGTTACAGAATTTGATGGCACTTCCATCCCAAGCCAGCCGCGTGTTTTCACAGGCTGAGCGCGGGAATTTGATTGTCCAGTTGCCGCAGGTTGCGCGTGAGATCCATGTATTGACCCGGTCTGTGGATGGACTGACGGCTGGAATTGTTTTTCTTGGTTTGCTGTTGGGTGGGGTATTGCTCTATAACGCGGGGAATATTTTGTACGCACAGGGAATGTTGGCAGGTGCGTTCATTTCCCTGCTTTGGACGCTTTTTGCCCGCAGAAATTAGCGCCGCGTCATTTGCATTTTCATCTTATTTATCAACCCTTTAAGTTCTTTCCACTCGATTTCATCAACAGGTCGTTTTCCAAGGTCTGCCATGATCTCCCGGATCTTTGTCAGGGACGGTTGTCCGT
>DATIUT010000267.1:0-9318 GCA_035466615.1 Anaerolineales bacterium | reverse complement strand
CCATTGTGACCTCAACTAAACCTCCCCGTTTGGGAGTAACAAAAAGATTATACTTGCAAGGTATACAAGCGTCAAACAAAGATATGCGAATTGAAAAGTGTCTGGAAGGTGGCCGTACAACGTGATAAACTTCCCCAATCTTCGTAGGAGACCAAGTATGCGACGAATTCTGACCCTGCTCACGTTCATCCTTATCCTCAGCCTGTTCACTGTCCAGCCTGCCTTCGCCTCCCATCAGGCGGATGTGACCGACAATCAGGCGACTCTCTCATTCCCCATCTCTGTCACGTTCAGTGCAAAGATCACCGCAACCGCGAACATCACATCCATTATCCTTGAATACGGCACTGACCAACTCACCTGCGGCGAAGTGGTCGCCAAAGCCTTCCCGCAATTCGATCCCGGCAAATCTGTAAACGTCGAATGGACGTGGGAAATGCGTCAAAGCGGGTCCCTCCCGCCCGGTGCCACCATCTGGTGGCGCTGGCGCTACACAGACGAAACCGGCAAGGAAACCGAGTCAAACCAACAGACAGTCACATGGCTCGACTCGGAGCATGACTGGAAAACCGTCACAGCGGATAAACTCAACCTCCATTACTACTCCGGCGATCAAGCCTTCGCCCAAGACCTGCTCAACGCGGCTAAAAACGGGCTTGACTTCAACAAAACCCAATCCGGTCTCATCGCTGAAACGCCGATCGATTTGTACATCTATGCAAACACAAGCGATCTGGGGGATGCCATCTTATTCGAACCATCCTGGACAGGTGGACAAGCTTTTTCCGAGCACGATATTGTGATCCTGGGAATCTCAGGAGACGAACTGGACTGGGGACGCGATGCCATCGTCCATGAGCTTACGCATGTCCTGGTTGGGCACCTCACATTCTCCTGTCTCGGCGGTGTGCCCACGTGGCTCAACGAAGGGCTTGCCGTGTACAGCGAAGGCGGCCTCGATCCTGCCTCTCAACAACAACTGGATGACGCAATCAAAAGCAATACCTTGCTCACTGTCCGTTCATTGAGTGCAGG
Organism: Anaerolineales bacterium; assembly: GCA_035466615.1. Taxonomy (GTDB): domain Bacteria; phylum Chloroflexota; class Anaerolineae; order Anaerolineales; family Villigracilaceae; genus Defluviilinea. Next base: position 8,283 of record DATIUT010000267.1, on the reverse strand, counting down.
GTTCTCGGAGGTGCCAGACAAAGCCTATCTCTCCTACAGCCAGTCTTACAGTATTGTCAAATTCCTCATCGAAACTCATGGGCAACAAAAGATGACGGACCTGCTTACATCCCTGCGCGATGGCGCGGCGATTGATGATGCACTCATGAACACATATGGCTTCGATGTGGAAGGTCTTGAGGACGCATGGAGAAAAGGCATTGGAGCCGCGCTGCGTTCGGTCTCGGCTGAACCAACTGCACAACCAACTCCCACATATGTCCCCACCATCGTTCCCATCTCTGGAGCGCCGCTGGCAAGCCAGATTACCACACCAACACCCATTCCAACATCTTCATTGGGTGAACCGACAGCCGAAGAAACTCCAACCACCTGGAGCGGACCTCCCATCGCGCTAACGCTTGCACTGCTTGGAGTTTGTTGTCTTTTCCTGCTGATCATCGTGGTAGTTGCCCTTGTCTTCTTTATCCGTGCGCAAAACCGCAAAGGAGGGAACCATGCATAAGAAAACAGTAGTAACAACTTTGGTCGTTCTTGCAATTGGGGTTTCGACCATCACCTCAGCAAGCGTGAGGAACGCGTCAGCCTGGCAGACGGATATTCCGCTGAATCAGGCTCTGGTGTTGGAGGGAGGCGAGTCCACGAATCCGCGCCAGTATGATCCGCACACGACGTATGGTTCAGGAGACAAGCGCGTCTTCAGCGGATTGGTCTCGTTCGATCCGCAATTGAATCTGACGCCTGATCTCGCAGGGAGTTGGGATGTGAGTGAAGATGGAACGGTCTACACATTCCATTTGCGCCAGAACGCAAAATTCCACAACGGACGCGCGGTCAATGCACAGGATGTCGTCTATTCATTGGAACGCGCCGCCAGCCCTGAACTCGCATCAGACACTGCGTTGACCTATCTTGGCGATATCATTGGCGTCTACGAATATGCCTCCGGACAGGCAGACCACATTGAAGGCATCGAGGCGCTTGATGAACACACTCTGCAAATCACAATCGACGCGCCCAAGCCATACTTCCTTTTGAAACTTACCTACCCCACATCATTTGTATTGGATAAAGAAAATGTGGAAGGTGATAGTGAATGGTACCGTCATCCGAACGGCACAGGGCCGTATCGCCTGATTGAATGGACATCCTTCGAACGCATTGTCTATGAAGCCAATCAGGACTTTTATCTCGGTGCGCCGTCCATTCCTTATATTGTTGTCACTTTATACACTGGAGACAGCCAGCGGTTGTACGAAACCGGCGATGTGGATATCACCAGCGTGTATTCGATCGAGCGTTTTACCGACCCCACCGAACCTCTCTACAACGAACTACGCACGGGTGTGTCACTTTGCACAGGGTATGTCGTGTTCGATTCGACACAGCCGCCTTTTGACGACATCAATGTCCGCAAGGCGTTTTCGATGGCGTTCAATCGTCAGCAATATATTGATGTTGTGCTGGATGGTCATGCTTTGCCAGCGCAAGGGGTTTATCCGCCGGGTTTGCCGGGCTTCAATATCGCATTACAAGGGCTGCCTTATGACCCTGCACAGGCACGCGAACTTTTGAAACAATCCAAATACGGAGTTAACCTGCCGCCCATTGTTTTCACCAATTCAGGCATCGGAAGTGATGTCAGTTCGGATGTCGCTGCTCTGGCAGATATGTGGAAAAAGAATCTCGGTATGACGATCACTGTCGAAAATCTCGAACCGAATTTTTATTACGATCAGATCTACGCAGACAATCACGGCCAGCTTTTCAGCGGCGGTTGGTGTGCAGATTATCCCGACCCCGAAAACTTTGCGGATGTCCTCTTTCACACCGGCTCGAATCAAAACAACGGTGGATATTCCAATCCCGAACTCGATGCATTGCTCGAGGCCGCGCGCGTCGAACAGGATGTGACGAAACGCATCGAGATGTATCAGCAGGCCGAACAGATCATCGTGGACGACGCCGCCGCGTTGTTCACTGTCCATTGGCTTTCGTATGAATTGGTCAAGCCATATGTGAAGGGGTATGTGTTGACGCCGATTGATATTCCGATCGAACGATATATGTGGCTGGAAGGAAAATAAATTTGCGGGGATGGCAACTGCCATCCCCCACTATGGTCTGGCTTCAACAGCAAACTCGACCCGCGTCATTCTTCCGCCGAGGCTTGCCACTGTCATCTCAAAACTTAGACTCCCTCCAGGCTGGATTCCGCCTCCCTCCCAGCGTTTGACTCCAACCACGCGTCCACTTTCATCATAAGCCACCGCCGCGACCCAGATTTGTGTCGCGGCATTTGATTCGGCGGGCAAACGCACCTCCCCACTGATATCTGCGAAGTGTCCTTCTGAGTTAATTTGAACGAGGGTGTTGTTAATTGTTGCTGGCAAATATCGTGACTCGTTTGGAGATAGACGTATTGCGGTCAAAATCTGCACTTGCGGTTTGGCGTCCAAGGGAATATCGGGAGGAAAATACACTGCAAGCGGCAGGGATGTATCCGGAGGGAGGATGTTCAAGGGCAATAACGCGGTTTGAGTCGCGATGAACATTTCCTTTGAGTCGACCAACGTCACCTGTGCGCTGACATTTTCCATGAAGTCAGAAAAGTCATTATGGATAAGCACAAAACACCACATGCCTTTGCCGGAGGTTAGATAGCATTCGATCTGTTCCACTATGAATGGCGCGGGTGTGGGAGTTGGTTCACCGGAAGGATTATCCGGATTGCTTGGAATTTTGAGGGCCGTTCCAATGGGCATTGCGCTCGGCGATACCTCGGGATTCGCGGCAATCAAGTCATCAATAGATACACCGAATTGAAGGGCGATGGAACTGATCGTATCGCCAGATTTGACGGTGTAGGTAAAAGGTGTCGGGCTGGGAAGAGGCGTTTTCAGTGGAACCAAGCCTTCGGGAGTCAATTGAGGCGTGGATCGAGTGGCGGTCAGGTATGGGAGGAGGTCTGCAGGCCTGGGCGTGGATGCGGTCGGTTGAGGGGCGCAAGCGGTCAAAAAAAAGAAGCAGAAGACGGAAAGCAGGGTGGTGCGGCGCATGGGAAGATTATAATTGCAGTATCAAACATAAACGGAGGTCGGAATGGAATATCGGCATTTGGGAAGGACAGGCATCAAAGTGAGCGAGTTATCACTAGGCTCGTGGATTACATTCAAAAACCAAGTGGATGTGGATGCGGCGGCGGAAATCATGGCGGCGGCGTATGGTGCGGGCATGAATTTCTTCGATAACGCTGAAGCGTACGCAACAGGCAAATCGGAAGAGGTAATGGGCGCGGCGTTGAAGAAGTTGGGCTGGCGCAGGGGCAGTTATCTCGTTACGACGAAAATCTATTGGGGCTTGCACGATGGCGTGAACGAGAAGAATACATTGAACCGCAAACGTCTGATCGAAGGCATAAACGGTTCGTTGGAACGCCTCCAACTCGATTATGTGGATGTATTATATTGTCATCGCGCGGACAAAAACACCCCCATCGAAGAGACCGTTTGGGCGATGCACAACATCATCGAATGGGGCAGGGCGATGTATTGGGGCACGTCGGAATGGTCGGCAGCGGAGATTGTGGAAGCGATTGCAATTGCAGAACGACATCACCTGCACAAGCCTGTGGTCGAACAGCCTGTTTACAACCTGTTTGAACGTCATCGCTTTGCGGGTGAATATGCGCGCTTCTACAAGGAATACGGATATGGCTCCACCACATGGAGTCCGCTGGCTTCGGGGCTTTTGAGCGGCAAATACATCAAGGGCGTTCCCAAAGACAGCCGCGCGGGCGTTATGAATATGGACTGGTTAACCGCTGATGTTACAGACAGGGACAAAAACGCAAAAGTGCAGGCGCTGGAACCCATCGCGAAGGAATTGGGCTGTACGCTTTCGCAACTGTCGCTGGCGTGGTGCCTGAAGAATCCATTCGTAAGCACGGTCATTACGGGAGCCAGCCGCCTGGAGCAACTGCACGAGAATATGAAGGCTGGCGAGATTGCGCCGAAACTGACTCCTGAAATTCTCGAACGGATCGATAAGATATTTGGAGTGAAGGAAGAAGAGGAAGAGTAGTTTTCAAGCCTCCGAGTCCACAAGAACTCGGAGGCTTTTCCCTCCCTGACGGGTATAATCACCCTCATTAACCCATACAGTTGGAGGTGCTATGCAAGCATTCGATTATGCCGCGCCTAAAAGTATCGAAGAGGTCGTCACTCTTCTTACAGGCAAAAATGGGGACGCTCGTATTTTGTGCGGCGGCACGGACCTGCTTGTCCAGTTGCGGGAGGGACGGCGCAAAGCAGGTCTTGTCATTGACATCAAGTACATCCCCGAGCTCACACAGATCACATTCGATCCACAGAATGGACTTCGTATCGGCGCGGCGGCATCATGTCGTCAAATTTGCAGTGACCCGAACGTAAGCAAACATTATCCAGGGTTGGTTGATGGGGTAAGGCTGATCGGAGGCGTGCAGATCCAAAATCGTGCCAGCATGGGGGGCAATCTTTGTAACGCGTCGCCCGCGGCGGATTCGATTCCTGCATTGATCGTCCATGAGGCGAATTGCAACATCACAGGTCCAAGTGGTTCGCGCGTTCTTCCTGTGGAAGAGTTTTGCACGGCGCCCGGTCAAAATGCTTTGCATTCAGGCGAGTTTCTTACATCGGTCAACATACCCGCCCCAAAAGAAAGGTTTGGCGCACATTATCTGCGATTCATCCCGCGCAATGAAATGGACATTGCCGTGGTCGGCGCGGGAGCGTCGGTGATTCTGGATAAAGATGGAAAGCGATTCATCTCTGCAAGGATTGCGCTCGGCGCGGTCGCCCCCATCCCTCTGTCTGCTTCCGATGCTGGAGCCTTTCTCTCAGGGACAGAGGTTACGCGTGCAAACGTAAAGGAAACTGCACGCCTGGCACAAGCGATTGCAAAGCCAATTACAGATTTACGCGGGACAGCCGAACATCGCAAGCATTTATGCGCGGTTTTAGTGGAACGCGCTCTCGACAAAGCGATTGAACGCGCAGGAGGTCAATATGCCCAATAAGACTCACATCACAGCCAACATCAATGGCGAAGAAGTTGAATTTCTTTGCGAGCCGCGTCAGAGTCTGCTGGAAGTTCTGCGTGAGATACTTGGACTGATGGGGGCAAAGGAAGGATGCAACAACGGCAACTGCGGATCGTGTAATGTCATTCTCGATGGCGCGTTGGTCAATTCCTGTCTTGTCCTGGCTGTCGAGATTCAGGGACGTTCCGTCACGACGATCGAGGGCATCGCCACACCCGAAGGGCTTCACCCTCTGCAACAAAAATTCATCGAACACGCCGCCCTGCAATGCGGATACTGTACCCCGGGTTTCATCGTCGCGGGCAAGGCATTGCTTGACCAAAATCCAAATCCCAGTGAGCAGGAAGTCCGTGAGTGGCTGGCTGGGAATCTGTGCAGATGTACAGGCTATGACCGCATTGTCCGTGCTGTACTGGATGCGGCAAAGGCATAACCGACGATAAGGCCATAGACCGTTGACCATTTATCGTCCATTGTCAATGGTCAATGGCGAACACACATAATCAGCAAGGAACCCACACATGTCAACTTTGGATAAACCAAACGAATACAAAGTGATCGGCACCTCCCCGCTCCGCCATGACGGGGTGGATAAAGTTACTGGCCGTGCGCAATACGGCGCGGACATCCGTCTGCCTGGCATGTTATTTGGGGCGGTGTTACGCAGTCCGCATGCGCACGCTCGCATCATTTCCATTGATACAAGCAAAGCTGAAAAACTTGCGGGCGTCCATGCAGTGGTCACAGCCAGGGATTTGCCAGATCTTGAAAGCAAGATCGTTGAATTGGGTGAGGGCATCGTCAACCGGCGTTATCAGAGCAACAACACGCTCGCTCGTGACAAAGTCCTTTACTTCGGGCACGCGGTGGCCGCTGTCGCCGCGACCAGTTCCCACGTCGCGAAAGAGGCGTTGGATTTGATCCATGTTGAGTATGAGGTATTGCCTCCGGTTATGGATGTCCGCAAGGCGATGAGGTCCGATTCCCCGATTTTATTGGATGACTTACGTACAGATGAGTTCGGCAAAAAAGGCGATTCGCCAACCAACATCGCCGGGCATTATCAAGACAAATGCGGCGACATTGAAAAAGGATTCAAAGAAGCGAAGTTCATTGTCGAGCGCGAGTTCACAACGAAAATGGTGCATCAGGGTTACATCGAGCCTCAGAATGGAACCGCTCAATACAATCCCGATGGGCAGATCACAATCTGGTGCAGTACACAGGGCTCGTTTGGTGTACGCGAACAAGTTGCGGAGATTCTCGAAATTCCGATTTCGAATATGCGAGTCGTCCCGATGGAAATTGGCGGCGGCTTTGGCGGCAAGATCGGTGTGTATCTCGAACCGCTTGCTGTTCTGCTCTCGCGCAAAAGCGGGTATCGTCCCGTCAAACTCACAATGAGCCGCACTGAAGTGTTGACGTCCACAGGCCCAACATCGGGCTCGTACATCAAAATAAAAATGGGTGCGGATGCAACCGGAAAGATCACGGCTGCCGAGGCAACACTTATTTACGAAGCAGGTGCATACCCCGGTTCGCCTGTCGGTGCGGGCATGGGCGTGATCCTTGGGCCATATCGCATCGAGAATGGGGTCATCGAGGGATATGATGTTGTGGTCAACAAGCCGCGCACGGCCGCCTATCGCGCGCCCGGCGGTACCAACGCCGCATTCGCCGCGGAAACAGTCATTGATGAACTCGCCGAAAAACTGGGGATGGACCCGATCGAGTTCCGACTCATCAACGGTGCAAAAGAAGGAGACCGCAGCATAAATGGCTCCGCTTTCAAACGCATCGGCTATTTGGAGACTCTGCAAGCTGCGAAAGAATCAGCGCATTATCAATCGCCCCTTTCCGGACCTCGGTACGGGCGCGGCATTGCTGCGGGCTATTGGTTCAACTATGGAGGAAAATCCAGCGCGTCTGCCAGCGTGAACAACGACGGGACCGTCAGCCTGCTCGAGGGTTCTGTGGATATTGGCGGCACGCGCACTTCGCTCGCCATGCAACTCGCAGAGACGCTGGGAATCCCTGCCGAGGATGTGCGCCCCACCGTAGCAGACACAAATTCCATCGGTTACACCGAAGGGACATACGGAAGCCGCACCACATTTGCAACAGGTTGGGCTGTCTATGAAACAGCCAATGGATTAATAGAAAAGTTGAAGGAACGCGCCGCCATCCTTTGGGAAGTGGAAAAAGACAAAGTTACATTCGAGAATGGAGTCTTTTCCTCAGGCGATGAAAAGTTGACCTTTAAGGAACTTGCCTCCAAACTCGATGAAACCGGCGGACCTGTGGTGGCAAGTGCGGCTGTCCAGCCGAAACAATACGGTCCTGGCTTCGCGGCGCACATTGTGGATGTGGAAGTTGACCCCGATACAGGCAAGATTCAAATCCTCCGCTACACCGCCGTGCAGGATGTGGGCAAAGCGATTTATCCTGCGTATGTCGAGAGTCAAATTCAGGGCGGCGTGGCGCAGGGAATTGGCTGGGCCTTGAACGAGGAATATCTTTACGATGAACAGGGGCACTTGCTCAACGCGAACTGGCTCGACTATCGTATGCCCGTCGCGCTCGATTTGCCGATGATTGACACGATCCTTGTTGAAGTCGCAAACCCGGGTCATCCTTACGGAGTACGAGGCGTCGGCGAAGTGCCCATCGTCCCGCCGCCTGCCGCGATTGCGAACGCGATCTATCGTGCCGTGGGTGTGAGGATGACCGAACTGCCGATGTCACCTGCGCGGGTGGTTGAGGCGCTGAGAAAGTAAATGAAAAAATCGCAGATAAGAGGAAGCTAAAATGTCAAGATGGGCAACCAAACCTTGGATAGTGATACTGTTGCTGACTGGTTTTGGAAATTGATGATGATTTCCCAGAAATAGTCGATGAAATTCGAACAACGGCATCAGTTCTTGTCCTGCTTGGGCATATTTATGTATGGCTCGTTGATGAAATGAAACAACATTTAAGACTGGCCATTTCACGATTGGAAGAAATTCTCTCTAAGGAGTTGAGTGGAGGTTGTGACAAACAAATTCAGGCAGAGGTCGCCCTTTTGATATCAAGGCTTGATCATCCTGCTGAAAACCATGTTGGAAAAGCTAAATGGTGGCACCTTGATGAATGCATCTAACTCATAGAAAGTTTTAATAAGGCCTCATGCCCACCATCTTCATCCCGACTCCCCTCCG
>DATIUT010000266.1:0-2979 GCA_035466615.1 Anaerolineales bacterium | reverse complement strand
TTCCACAAAATCGGAATTTCATCTATAATAATTTTAGTAGAATCCTGTCATTGCAAGAAGGGCATGGCCCGACGAAGCAACTCGCAATGACGTTATCTAGGAGAATCATTATGAAAAGAATGTTAGGATTTTTGATCGGGGTTGTTGTTGGTGGATTGGTCGGTTCGACGATTGCCTTGTTGCTGGCTCCTGAAGCAGGAGAGGAACTGCGTACCCAGATCCGCTCGCGCGGCGAAGGCTTCTTCAACGAGGTCCGTCACGCGGCGGACGAGCGCAGGATCGAACTGCGCCAGAAATTGGATACATTGCGGGCGCCGCGAGAAGGGTAAATGTAATTATAGGGGCGGAGTTACCCCGCCCCTACACGTTGATAGAATTCCTCCACCCTCAACATATTACTCTTATACTCTGCCCGTGCGGAGATGATCTCTTGATTCAAACCTGTGGCTTTCTCCCGCAGGTTTTTGTTTTCAATGGCAGAGATGATTGCATCGGCAATGGATTGCGGGTTCGTTGAATCGAATAACAATCCGTTTTCGTTTGGTGTAATCCACTCGCGGATTGATTCCAGGTTGCCTGCCGCAGGGAAGCATCCACAAGCCATGCCTTCGAGCAAAGTGTTCGGCGTGCCGTCGTGGAGGCTCGGTGAAACAAGGATCTGTGCGCGGCGATAGACATCAGCCATCTCCATGTTGGGGACGGGTGCGAGCAATTCCACTGCATGCTCGATTCGCATTTCCTTTGTCCATTGAATGGCTTGCGATTCTCCCGCCATTCCAGAGCATATAAATTTTGCTTTTGGATGTTTCTTCAGCACCAGCGGAATGGCTTTGAAAAACGAGTCGTTGCGGACATACGGACGCACTCCGCGTGGATTCAAGATGACGGGTTCCTCCACCATTTTTCCGGGCGGATAAAAAACATCGGTTCGGATTCCACCGTTGCTTGGCGCGACCAAATCGGGCTTGCCCACCCCGAAACCCCATTCGCGTGCAAGACGAATGTCACGGTGACAATCCGCGTGAAGCCCATCGGCGACCTGCATTGCCCAACGAGTGTAATGTCTCATCAACGGTGTGGATGGACCATGTAACGTGAAGTCATTGCCCCAAATGGATACGATCAAGGGAATGCCCGTGTACGCGTCCGCAGCGAGCATGCCTTCATACGGGATTCGCATGGCGTGGACGAGGTCGGGTTTCACTTCCTCGATGAACGCGTGCAGTCTCTGTGCCGGGCGGCGAACCGTCAGGGGACCGAACCACTGTCGGATTTTGGTGCGCAGGCCCAGGGTCCGTGAGGAGGCGGTGCCGGGGCGTTGAGACGGTTTCTTGACCGACGAAAATGCAACGGGGATAATCTCCAGCCGCTTAATGGAGACATCCAAATTGAGGGCAAATGTGGAGGCGATGTATACCTCATCGCCGCGCTCGATGAAAAAGCGGATCCAATTTATGGCAATGGGGGAGCGGGCATCCACGACAAATAAAAGGCGCATGGTATGATTATACGTCATTGCCCGAACCCTTGAGACGCGGTATATTTAACTCCAATGGGCAAGGGACGCATCCTTATAGTCGAAGATAATATGGACAATTATGAGCTTGTGCGTATCATTCTGGAGCGCGCGGGGTACGATGTGTTCCTGGCGGTGAACGGGCGCGATGGCGTGGACGCGGCTCGCGCCCAAAAACCGGACTTGATCCTGATGGACCTGGGACTGCCTGAGATGGATGGGTGGAATGCAACGCAGAAATTGAAATCCAATGAAGAGACGAAATCCATTCCGTTATACGCGTTGACTGCACATACACTACCGCGGGAGCGCAAACGCGCCATATTGGCAGGCTGTGACGGGTATGTTGCCAAGCCCATTCACATGAAAGGATTCCTGGACGTGGTGGAGGAAGCCCTGCTTGTCGAGAGGGTCAAAAAGGGAGACTTCAGTCCTTCCCAGGATGGCTGAGAAAAGGTGTGGTCATTTGGGAATGGTTACCATCTCATAATGGTTCGATGCTAGACTCAAAAAATCACTTGAAACAAAGAGGAATGTCAAAATGAAACAAATCTGTGTTGTCGGCGTTGGGTATGTCGGTCTGGTGACCGCGGCCTGTTTTGCCGATTTGGGAAACCGCGTGGTTGCGCTCGATGTGGATGAGAAGCGCGTGGAAAATCTCAAAAAGGGCATTATGCCCATTTATGAGCCGGGGCTTGAAGAACTGGTGAAACGCAATGTCAAGGGTGAAAGGTTGTCCTTTACCACTTCGTATAACGATGCGTTGAAGGGGGCGGAGTTTGCCTTCATTGCCGTGGGGACTCCCTCCGGCGTGGATGGCAACGCGGACTTGCAATATGTGGAGATTGCTGCGCGCTCCATTGCCAGAGCGATGACAGCGTCACTCATCATCATCAACAAATCCACGGTTCCGATCGGGACCGGGGACTGGGTCGCGGACATTGTAAAATCCGCCCAGCCCAGGCCGATTGACTTTGCGGTTGTCTCATGCCCCGAGTTTCTGCGTGAAGGCTCGGCAATCGCGGACTTTATGAGCCCGCACCGCAATGTGATTGGTTCGCTGGATAAGGACGCCGCCAACAAGGTTGCCCAACTGCACCTGCCCCTGCGCGCGCCCATCGTCATCACAGACTTGCGCACTGCTGAAATGATCAAATACGCCAGCAATGCCTTCCTTGCCACGAAGATCTCCTTCATCAATGAACTTGCCGACCTGTGTGAACGCGTCGGCGCGGATGTGAAGGAGGTGGCGGCGGGCATGGGCTACGATGCGCGTATCGGGCGCCACTTCCTGGATGCAGGTCTGGGATGGGGCGGCTCGTGCTTCCCCAAGGATGTGCAGGCACTGGCTTACATGGCGAAGGAGAGAGGGCTTGAGCCACGCATTCTCAACGAAGTGATGAACGTCAACTATGACCGCCGCAAGGATGTTTCCAAACAGGTTGAAAACATGCTTGGCGGCA
>DATIUT010000265.1:0-8306 GCA_035466615.1 Anaerolineales bacterium | reverse complement strand
GGCGACCCGATCACCGAGAAGGGTTTGATTGATGTCATTGTTAAAGCCAGAGATTTGGAACTCTACAATGACATCACGGATTGCGGCGCGGGCGGGCTGTCATCCGCGGTTGGGGAGATGGCATCAAAGATTGGCTGTGATGTGGAGTTGCGAAATGTCCGCTTGAAATATCCAGGGCTTGTTCCGTGGGAGATTTGGCTTTCGGAGGCTCAGGAGCGGATGGTGTTGGCGGTTGCACCTGAAAAACTGACTGCTTTGCAGGAGTTGTGCGATACATTTAATACCGAATTAACCGATATCGGTTCATTCACAGAAAATCATAGATTGATGGTTCGTTATGAAGGTAAAATCGTTTTGGATTTGGATAACGGATTTTTGCACGAGGGAATTCCACAGCGTAAGTTAAAAGCTGTTGTAACAGAATCAGTTTCAAAGCCCAGCAATGAAGCGTTGACAATTAAGCTTGATGTGAAAGATGCGCTCATCAAATTGTTGTCGCATCCAAACATCGCCAGCAAATCATCCGTAATCAGAATTTACGACCACGAAGTGCAAGGCGGAACGGTGGTCAAACCGTTGACAGGAGTCGAAGCGGATGCGCCATCGGATGCGGCGGTGATAAAACCGATTGGCACGCGAGGCAAAAAAGGAATCGTGTTATCGAACGGGATCAATCCTGAATATGGAAAGCGGGATGCATATCGTATGGCGTTGGCAGTGATCGACGAAGCGATACGCAACGCTGTAGCAGTGGGCGCCGACCCTGAACGGATTGCGATACTCGACAACTTTTGTTGGGGCGACCCAAGGCAACCCAAAACATTGGGCACGCTTGTCGAAGCCGCACGTGGATGCCACGACGGCGCGTTGCTGTTTGGCGCTCCATTCATCAGTGGCAAAGATTCGTTGAACAACGAATACACGGGCACAGATGGGCAACGTCATGCCATCCCGCCAACATTGTTGATTTCTGCGCTGGGCATGATGGATGATGTGAACAAAGCCATCACGATGGATTTGAAAGAAGCCGGCAATGAAATTTATGTTGTTGGTGAATTCGAACCTGTGTTCGGCGGGTCACATTTTCTTTTGACGATGGACGATGGACAACAGACAATGGTCAACGGTTTATCGTCCATCGTCAATGAACCTGTTCCTATGGTTTTAGGAATTACTTCGCAGGTTTATAGTGCATTGCACAAAACAATCAATGACGGATTGATTCGTTCAGCGCACGATATTTCTGAGGGTGGGCTTGCCGTCGCCGCCGCAGAGATGTGCATCGGCGGAAGACTCGGCATTGATGTGACGGATGAATTATCCGCTCGTGATTTGTTTGGTGAAACAACAGGCTGCCTGCTGGTTGAGGTTCGAACAGAAAATGTTTCTCAATTTGAAGAAGCGTTCAAAGAGTTGCCTTTTAGAAAACTTGGAAAAGTCACATCTGCCCAAGTTCTAAAGCTTGGCAATTCACATGTTGAGGTTGAAGGACTCGTCAAAGCCTTCAACACTCCAATCTAATTATCCATTCATCTAACTTATGAAACCAAAAGCCCTAATCCTACAAGCCCACGGAAGCAACCGTGACCACGATGTCGCTGAAGCGTTGGCGCTCGCTGGCGCAGACGCACAACTTGCTCCGTTGAATGATTTACGCACTGGTAAAAAGCGGTTTGCGGATTATCAAATGCTCGTCGTCCCAGGCGGATTCTCGTATGCGGACGCACTCGGCGCGGGCAAGTTGCTGGCGCTTGATTTGAATTCGTATTTCAATGAAGAGATTTATGCATTCGTTGACTCAGGCAAACCTGTGATCGGTATTTGCAATGGATTTCAAGCGCTGGTGAAGTCGGGAATGTTGCCAGGAAATAGTGTCATTGCGAGGAGAAGCGAAGCGACGACGAAGCAATCCTCTACACATGAGGAGATTGCTTCAGGCTATCGCCCTCGCAATGACGGTGCGACTTTAACTTTCAATGCAGAAGGGCACTTTGAATGTCGCTGGGTTATCCTTATGCCCGCCTCTCAAACTTGCATTTGGACGAAAGGTATGGATGAGCAAATCATTTGCCCTATTGCTCATGGCGAAGGGAATTTCCAAACATCTGATCCGTCGTTGGTGAATACGCTCGTTTCACAGGATCAGGTTGCTCTTACATATATTTACGCTGATGGCACCCCCGCCAACGGAGACTATCCCGCCAACCCAAACGGCTCTGTTTTGGATATTGCAGGGATTTGCAATCCGCGAGGCAATGTGCTGGGTTTGATGCCGCACCCTGAGAATCATATTCATCCATATCAGCACCCGCAATGGACTCGTGACGTAAAAGGAAATAGCGGGCTGGCTTTGTTCGAAAATGGCGTAAGATACGCCAGGGATTTTGCATGATTTCAAAAGACGAACTGATTCAATTATTACCATTCGCATTTGGAGAAACGAATCTTCCATTGCCTAACAAGCAGACAGGCAAAGTCCGCGAGTGGTATGACCTGCCCGATGGCAAACGACTCATCATCACAACGGATAGACTCTCCGCATTTGACCGAATCCTTGCGAGGGTTCCGTATAAGGGCCAGGTGTTGAATCAACTTTCGGTGTGGTGGTTCGGGCAGACAAAAGATATTATCCCGAATCATCTTCTATCCGTACCAGACCCGAACGCATCCATCGTCACTACGGTTGAACCGCTTGCCGTCGAAGTCATTGTGCGTGGATACATCACAGGTGTCACGTCCACGGCGCTGTGGTATCGCTACTCCATCGGTGAGCGGAATATTTATGGCTACGATTTTTCCGAAGGCTTGAAAAAGAATCAGGCGTTGTCCGAACCCATCATCACCCCTACTACCAAAGGCGGAGCAACAGGGCACGACGAACGATTGACCTGCGCCGAAGTGACCGAGAAAGGCTTGCTCGATAAACAAACATGGGACCAAGTCCAATCTGCGGCGCTGGCAATTTTCAAACGTGGTCAGGATGTTGCACGCAAAGCAGGCTTGATCCTTGTGGACACAAAATATGAATTCGGCATTGCCCCCGATGGGAGCGTGATGTTGATTGACGAAGTCCATACACCCGACTCATCCCGCTACTGGAAAGCGGATTCCTACGAAGCGCAATTCAAGGCAGGCAAAGAGCCCGAGAACTTCGACAAGGAATTCATCCGCATCGCATATGCGGAAAAAGGCTATCGCGGCGACGGTGAGATCCCTTCCATGCCCGATGAGTTGTGGGCGGCGGCGGGCGAACGCTACGTTACCATTTACGAAATGCTCACGGGCAAAACGTTTGAAGCAGGTGAATATCCTGTTGAAGAACGGTTGCTCAAAAATCTAAAAGGTTTGCTATGACAAATCCGTTGATTGCCATCATCATGGGTTCCAGGTCTGATTGGGAGACGATGGAACACGCCGCCAAGACCCTCGACGAGTTGAAAATCCCCTACGAAATCAAAATCGTTTCCGCACATCGCACGCCTGACCTGCTTTTTCAATTTGCCGAGTCTGCTCACGGGCGCGGCATTGAAGTCATCATTGCGGGAGCGGGCGGCGCGGCGCATCTGCCTGGCATGACTGCCGCGAAAACGCATCTGCCTGTGCTTGGCGTGCCCGTCCAATCGAAGGCGCTCAACGGCATGGATTCGCTCCTCTCCATTGTGCAGATGCCTGCGGGTATTCCTGTTGGCACGCTCGCCATCGGTCGCGCGGGCGCGGTCAATGCGGCAATACTTGCGGCGTCCATCATCGCGAACAAACACAATGAATATCGTGATGCGCTTCTTGCCTATCGTGCCAGACAAACGCAATCCGTTTTGGATGACCCCGACCCGCGGGAAGATAACGGATGACAACGATTGGCATTTTGGGAGCGGGGCAACTCGGTCGGATGCTCGCATTGGCAGGATACCCGCTCGGACATCGCTTCCGCTTTCTTGACCCCGCTTCGGACTCACCCGCTGGCTTGCTCGCTGACCATCTGGCATTGGGCTACGTTGACACTTCCGCGCTGGAGCAATTCGCAAATGGATTGGATGTGGTCACGTATGAGTTTGAGAATATTCCTGTGGAGGCGGCGAGACATTTAGAGAATTTTGTCCCTGTGTATCCGCCGTCATTGGCGTTGGAAAAAGCACAAGACCGCTTCGTTGAAAAATCTTTTTTTCAAGAGTTGGGGATTCCGACGCCGAAATTCACAATAAACGGACTCTCTCACGGACTCACGGATGGTAACGGATTTGATAAATGGACTTTGTCACGGACTCGCAGAGAAAAACGGACGTTGGAAGATGTTGGGTTTCCTGCTGTGTTGAAGACTCGTCGAATGGGGTATGACGGGAAGGGGCAAAGCATTGTTCATTCTCAAGCAGAAGTAGCGGCTGAAAAAGCAGAAGATTGTATTTTAGAAGAGTTCGTTTCCTTTGACCGGGAATTATCTATCATTGCTGTGCGAAATAGATCAGGCGATACGAAGTTTTATCCGTTGATCGAGAATCATCATCGCGATGGGATCTTGCGGTTGTCGTTGGTGATTGGGAATGTCTCTACCGAGTTGCAGAAGCAGGCAGAAGATTATGCAACAAGAGTGATGTCTGCGCTGAAATACGTCGGTGTGCTGACGATTGAGTTCTTCGAGAAGGACGGTCAATTGCTGGCAAATGAAATGGCGCCGCGTGTTCACAACAGCGGGCACTGGACAATCGAAGGGGCGGTCACGTCTCAGTTTGAGAATCAGGTTCGGGCTGTGACTGATGCGCCGCTTGGGAATACAAATCCGCTTGGGGTGTGTGCAATGGTTAATTTAGTAGGGAACATCCCAGACGAGAAATCCATCCTAAAAATTGATGGGGCACATTTACATTTATACGACAAGGCTCCGCGCCCAAAACGCAAATTGGGTCATATTACGCTGGTTGAAAGAGACGTCGAGACGTTGCACAAAAAACTTGAGATGATAAAGGAAGTGTATGCAGAATTTTGATGATGTTCCGCGCGAAGAATGCGGTGTGATCGGCGTGTTTGCGCCAAACGAAGATGTGGCGCGCATGACATTCTTCGGATTGTATGCGTTGCAGCACCGCGGACAGGAAGCTGCGGGCATTGCCGTTGCGGATGGCAATGGCATTTCGTTATACAAAAATGTCGGACTGGTTTCGCAGGTGTTCACGCCTGAAAGATTGAACGGCCTGCAGGGTCATTATGCGATTGGACATACGCGCTATTCAACAACAGGCTCTTCCGCCATTCGCAATGCCCAGCCATTTATGATAGAGACGATTCATGGTCCGCTGGCACTGGCGCACAATGGAAATCTGGTCAACACCATAGAACTGCGTGAAGGTTTGATGCGCCAGGGTGTCGGCTTTTCATCATCATCGGATAGTGAAGTGATGACGATGATGATGGCGCGCGACGCGGGCGCCATATGGGAGGAGCGGATAAAAGATGCCATGCAAAAATGGGTTGGCGCCTATTCGCTTGTGATTTTGACCCGCGATTGTGTGTATGCCGTGCGTGACCCATGGGGATTCCGTCCGTTGTGCGTGGGATTGTTGCCAAACGGCGGATATGCGGTTGCATCCGAAACTGGCGCGCTGAAAACAATGGGCTGTGAAGCAATCCGTGATGTGAAACCTGGTGAGATTGTGACGCTTTCGAACAATGCCTTGAAAGTAATGCAAGCCCTGCCTGCTGAAAAAACTTCGGCGATGTGCGTGTTTGAACATATTTATTTCGCCAGACCTGATCAGACTTGGGACGGGATCAACGTCCATCATGTGCGGCAGAGGTTGGGAGAAGAGTTGGCGCGTGAAGTTATCAACGGACTTGGCCACGGCCTCACGGATGGAAACGAACGATTTGCGGATGTGGTGATTCCTGTGCCTGATTCGTCCATCCCTGCGGCGATTGGGTTTTCACGGGTAAGTGGAATTCCGTATAACGATGGCTTTATCAAGAATCGTTATGTCGGACGGACGTTCATTGAGCCGACGGATTCACTTCGCAAACGCGGTGTGGCATTGAAGTTCAATGTTGTCAGCGAGAATATAGCGGATAAGCGTGTAGTTATGATTGACGACTCGATTGTGCGCGGCAACACGATGGGGCCAATGGTCAGGTTGTTGCGCAATGCAGGCGCGAAGGAAGTGCATGTATGCATTACCTGTCCGCCGATCGCGCATCCGTGCTTTATGGGTGTGGACATGGGCAGGCATGAAGATTTGATTGCCCACAAACGGACTGTGGACGAGATCCGTGAATATGTGGGCGCTGACAGTTTGCATTATCTGTCGCTGAAAGGCATGATGAAAGCGGTAGGGCGGCAGGATGGATACTGTCAGGCGTGTTTTACAGGACAGTATCCCATCCCTGTGGATTTGATGTCGGTAAAGACAGGTTTTGAAAGAGGGACGAAATAAACGGACTCTGTCACGGATTCACGGATGAAAACGGACTTTGTAACGGACACACGGAAAGAAACGGACGAAATAAATGAGGTTGAAGATATGAATGTGTTGGTCATCGGCTCGGGCGGGCGGGAACATACGATTGTATGGAAGGTCAGTCAATCGCCGAAGTTGACGAAGTTATATGCATTGCCTGGCAACCCAGGGATGGCGGAATTGGCAGAGAACGTCAGCGGAATCTCCATGGACGACCATGCGGCTGTCGCTTCATTTTGTAAAGAAAAACAAATTGACTTGTTGATTGTCGGTCCCGAAGCGCCGTTGGCAGCGGGGTTGGTGGATTCGCTTTCGGCGGAGGGAATCCGCTGCTTCGGACCAAGTCAAGCCGCGGCACAGATCGAAGCGTCGAAGTCCTTTGCCAAGGATTTCATGGCACGGCACAACATCCCAACCGCGAAGTACGCGACCTTTTCCAATTACAAAGATGCTGTTCGTTATTTGCAATCCGTTGATTATCCAATTGTCGTCAAGGCGTCGGGACTTGCGGCGGGCAAGGGCGTAATTTTGCCTGAAACGGATGAAGAGGCAAAGTCCACGCTCGAAGATATTTTAGTGAAGAAAGTATTTGGCGAAGCGGGCGCGGAAGTTGTCATCGAAGAACGAATGACGGGACAGGAAGTTTCGCTGATGGCGTTCACGGATGGAACATCCGTTGTGCCGATGTTGCCTGCGCAAGACCACAAACGATTACTGGATGGCGATAAAGGATTGAACACGGGCGGCATGGGTGCATATGCGCCAGCGCCGATCTTTACATCCGAGATGATGAATGAAGCGATTGAAAATGTTTTGAAGCCTGCCGTAGACGGAATGAAAAGTGAAGGCAATCCGTTTGTTGGGGTGCTGTATGCAGGTTTGATGCTCACGCCGAACGGCATCCGCACATTGGAGTTCAATTGTCGTTTCGGCGACCCTGAAGCGCAGGTGGTACTTCCGCTTTTGGAAACGGATTTGGTTGAAATCGCCGCAGCCTGTGCGGATGGAAATTTAGCCAACATCAACATTCAATGGAAAAACAATGCGGCGGTCTGTGTGGTGCTGGCAAGCAAGGGCTACCCCGAAAAAGTGGAAAGCAGCAAAGTCGTAACCATCGAGAAACTCCCCGATGATATGGCTTGTTTTCACGCAGGCACGAAAATGGAGAACGAAAATCTTATTACATCTGGCGGGCGTGTGTTCGGTTTAACTGCGTGGGCGAAAGATATTGCCAGTGCGGTAAAGAAAGTTTATGCAAACATTGATAAGGTCACATTCGACGGAATGCAATATCGAAAAGATATCGCGCATCGTGCTTTTGAAGGTGCCAAATGACAAACTCTTATGCTTCTTCGGGTGTTGATATCGACGCAGGCAACCGCGCCGTTGAGTTGATGAAGGATTCGGTCAAAGCCACCTACAACGAATCCGTGCTCGCGGGCATCGGTTCGTTCGGCGGTCTCTTCGATGCCTCCGCGATCAAGCAAATGGACAACCCCGTGCTAGTTGCATCCACTGATGGCGTTGGCACCAAGGTCAAACTCGCCGCGTCGGTCGGTCGCTATCGCGGCATTGGTTACGACATCGTCAACCACTGAATCAACGACATTCTTGTGCAGGGCGCACGTCCGCTTTTTTTTATGGATTACTTCGCCACTTCAAAATTGAATCCCGAACAAACCGCGGATGTAGTGACAGGCATCGCCGAAGCCTGCAAAGAGTCGGGCATCGCATTGCTCGGCGGTGAGACTGCGGAAATGCCTGGCGTGTATCGCGATGGAGAATTTGACGTGGCTGGCACGATCATCGGCGTATTGGAACGCGCTCGCCTCCTCCCCCGCCCGAACCTGTTCGCTGGTGACC
>DATIUT010000264.1:0-9692 GCA_035466615.1 Anaerolineales bacterium | reverse complement strand
CAGGACGATGATGTCTGCCCCAGCCTCTTCGGCCTTCTTCGCCCATTGAGCGGGGTCTGTCATCGCTTCTCCCCAGACCTCCGCCAGCAACGGCGACCAGTCTTCAGGTTTGCGTGATTTGATCTCGATGGCAATAACGGGTTTGTTCGGCGCCGGCGCTTCGAACTGCAGATAGGGCATGGCGGTCTGCCCGCCAACGGTCACTGCCTTTGCGCGCGTGCCGCCTTCAGCGCTTGTTGCGCCAAGGGTGATGGCTTTGATGTTTCCAGGCCACTTATCTTTTGGGATTTCGATGGGCATGGTTACTCCTTTTCTCTCTCGATTCTGAGATGCGTCAATTTACTTCCAGTTGTATTTACAGACACCTTCATGTATCTTTGTCATTCACAAACCTGCCTTCCGTCTTGCTTCATCCCTCCTATGAACAAATTGCTCGATCGGTGACCTGCGTTCTGCGGCGATACCGAGATCCCTCAAATCGGATTCGTCCTTCGCGGCGATGTGACGAACGATGTGTTTGTATGAGATCATCGCGGCAGGATAGATAATTCCCGCGGAATTATGAGTCATGTATGCCACACGGATACCTTTGTCCTTCATCATCTGCGCGGCAACAGCCAGTGGAATGTCAGACGGCAATTCGGGGACGCCCTCGCGCATCACCTCTTCAGCGGTCAACCCGCGGATATTGTCGCGATGATATGCGTTCACCAGTTCCTCGTAACCGACAATCCCCACACCCTCGCCTTCGCTTCCCAACGCAACCATCTCTTCCACGTTGTTTTCAACGAGGAAGCGGGCAATGTCAACGATAGGCGTGTCCATTTTGCAGGTCGGCACGCCGACGGTCATCAGGTCGCGAACGAGGAGAGGATTCATTTGAAAGATTTACCAAGTGTTTTGACTATAACTGTGACAATCGCTGTAGATACCACTAATGCAATTAGAAATGACCACAAGCCTATTTGGTCATTTATCAATTCATCCAATAAAAACATCAAGGGTAATGTAAATGCGATAATCGCAATAAAACTTGTAATTCATACTGCAATTACCGTCTTATCTTCTCTGTTCCATGCAACTACTGGTGTGATGCTCGCGATAAATGCACCATCACAACATAAAACTGGAAGATAAAAACCATCCACAGAATAGTGTCTCACTTGATCAAACAGCATGGGAATTGGGCGAAAATCTCTCTCCAATTCCCATGCCCTATTTCATTACCTAGAACATCGGCTCCATCGCCATGGTAGGATGGTTATGCGCCTCCAGCCAGGCAAGCAATTCGTCAACCGTCGTTACATTCTTCTCGTCGGCGATCTTATCGAGCAGGTCGGGGTCACCTTCGCGCTCACAGACGGTTTTGAACTCGTCTGCCATGGTCTGCTTGAGCACGGACGACATCCACACCACGCGCTTGAATCCACCGTCAGAGGAAATGAACTTGGGGCTGATGAGATAGAACTTGCCCACCCCCATCACGCCCGGGGTTTGCATGCCGCCGCCGGCAATGCCCGCCAGCGTGGAGAAGGTCATACCTGCGGGAGTCATGGAGGTATCTTCGCGCGAGACCACCATCACGCCGTTGGCTTCAGGGATGAGCATGACGATGCACTCGAAACATCCGCAGGCTGTCATCGGATTCTCCATGATGGAGTACATCGAGACTTCCTGCACCACGCCATGCGAACCGATCTTGGCGTAATCGTTCGTGCCTTCCCAGTAGCCCTTTCGGTCGTCAATTTGCTTGCCGAGTTTGATGGGCTGGTTTGGTCCTGTAGGATTGATGCTGAACGAGGCTTTGCAATCCAGCCAGTTGTACGCACCGCACAGGCCGAGCCGTTCGGGCGAGACCACACAGACATGGTTCGGCGCAAACGATTGGCATAAAGTGCAGGAATAGAACTCCTCCACCTTGTTGTCGGTCAGGTCGGCGAGACGTTTGTTGCGGAAATCGTATGCCGCACGCGCCTTCTCAAGCCACTCAGCGTGGAGCGCGGGTTCGGTCACGATGGTGACCTGTACCTTATCCACGATCGCGCCGAAGTCTTCATGGAAGCGCGCATGTAATATCTTGCCAAAGTGCGCAAGATCGAAGCCCTTGTCTGCTGCGTTGTTCGAGATGCGGATCCACGCAATATCACGTTGACCGACATGCTGGATTCCACTCGCGCCATTGACGAAGTAGTGGACCTGTCTCTCAAGCACTGGCTCGAAGTCCTGCTGCATTTGCCGCCCGGCGACCTTGATGATGATGCCCATGTCCATGGAACCTTGCGCGGCGACCTTTGAGAAATCAGGACCAATGACTTCGATCTTGCCATCGGTGACTTCGTCAAGTTTTGCCATGTGCAGGTATTCGAACGCGCGGCTGTGCTTGCCGCCGAACTCGACACGCAAATCTGCCTTGCGAACAACTTCACCTTCAAAGGCGGAGCCATACGGCACAGGTACATCCACATTCGAGACTTTGACCTTGACACCGCGTACTTCGATACATTTTTGTACGAGTTGTTCAGCGCGCTCGAGATCGTCCTTGCCATCAATCTTGTTGAACGGCATAGAGACGACATGCTCGTAGGTTGTTACGCCGGTAGGCAGGATCTCCGGAATGACTGTATCCGCGATGACAGGGAAGCCGAAGTTGATCGCGCCAGCCGCGGCGGCGTATTTCAAGTCGTCCACTTCGCCGAGGGCGAGCACGAAGGCAAAGACGCGTTCCTTGTTGTAAAGCAGGATTTCGCGCGATTGACCGGGCTTGAGTCCGCCAAAGGTCAGGGCTGAACGAGTCGCGAATCCCAGGGCATAGATCGCGGAGATGGTGTCGGTGCCAAAGGGGACGGTGTAGGTGTCGTAACCTAATTCAACGCCTTCCTCTTGCAATTGATGAATGATGCTCCGTCCATTGACATTGCCAGAGAGAAAGGTCAGGATGTTGCGTCGCTGCAGTTCGCGCACGATCTTGACCGCGACTTCATTGGATTTTGCACAACCAACGATGGCGGCAAAGCCTGGCATGCGACCATCCACCAATTGAATGCCCCACGAGCGGAGTTGAATATCGTCAATGGGACCGTTCAAATGCCCATCGAGTCCTCCACCATCACCTCCATTGGAGTCGGGGCTGGTGAAGGATGTGCCGCCCGCGAGTTTAAAACCAGGCATGGGTTCAGGCTGGAGTTTATAAGCGAAGCGCACGGCTTCAATCGTCTCCGCCGCGAGAAGCGTTGCCATTCCTGAGTCAAGAGTCTCACCGAGGTAGGG
This sequence comes from Anaerolineales bacterium, assembly GCA_035466615.1. GTDB lineage: Bacteria > Chloroflexota > Anaerolineae > Anaerolineales > Villigracilaceae > Defluviilinea. The sequence goes on along the minus strand of DATIUT010000264.1, from coordinate 6,425 downwards.
GGTCCATTTTGCAAACGCGGGGATCGGGTGAAGCATATCCCGCGCATATTTGATGATGGGTTGCAAGTCGCCCAGTTTTTCTATTGACTTGCCGGTCATACCGAGGATGGTGGGAAGATAATACGCTGTGTTGGGAAATGAAACGGGCGTATCAGCGCCTTTCTCTTTCAATGCCCTGTTGAGCATGATCTCGGCTTCGGTTACCAGCGCGTTCGCGCCGCGCATCGCACGTGTAGCAATATATTTTGACATGTCAACCTCCTAGTCCGCCGCAACGCCGTAGATCGCTTCGCGTCGTTGTTCGACTGGCAGTTTTTCCAGTTCGAGCATCCTTGTATCGCCGGAACGACCGAACTTGTTCGGGTCCCATTCGGGCAGGCCAAGCGCGGCGCGTTTCTTATCAATGTGCGCCAGCGTGGCTGCGATCATCTTTTGCGGGTCAGGGATGAATTCCAGCTTGCCACCGTAAATCTTCTCCCAACCTTCACTGATGTATTTCAATACCACATCGCTGTCAGACACGCGGTCGGGCATGCCGCTCACAGGCGATGCGCCGCCGAAGATGACGTACGCGCCCGATGCCACACAATACACGGCAATCGCCAGTGCTTTTTCACTCATCCATTCAGGCGCAAGGCCAACAGCAGGGATCTGGTCAATGTCGTCGCCCAAGCCGCCCTCTTCAACCATTTGCGTGAGCACGGTCAGGATGCGCGTATTGTCAACACACGATCCCATGTGGAGGACTGGCGGGATGCCGATCGTTTCACAGACTTCCCTCAATCCGCTTCCGACTTCGGTGAGGCCTGCTTCTCCCAAAAGGAGCCCCAACTTGCCCGCGGCAATCGCGCCACAGCCTGTTTGCACGACAAGCACATCCTGCTTGAGCAATTCCTTGACGACGGTGTTGTGCAGATAGTCCTGTGACGAACGCGGGTTGTTGCAACCAACAATTGCCGCCACGCCGCGGATGCGACCCGTCATGATGGCGTCATTCAACGGGCGGAAGGAGGCACGATACGAACCTCCAAGCATGTAGTTGATGTATTCATGCGAGAAACCGGGGATGACACTCTCTTTGATTTGAGGGATGCGGACCTTGGCGGCTTCGCGGTTCTTGAAATTGTCAATCGCCACTTTCAAAATTTGCTTGGCAATGGTCAATGCCTTGTGTTCATCGAACTCAATGTGCGTGGCGCCTTTGATCTTGACCTTCGGTGACGTGGTGATGATCGCCGTGTGGAAGTTCTGCGCCAGTCCGACCAGTGCCTGCATGATGCACTGTACATCCACAACCATCGCTTCGACCGCGCCGGTCATGATCGAGAGTTCCTGATGCAGGAAATTGCCCGCCGCAGGGATGCCCTGTCGCATTAAAATTTCGTTGGCTGTACAACAAATCCCTGAAAGGTTCACGCCATGTGCGCCCGCCGCTTTGGCGTACGCAATGATCTCAGGGTCCTGTGACGCCGCGACCAGCATCTCGCTCATGGACGGTTCGTGACCGTGCACGACCACGTTGACCATATCATCCTTGATCACGCCGAGATTGGCCTCCCCAAGGATCGGGGCAGGTGTGCCAAATAAAATATCGGAAATATCCGTGGCGATCATCGAACCGCCCCAGCCGTCTGCCAAGGCCGTGCGGACCGCGTGATTCAAAATATGTTCCGCGTTTTGATCATCGCCGATATGTGTACGGTGCAAAGCCTCAACGACTTCGCGGTCCACGCCTCGGGGCCAGACATTTTGCTCGCGCCAAATTTGCTGCCTCTTCTTCGGCGCGCGGGCGGCGGGGACAATCTCTCCGCGTTGCTGACCGAATTGAGAGATGTAAAGGTCGGCCAGGTCATTGGCGATCTCCTCGGGCGAACGCCCCTCAACCTTGATGTCATATTTCGAAGCGACAATCCGCAACTTGGCAACATCGCGGATGGAATATCCTTCCGCCTCTCCGTTGGCAGTTGCCTTCAAAAGGAAGGCCATATCCCGCCCGTGATCGGAGTGTGCCGCACCACCCGCCGCAATGGCACGCGTCAGATTGCGTGCCTGGATGGTATCCAGTGTCGCGCCGCATACGCCGACATCACCACTCTTTGTTAAACGGCACGGTCCCATGCCACATTGCTTACAGCACATTCCTGCGCCACCAATGTTGCATGGGACCATGTTATCGGCTCGTGTAAATGCCGTGCCGATACCCAACTCCTCTGCACGGATCAACATCTGTTGTGCGGCGGGGTCGGTCGAATAATCCTTGATCTCGCGTTTCTTAGCCATTCTTCACCTCATCGTCCATCCTGACCGCGCCGATGCCGGGGCAATGCCAGAGCGGGCGTCCCTGATAGCTCACTTGTTGCGCAAAACTGACAGTATGTTTAATAGTCTCGTACGTGGCGGTATGTCGGAAGAATGGTTTCTGTCCATCGCCTTGTTGAGCCGCTGTCCCCATCTCGACAGGGATTGTCCACTCCCCAAGATATCCCGCCTCATCCAGCTTGGCGGCGATTTGCAGATCATTGATCTTTGACTCGTCATAAGTCACTTCAATGACCTGAAAGGCACTGCTGGCATAGACGTCTGCAACCCCCTCCACTTCCATTAATATTCGCCTCACTTCCGTGACGTGATGATCGCCATAGAGCGCAGGCGTTTCGAAGGTTTTTGTCTTCATTAGACACCTCCATGCAAAGGATTGGATGATGACACAAACAAAGACACCTCTAAAGGTATAGACGCTTCCTAAAGTTTATTCTAGCATCTAGGGCGGGAATGAAATCGTGAATATTGTCATTAGAAAATCTGATAAATGTACCTAACACAGGTTAATTTCGTTTATTCATCAGAGAAAGAATATAATGTGCATAAGAGCATGTGATGACTGATTTTCACAAGAATTGGAAACCTTCCCAATCAGGGACAGCTTCCACACAATTGGCAGGTCGTGTGGATGAGTTGCGGTCAACGCTTCAGGGTCGGGACCCAAGCCTGATCGCCGCGCGAAGCGGCTCATCCTATCTGACGCTTGGTCCCGGCCGCGGCGAGTTGCATCTTCCGTTTTGGGGAAAAATCTGCATTTTGTGCTGGCCTGAATTGAAGGGATGCAATGACAAGGATGACTGTCTCTCGGATTTCCAACTGGCAATGTTGTTGTACTATCTGGTCAGTGCCGATGGCGCACCGTTAACCGGCAAATGGGTCTCGTTTGCCGACTTGCCAGACGGAAGAATGTACAATACCGCGTTCCAGGGTTACAGCGGCGATGAAATCGTCAAAGCATTTGGTTTCGACCTGGATGGCTTCAAATCTGCCTGCACAAAAGTGGGAGGTAAATCAGTTGATATAGGTGGCGTTTCATTTGTCTTTCAAGCATTGCCCAATGTCTCGGTGATGCTCACCTACTGGCTTGGTGACGAGGATTTCCCGTCATCTTGTAAAGTGCTGTTCGATGAGTCTGTGAGTCATTATTTACCGATCGATGCGTGTGCCATACTGGGAAGCACGTTGACTCAAAAACTAATTCGTTCTTAATTCGTCTAAATAGAGGAAATCTGTCACTATTCTGCGGGGCAGGTGAAATGTAGAATATCTGCGAGCTTTGAGAAGGCTCCGAGCCTTCTCAAAGGTAAGGAAGTGATTTATGAAACTTGCAATTACCGGCAAAGGTGGGGTTGGAAAGACTACACTCTCAGCATTGCTCGCCCAATCCTATGCAGACATGGGGCGTCAGGTGTTGGCAGTGGACGCCGACCCATCGCCATGCTTGGCGGGTGCGTTGGGATTTCCCGCTGAACTGCGCGAAGAACTCAAGCCCATCGCTGAGATGGATGCACTGATCGAGGAACGCACAGGCGCAAAGCCCGGCACGGTCGGTGGATTCTTCACCCTCAACCCCCGCGTGGACGATATCCCCGAACGGTTCAGCGTTTTACATCGCGGCGTGCGTCTGCTTGAAATGGGATCTGTGGATTTGGGTGGCTCGGGCTGTATCTGCCCCGAATCTGCGATGTTGAAAACTCTCTTCACCCACTTGCTCTTCCGCAAGGATGATATTTTATTGCTTGACATGTACGCTGGAGTGGAACATCTCGGCCGCGCCACTGTGGATTTTGTGGATGCCATGCTGGTGGTCGTTGAGCCGACGCGTCGCAGTCTCGGCACAGCGAAACAGATCAAGAAACTGGCAAATGATATTGGGTTACAACGGCTATATCTTGTGGGAAATAAGGTCAGAAATGAAGAGGAGTCCAAATTCCTTGAAAAAGCAACGCCGGATATCCCTTTGATCGGTTATCTGCCTGCCGACCTAAAGGTTCAGGAAGCGGACAGACTTGGCATCCCCGTGTATGACCATGTGGATAGTTTGAAGTTTTCGGCTGGGCAGATCGTTCGAGAGATCAATAAATTAACAGATGACGAGGTGATTGAATGACAACCACCATTGCACTCGCGGGCAAAGGCGGCGTTGGCAAGACCACCGTCTCCGGCATGATCATCAAATACCTTGCCCAGAATCAAACGGGAAGCATCCTTGCCATTGACGCTGATCCATCCTCCAACCTGAACATGGTTCTCGGCCTCGATCTCGAATGGACGGTCGGTGACATCCGCGAGGACATGCTGGAGCAGGTCAAAACTACCCTGGCGCAGGGCGGCGCAGCGATGGGAGCCATGCCGGGCGGCGTCAACAAACGCGATTATCTGGATTACCAGATCCGCTCATCGCTGGCAGAGGGTTCACGTTTTGATCTGATCGCCATGGGACGCGGCGAAGGAGCGGGATGCTACTGCGCGGTCAACCATAATTTACGCGAAGTCATTGACGGCATGAGCAAACATTACGCCTATGTAGTGATAGATAACGAAGCGGGCATGGAGCATCTCTCACGCCGTACCACGCGCGACGTACAACACCTTTTCATTGTCAGCGACCCCACCCAGCGCGGACTGGTCGCGGCACAACGCATTGCTGACATGCGCAAGGAACTTGATATCAACGTAGAAAATGCCTGGCTCATTGTCAACCGCCTGCGAGGAGAGATGCCCACCGAACTCAAGGCATTTACCGATAAATTGGATGTGCCTCTGCTCGGCACCATCCCTGCGGATGAGGAGCTGGCTGAATTCGAATTCTCAGGCAAGCCGCTCGTGGAGTTGGGAGATGAGTCGCCTGTGTATCAGGCGGTGGAGAAGATGCTGAAACAGGTTCTGAAGTAGTAAAACTCCCACACGCTAAAAATGAAACATGGGTTGGATTTGCTCCAACCCATGTTTCATTTCATGTGTAGACTGTAATATTACGGCCCGTTGACCGTCTCGAACCCTGCGACTTTCCATTGATTGACGCCGCCCGCCATGCTCGTCACTTGGGTAAAACCAGCCGCGAGCAGGATGTCGCGTCCCTGCTGACTGCGGTTACCGGAGCGGCAAACAACCACGACTTCCTGATCCTGCGGGACCTCGTCCACGCGGGAAGCCAGTTCACCGAGCGGGATCAACGTCGCGCCGGGGATGTGGCTCTCGTTCCATTCCTCGGGTTCGCGTACATCCAGGATGAAAGCCCCGGCGTCGCGCATCGCGGATGCCTCAGAGACGGAAACTTCGCGGGGTAAACCATCAGCAGTCGCGGCGTTGTCCGGCCTGAAAAAGAAGACGCCAGCTAGAACAAGCACGATGATTCCCAGTCCAGCCCACAGCAAGGCCGGGTTGAGAGTTTGTTGTTTTGTTTGACGTGATGTTTTCTTACGACTCATTTTGAACACTCCATTAATTGTTTTTCAATGACGCGGCCACACGTTCCAGCCTTGTGCGCGCCTCTTGTGCAACAGGCTCCAGTTCCGCCGATTTTACAACGCCCAACATGCTGATCGGGTCTACAAGGGAAACCTCCACTGTATCGTTATCGCCCTGCGACACAACAACATTGCATGGCAGCAACAGCCCAACCTGCGGATTGGCGGTCAGGGCACGATATGCGAGAGGTGGGTTACATGCGCCGAGAATTTTATAGGGGCGGAAATCCACATCAAGTTTCTTCTTCAATGTTTCCTTTACATCAATCTCGGTCAGCACACCAAAACCCTCCACTTTGAGGGCATCGGTGACGCGCTGGACCGCGGTCTCAAAATCCGTTTTCAGGTACACAGTAAAGCCTAATTGCGTCTGATTTATCTCTGTCATTCAGTTAAATCCTTTGAAGTTTAAATTGCCGGTCACGCCGGTGAAAATGTACTATCAGGTGAATCCGCCGCTCGACGCCAAATATCCACAAGCGGGACAGCATAGCTGCAGAAGCCCATCATAGTCCAATTTGCCTTTGCCACACTTGGAGCATTTCTGCCCGGGGCGCGGGGCGCGGCAAATCCTGGACTTTTGGGCTGGCCGCGACTTGGGCACCTTTTTTTTGATCTGACAATGGTTCGGTG
>DATIUT010000263.1:0-8123 GCA_035466615.1 Anaerolineales bacterium | reverse complement strand
CTGGTTCGTTCCCATCAAACCGATTGTCTCGTATTCGAGCGGCGAGACAATCACCTTGCCATCCTCCCCGCCAAAGACGTTCGAGCACTTGATTGTGCATCCCGCCATGCAGGCGTGTGAGGGATCGGACGGCCTGCCGCGCGTCAAGGTGAATTCACGCAAAGCCTCCCCGCTGACTTTTTCCACCTCATCAAATGTCCCGCGCGAAAAATTTCGCACAGGGATCGCGGCAAACCGCTGCGTTAATTGCGTCATCGCGGCGGTGCCATAATCGCGATACGTAATGGATTGGGGATGTTCCATGACCGATTTGGTGTAATCCTTCTGTGCGACTTTGAACGCTTCAGGATTCACGATGGGCGGCTTCTGCCCACCAGCATTATCGAACACAATGGCTTTTAATCCCTTCGAACCCATGACCGCGCCGAGTCCGCCGCGCGCTGCGATACGCGACGGAATCTTGTCCTTATCAATATTTTGGATTCCCGCGGACTTCATCTTCATCTCGCCACCGGGACCGATCAACGCAATGGCAACCTTGTCATCATATTTTTCCAGTAATTTCGACGCAGCAGCATATACACCTGATCCAGCGAGTTCATCAGCCTTTTCCCATTTCGCCCCATCCAGCGAAAGATGCAAGACCCAAAACCCCTCGGCTTCCGGCAAATCTTCGATGATCAGTGCATGGATTCCCATGGTCGCCATGTGCAGGCCGGTTCGCCCGCCTGCATTGGCTTCCTTTATTCCACCTGTCAGCGGCGACTTGCCGCCAACCGAAATCCTGTCCGTGGAGGAAAGCATGTGCCCCACCAGCAAACCCGGCGCAAAGATCAGTTTGTTGCCGGCGCCAAGCGCATCACATTTTGCATCCACTTCATCGAGCAGGATGCGCGCCAAAAGTCCGCGCCCGCCGAGACGTTTCCACGATTCGGGAACGGACTCCAGATTCAGGGTTTGTTCGCGCACATTCACGCGCCAGATATTGGATTTGTATTCTGTCATTTTTTCTCCATCATGTCATTGTGAAGAGTATTCGTTGTGAAAACACCAGCATTTGCTCGCAATGACGGACTATTCAAATAAAGATTGTACCGCTTCTCTAAACACCTTCGTATGATAATCCACGTCGGATTGGGTTGTTTCGGGTGAGATTAAAGCCATGTTGTGGAAGGGCGTCATCAATACACCGCGATTCAAGGCAAAGAGGTGCATGTAGCGGTCGAGTTCGGGGTCAATGGCAGCATGGGCTTCGCCTCCGTTTTTGGGCGGGGTCGGGCGAAACCAGTATTCGGAGCGGTTACCCAGTCGCTTGACGATCCACGGCAGGTTGAACTCCCTGATAACAGACTCAACACCTTCAGTGAATCTTTCCTGCAAGCGGATCGCCTTGTCATAGAATTCATCGGTGAGGACGTTTTGTAATGTGGCCTTCATCGCCGCGATGGATAGGGCGTTGCCTGCCAGTGTCCCGCCGATGCCACCCACGTCCGCGTCGTCAATGGCAAGTTTTTCAGCAAAGACCCGTGACACTTCTTCGGTGAATCCATACACCGCCGCGGGGACGCCTCCAGCGATGGGTTTGCCGATCGTGAGGAAATCAGGCTGAAGCCCGAATGAAGCGGTGTATCCGCCGGGACCTGTGCAGATGGTGTGAGTCTCGTCAATGATGAGATGTGTCCCATATTTGCGAGTTATCGCACGAAGCGCATCGTGGTAGCCGGGATCAGGATGGATGATGCCGATGTTGGTCATCACAGGTTCCGCAAGGACGACCGCAACATCGCGCGCAGAGAGCGCGGTTTCGAGTGCGGCGATGTCGTTGAATTCGATGACCTTTGTAGTGAGGCGCGGATCAATCTGCGGCCCCATGTTATTGGGGCGCGGCATCGGCGTGCCCTCCTCATCGAGCGTGATGAAGGTTTCATCCACCGAACCGTGATAGCAATAGTTGAAAACAAGGACTTTGGAACGACCTGTGATCAGCCGCGCCATGCGCAGGGCAAAACGATTCGCGTCGGTGGCAGTGAGGGCAAACTGCCAGTATGGAAGACCAAAGCGACGCTGCAGTTCCTCGCCGACCCATATGACATCCTCATACGGGAGCATGAGCGTAATGCCTTTTTGACTTTGCTCCTGGATGGCGTTGACCGTTACATCGGGCGAGTGACCGGTCATTGCACCGGTATCGCCGAGACAAAAGTCAATATAGGAATTGTCGTCCACATCGGTGAAGCGCGCACCCTTTGCGCTTTTGACGAAAACGGGAAATGAGCCCGCCCAGCGGATCATCCATAACATCGGCACACCGCCATGCAGTGACTTGCGTGCGCGCTGGTAGAGTTCGTGGGATTTGGGATGTTTTTTGTGGAAGAGGGATTCTTCGTTCTTGAGAAGTTGCGTAAGGTTGGGGCGGTCAATGGGTTGGGTCATGATTTTTTATGAGGTTAAAGATCGAAAGTCAAAGTTGGAAAGATTTTTGAGCTTTGACTTTCGACAGGTTTACTTTATAGTTCCCTTCAATGTTTCGCCGAAAATCCGCAAGCCATCATTGATCTGTTCGGATGTAACATTCAACGGCGGAATCCAGCGGAGCGTGTTGTCATACGTTCCACAGGAGAGAAGCAGTAATCCCTTCTCCTCCGCAGAATGGATCACGTCCTTGACCAATTGCTTGGCTTTGTCTGCACGTCCATCCACCACGAATTCGGTTCCAATCATCAACCCTTTGCCGCGCACATCACCGATCTGCGGATATTCCTCCTGGAATTTCCGCAAACCCGTCATCAACTGGATGCCGCGTTCAGCGGCATTTTCGAGCATTTTTTCCTCACGCATCGCGCGGATGGTTCCCACTCCCGCGGCACAGGCAACCGCATTACCGCCATATGTGCCACCGATGGAGCCGACATCGAGTTTCAGCATGATGTCTGTGCTGGTAAAGACGCCGGAAAGCGGCATGCCGGAGGCAATTCCCTTTGCCGCAGTAATAATGTCCGGCACCACTTCAAAATGTTCGAATGCGAACCATTTACCCGTGCGCCCAAACCCCGATTGGACTTCATCAAAGATAAGCATGATCTTGTGACGGTCACAGATCTCGCGCAAGCCTTTCATGAACGACTTCGGAGGAACAACGTATCCTCCCTCGCCCAAAACTGATTCGATCAAAATGGCCGCCGTTTCCTTTGGGGCAGTCTGTGACGCGAGCAGGTATTCGAGTTGTTCGAGCGCGTATTCCGAGGCTTCAGCCTCCGTCATCTTCAGGCGGAAGGCGTAGGGGAACGGCGAAACAAACACACCGGATGGCAGGGGTCCAAATCCCGTTCGATACACGGTCTTGGAGGTGGTCAACGCCATCGTGCCGGAGGAACGTCCGTGGAAGGAGCCGCTAAACACGACCACATTTTGCCTGCCTGTCGCAATACGCGCGATCTTGACCGCGTTCTCCAAAGCCTCTGCACCCGAATTTGCAAAGTAATACGAATCGATCGAAGGCGGTGTGATCTTCCGCAATTCTTCGATCAATTGCAGCATGGGCTTGTGAATGATGATATTTGCCTGTGCGTGGATGAAGTTCCCTGCCTGCGCACGGATCGCCTCCACGACTTTCGGGTGACAATGACCCGTATTCGCCACGCCGATGCCGCAGGTGAAGTCGAGGAACTTGCGTCCGTCGTCTGTGTAAATGTAAGAGCCTTCCGCACGGTCCGCCACGAAATTAAAGATGCGCGAATAGGCGGGGGTCATGTGCGGGAAGTTGTCGTGATAGAGTCGGTTTGAGGTCATGTTAGTCTTTCTTGAATCGAGATTTTTTACCATGAATGCACGATGTTCGTTATTCGAAATTCGGGAGTCGGTCCTTTGAAAAATGTTCCCGACTCCCGATTCTCAATTTCTAAATACAAAATTATCCAACATCTTTATGCCGGCAAATATTTCGCGGCCCATTCGATATCATGTTTCTTCAAGGTTTCGAGGGTCGGCACGCCGCCATTTGTCCAGCCTGCCAGCTTGTAATATTGATCGATGGCAGAATCAACCTCTTCGTGAGTCAGAGCGAAGCCCGCTGTCGGGCCGGTTCCCTTCAACTCTTTAAAGAATTTCTTGGGCAGTCTGTCATCCTTGCGTCCCAATCCCTCGCGGGCATTGAACACCCGGAAGAGATTCAGGCGGCGATAACCGACTTCCATCAATTCCTCGACGGTCATATCCCAGCCGGTGACCGCGTTGATCATTTCAGCGGTTTGTTTGCCGTCGTAGAGCGTCCAGGTGGGACCCCAAACGAATTGACAAAGCTCCGCGGAATCCAGCATCGAATAGAAGACCTCGGTCTCATATGCAAAGCGGACTTTTTCCGGGGTGAGGCTGTAGGCAGGTTGAGGTGAACCAAGACCAATCTGCTTAAGACGATCAAGATTGAAATCGCCAATACCCTCTTCATAATACGGATCATGCTCGGACGATTGATGATCCGCACCAAACGGGTTGACTGCGTAGATGAGGCCAAGTGAGCGTTTGGCGTGCGGCATGTGCGCAGGAGCCTCCGCCCCCTTGACCGTGATGAGACATTCATCGGCGCTGTTGCCCCACACCTTCGCGGCGCGTTCGGAACCCTGTGATAATACCCTCCCAAGCGGGCCTTCGTTCTTCACGATGGCATTCAATGCCTTGAGCATCGCATCGGCGTTCCCAAATCTGAGTTCAAGTCCGCCGGTTTGCTCCTTCGTGATGATGCCTTTTTCATAACACTCCATCGCAAAAGCGATCGTTGCGCCGCAGGCAATCGTATCCACTGCGTATTCGTTGCAGATCTGATTCGCAAGGGAGACTGCCGCAAGGTCATCAATTCCGCAATATGAACCGAATGTGCCAAGCGTTTCATATTCCGGGCCGCCGTAACGCGGGTCAACCTTATACGCCCCTTCCTTGATCTCCACGACGCGTTTGCATTTCACCACACAGGCATAGCATGTGTCGCGTTCCTTCAGGACGGTTTCAGCCATCTTTTCGCCGCTGATGGGTTCACAGCCTTCAAACTGGCCTTCGCCATAGTTACGGGTTGGCAGGGTGCCAATCGTGTTATTGAACAACACGACAACAGCCGTGCCGAATTTCGCGAGGCCGTCCATGTCGCCGTTTTCGGGAAGGGCTTTCGGACCCATGCGGTTCAATGCGGTAAGCGACTTCTGGTTCGCGACTCCCACCTTCTTCGTTCCACGCACAACCACAGCCTTGAGATTCTTTGAGGCCATCACCAAACCCATGCCTGTGCGTCCGTTGTGGCGATTGGACATGGAAACCAGTGACGAGAACAGTACGCCGTTCTCCGCGCCAATACCGTGTTGCAGGATTTCAGCCTTCGGGTCCACTTCCTTGTGGATGATGTCGTCCACTTCCCCGGATTTTTTACCCATCAAATGCGCCGCGTCGCGTAACTCGCATTTACCATCAATGATCGCAAGATACACCGGCTTCGGCGATTTGCCCTTGACGACAATGCCATCAAAACCGGCAAATTTCAACTCCGCCGGAAAGAAGCCGCCGCTCTGGGAATCTCCAATGCCGCCGCTGATCGGCGACTTGGCGTTGGCATTCAACCGGCTCTGCCCCGAGATTGCCGCGCCGGTCGTCACGCCAGTCATCAACGTCAGGACATTTTCAGACCCAAGCGGGTCGGCGCCTTGGGGCATATCGCGCAAAATGTAATGCATACCCATCGCACTCCCGCCCAAATACTTCCGATAAAAAGCCTCGTTCGGCTCCTCCACCGTCAAAACACCCTTTGTCAAATCAACATGCAAAATCTTGCCGTTATAACCGTTTGGCATGGCGACCTCCTTCAAGATAATTTTATACAAACCCTAAAGGCTGCGGGAACCTCCAGGGTCTTAATTTATTTGATTATACAGGCGCGCTGCACTTAAAACAACTGGATTTTTCCGAAACAGACAACAAGAAGTGATTTCACGAAAGATTCCGCGCCCTGACGCTTCGTTTCTTTCCGAACCGACGCCTGCCACATCCGAAAAGTGTTCTCCGCCCCGGAGATTATCCGATTAAATCCGGGCGGATATTTTAGTCATAACCGCCCATTTTGACCACCACAAAACATTGGCGGACAATCCATCTTTCCGATTGTCCGCCAATGTTCCTAAGCGACTGTCTCCGCGGTCATCTCTTTGATGCCATACGGGAAACCGTATTCCTCCATCTTTTCCATGAATGGTTCCGACTCGAAAGCCTCGGGACCAAGCACTCCGACCCCCTTCCACTGACCGTGCTCGAGCAGGTCCATCGCAATGACTGCGCTGAAAGCAGTCTGTGCGACGACCGCCTGACATCCCCAGGTCATCATGCACTGTTCATTATCAACAACCTGATAAAGATAAACCTGACGTTGTCTGCCGTCCTTGATCCCCTTTACCCAAAGGCCAGCGCAGGTTTTTCCCCTCATCCTATCACCAAGGTGGGCGGGATCAGGCAGGCACGCGGCGACCACATCACGCGGCGCAACCTGCACGCCCTTGACGTTGATCTTTTCCTTGTTATCGAGGCCTAGCATTTTCAGGGTTTTCAACACCCCAATAAACTGGTCACCGAGACCGTACTTGAACGTAACGCGTTCGGTCTTGATCCAACGCGGCATAAGCAGAACCTCTTCGTGTTCCACGTTGACAACCTCGATCCTGCCAATCCCTTCGGGGAACTCGAACACTTCAGGTTCAGAGAATGGTTCGGTTGTGAACCAGCCTTTATCTTTTTCCCAGATCACAGGCGGATTCAAGCATTCCTCAATCGTTGTCCATATCGAGAAGTTTGGCGCAAATTCATAACCCTCGATCTCAAGGTTGGCTCCATCGCGCACGCCCACTTCTTCGATCTCGTCAAAAAGATGATCCTGCGCGTACCGGGCAAACACATCCACCATGCCGGGTTCCACGCCAATACCAACAAGAGCCAACAGATTTTTCTGTTCCCAATCCCCTGCTTTATCGAACTGGTAATCACCTAATCTGACACCCGATTTGTTGAACGGGTCAGTCGGATGCGGCTCAGACAGAGTCATTGCCATATCCATGTATTTCACGCCAACATTGAATGCGGCATCGAAGATCTGTTTGTCGAAGACGGGGTCAACCGAGTTCATGATCAGGTCAACCTGATATTTCCTTGCAAGCTCCTCAATCATTTCCCGCCTGCCGGCATCAACGAACTCGACGGGAAAACGCTTATCATCCCCCAGTTTTCTCTGGACTTCTCTTGCACGTTCGAGATTGTAATCTGCCAGCACCATCAATTCCATCCAGGCACGCGGCTTGGAAATCGCGGCGATCGCCTCACCCACCCCACCAACTCCCACCAACAGTACTTTCATAATCCTTTCTCCATTTAGTTTTATAACCCGCGCCATGCGAGTTAGAGTAACAAAGCCAAAGCGTGAAAACCGTATTCGGACAGAGGCAGGCTAAAGTCACGCGCGAAGCGAAGAATGTCCTAAAAATAAATTTCCTTCACAATTTTAAGGTGCATGAAAGATTCCGTCTCTCGCACACCATCCACGCGCGATAATTTTTCAGTAATAAAAGTCAGTAGTTCGGCATGGTCATGGCAGAAGACCTCGGCCAATATATCGTAACGCCCGCTGACGATGACAAGGTAGACCACTTCGTCGAATCCGGCAATTCTTTCAGCCACCTGCACCATTTTGTCGCCATCCACGCGAATGCCGATCATCGCCATGGTCTTGAGGCCCATACGCAGTGGATTGGTAATGGCAACGACTTTTAGAAACCCTTCTTCCACAAGCCGGTTATAACGCTGGCGGATCATGCCCGGAGAAACCTCCAGTTGCTCGGCGATTTGCGCAAACGCTACCCGCCCATCCTTGCGGAGTGCATCGATGATCCTGCGGTCGGTTTCGTCCAACATGGCCAACTGTTCAGTGCTCATTATGCTTTCCATGAACCAATTCTATAACGTTTTTTCATAATAGTCAACTAATTTATGCCGATTCTGCATAAAATCGACGTTTTATACTTCTTTTTCAATTCAGGACCCCTTAATTAATGGCGAAACAAAAAAAGTCCGACTGCCAACGCAATCGGACTTTTGCCAACTTA
>DATIUT010000262.1:0-7345 GCA_035466615.1 Anaerolineales bacterium | reverse complement strand
GCCAAAATGTGGCATGAAGCGACTGGTCAGGTCCAGATGGAATCGGAACTGTGGAGCGCGGAAGCCGTCCAGGATTCTGAAAAGATCAGTAAGGGCGACGTGGTGGAAGTCGTCGAAGTCAAAGGTTTACGATTGAAAGTTAGAAAAAAATAATTGGATGAAAGCGATTCAAACTTAATTATGCCTGCTACCCCTACAAGAGACCGAGTCTCCCCTGAAACAGAACACCGCCCCTTGCGCCGCCCCGAGTGGATCAAGGTGCGTGCGCCCTCGGGCGAAACCTACGAACAAGTTTTATCGTTGATGCGCTCGAAAGAACTGCACACCGTTTGCGAAGAAGCGATGTGCCCGAACCTCGGCGAATGCTGGGGCAGCGGCACCGCCACCTTCCTGATGCTCGGTGACGTTTGCACACGCACCTGCGCCTTTTGCGATATCAAACACGGCAAGCCGGTATTGCTCGATTGGGGCGAAGCCGAACGCGTGGCGCAAGCCGTGAAATCGATGAACTTGAAACATGCGGTCATCACCTCCGTGAACCGCGATGAACGCCGCGATGGCGGTGCGCCGATCTTTGCGATGGTCATCCGCCGCATCCGCGAGTTATTGCCGGGTTGTTCCATCGAAGTATTGATCCCCGATTTCAAAGGCTCGCTTGAAGCGCTGAAGATCGTGATGGACGCACGCCCTGAGATCTTGAACCACAACGTGGAGACCGTGCCGCGCTTGTTCAAGACCGTCCAACCGCAGGATAATTACGAATGGGCCGCGGCAACCTTGTCCAACGCCAAAAAACTCGACCCCGAAGTGTTGACCAAATCGGGCATCATGCTCGGCCTTGGCGAGACGATGGACGAGGTCAAAACGGTGATGCGCGACCAGCGCAGTTGGGGTGTGGATATTCTAACCATCGGCCAATATCTACAGCCGAGCAAGAAGCACATGCCCATCTCGCGTTACTACACCATGGAGGAATTCGCTGAACTGCGCGATTACGGCAAAGAGATTGGCTTTCAATGGGTGGAGTCGAACCCGCTGGTGCGGTCGTCGTATCATGCGGCGGAGCAAGTCCGCGCGTTGAGTGTGGTGCATCGTAAGTTGTATGGGGAATCGGTAAATTCGTAGATTGGTCGCAGATTGGAAACTCTCGCTTGACTCGAAAGGTCGGCGGGAGTTTTTGAATCAGTTCTTCCACCAACCCTTTTTGTTTTGCATTATGATTGGATAATTTCACCCTGCTTTCCCCCTGAAAGGATTTCATGTCACGTAACCGAATCATCCTCGTCACCATTGGAATCATGCTCAGCCTGTTCCTTGCCTCCATGGAATCGACTGTTGTTGCCACTGCCATGCCCACCATCGTCGGGCAGTTGGGCGGATTGGAGCATTACTCGTGGGTCTTCTCCGTGTATATGCTCACATCCACAACCACCGTTCCGCTTTACGGAAAACTCTCGGATCTTTACGGCCGCCGCAAGCTGTATGTCCTTGCAATGATCCTTTTCCTGACCGGTTCCACTCTGTGCGGACAGGCAAACAGCATGACACAACTCATCTTCGCCCGCGCATTGCAGGGGCTTGGCGCAGGCGGCATCATGCCTTTGGCGTTCATCCTGATCGGTGAAATGTTCACACTCGAGCAACGCGCCAAAATGCAGGGCTTCTTCTCCGGCGTGTGGGGTGTCTCGTCCATCATCGGTCCGCTGTTGGGCGGTTTTCTTGTGGATCAACTTTCATGGCATTGGGTGTTCTACGTCAACATTCCTGCAGGGTTTCTGGCGGCGGCGTTGGTCGCTTTCGCATGGCGGGATCAGGTTCAAAGTCACGCAAGACCCGCAGTGGATTATGCAGGCGCGGCAGTGTTATCCGCAGGTGTCGTCACCCTCCTGCTCGGTCTGGTCGAGTTCGGCACATCCGCTGGCTGGATTCTGATGGCGGCATCCATCATGTTATTCGTCCTGTTGCTCTGGGTGGAAAGCCGCGCAGGGGATCCCATCCTGCCCATCCCGCTGTTTCGCGACAGGTTATTTGCCACATCCATATCGCATGGCGTTCTCGCAGGTTGGGCAATGTTCGGAAGCGTTTCGTTCATTCCGTTGTTCGTGCAATCGGTTCTCGGCACAAACGCAACACAGGCAGGCATCACCATCACACCCATGTTGTTGGGCTGGGTCACGGCAAGCATCATTGGCACGCGGTTGTTGTTGAAGGTTGGGTATCGCAGGCTGGCAATCACAGGCACAGCGTTGCTCGCGACCGGCGCGTTCCTCATGTCGCGCGTGGACGTGAACACCAGCCGCGCCATGCTCATGGTCTTCGTTTCGCTGATGGGCATTGGCATGGGATTTTCCATCCCGCCATTCTTGATCGCGGTGCAGACCACAGTGGAAAGACGACAACTCGGGACCGCGACTTCGACCATACAATTCAGCCGTTCGATCGGTGGAACTCTCGGTGTGAGCGTGATGGGCGCGGCGTTGAGCGCGCGACTCGCCTCGAACCTGACCGCTTCAGGGCTGGACCCGGAACTGGTCTCGCGATTACTTGATCCTTTGCCCGGTGCCCAGACCGTCATCCACGAGGGGGCGCGTATTGCAGTGGCGGATGCCATCAGCCTGGTTTTCATCATTGCGTTCGCCGCCGCCGGGCTTGCATTGGCAGCCACCCTCTTCACCCCGCACAAGGAATTAAAGGAGAGAACGACGGAAGGTGAAGCGGTATCCGTAAGTGTGGATTGAATATTAGGTTCATGAATCGTATCGCCCTCCTCCTTTTTGGTTTGATTCTGTCCCTCGCCTGCAATGCGCTGACCAGTTCCACGGCAACATCCACGCCTGCGGCGACTGCGGTCACATCTGTTGATATTCCCAGCGCAGATGTCACTTACTATGATATCAGCGGCTCAACGGATGAGGAGTTACGCGATCAACTCGATCTTTATGGTTTGACGGGACCCGATGGGTATCGAGGCGACGCCGCCACTGTATGGCATATCGAATGGACATGGGATGGGTATGGAATGGAGACTTGTGATTTGCAGACGGTCACCGTGACCCATGAAGTTAAAGTCACGATGCCGCGTTGGATTCCAACCGATGATGCGCCTCCTGAATTGATCGAAAAATGGGGAAAATATATCCTGTCGCTGGCAAATCATGAAAAGGGACATGTGGATAATGTGATCTTGAACATTCCAGTGCTCCTCGATTCCATCCGCCGTGCAGACTGCACGACCGCGGAAGGAAAGGCTCAGGAGGTGCTCATGCGCATCCGTCAATATGACCTTGACTACGATTCCAGGACAAACCACGGAGAAACGCAGGGCGCGGTCTTTCCCTAATTGCCGGAAAACCCGGCTTGAAGCATGATTGTCCACAATCATATCCGCTCGTAAAAGGAGCATGGGCAATTGCTGAGAATTTGCACAGTGAATGAAAATAACGAAGGTACGACGCATTCCGGCGTATAAAAAAGAGACCGGCTCTCTTTTGCCGATCTCTTTTCATTCTACTCAAATTGTCCCAGCCACTTTGAACGCAAACTAAACATCCACTTTCACAGATTGCGGCTTGTATTTCTTCAATGCGCTCCACCCCACCAGCATCCGCTCCTTCTCATCCCACAAACGGAAGTAAAGTGACCTCAAACTCCCACGGATCGTCAGCGGTTCGATCTGAAACTGCGGATTCTCGTTGTGGCACTGCTCCAGTTTGTAGTTGGGGATCTTCGGACTCAGATGATGGATGTGGTGGAAACCGATATTACCGGTAAACCACTGCAGAATTTTGGGCAGTTTATAGAACGAACTGCCTTCCATCCCCGCGCGGAAGAACTCCCAATTGGGGTGGCGCTCCCAATAGGACGGTTCAAAATTGTGTTGCACATAGAACAGCCATACACCCGCCGAACAAGTGATTAAAAGGATTGGGATTTCGACCAATAGGAATGCCTTCCAGCCTGTCTCAAAAATGATCCATCCGATCAACCCAAACAGCGCAAGGTTGGTCCAGACCACACTGCTCTTCTCACGTCTGCCCGCCTCCGCTCCCCAAAAACGGTGGAACAAGGTGAACACAAGAAATGAGTTGATTGTGAACAACAACGCCGGATTGCGCATGATGCGATACCCAAACTTCCGATACCAGGGAGCCACAAGATACTCCTCCACCGTCATCGTATACACATCACCAACGCCGCGGCGATCAAGGTCGCCCGCCGACGAATGGTGGATGGCATGAGAGTGCCGCCATTCATAGAAGGGCGTAAGCACCAGCACACCAAGAACCAGCCCAAGCCTGTCGTTCGCTTTCATGCTCTTGAAAAACGAGGCGTGACAGCAATCGTGAAAGATGATGAACATGCGTACCATGAACCCCGATGCAGGAACGACCAGTAAAAGCGTCAGCCAGTACCCAACTTCAAGACTGCGGTAGGCAAAGTACCAAAGGGTGACGAACGGGATCACCGAGTTCGCAATCTGCCACACACTGCGCCATGTTTCGGGAAATGCATATTTTGCAGTCAGAGTCTGCCATTTTAAATTTTGAGTTGACATTGTTCCTCCGGGCGATTCTCACTTATTTTACTTTACTCATCAACAATGATAAAGGTAAATCTGAGAGGGACTTCAAAGTCAGGTCGGCGCCTTCGATCCTCAATTTCGATGTAAGCAGATTTGGAACAGCCACAACGAAGATGCCCGCCCGATTCGCCGCCTTCACCCCGTTCGGAGAATCCTCAAAGACGACCGCTTCATTCTTCTGGACCTGTAACTGATTCAGCGCCGTTAGAAACAGGTCCGGGTTCGGCTTGGTCCTGCCAGCACCCACATCATCCGAACAGATGACCTTGTCGAAATAATCGAAGATGCCAAGCCGTTTTGTATGTCCATCCACCCAGACATGCTGGGAACTGGACGCGATCGCGAGCTTGAGTCCGATTCGTTTCGCTTCGTGGATGTAGTCCAGCACACCAGGCATCACCGGTCGGGTATGTGTCAACGCGTCACTGCCCAGGCGGTGGCGGGCGCGCATCGAGGCAGGATCCAGCCGTCTCTGAGAGAGAAGCGAGAGATGTTCCGCCGCGTCGAAGTTTGAGATACCGTATCCGCCCACAGTTTGCACCCAGTCGTTAAACGGGAAATCAAATCCATGTTCGGCATAGATTTCAGTCCACACATCCACCTCGGGGGTTTCTGTGTCGAGGATGAGTCCATCGAAATCGAAGATAAGGGCTTTGAGCATGTGTCAATTTTAACACGCGCGAGGCCTGCCGCCATTGCGCGGCAGTCTCCCCTGAAAGTCACATCGCCCGAAACCCGGTCATAATGTAAAATATGCTTTACCAGAGTAAGAGGTCCAAGATTGGGTATCGGACAAACAACACAGACCGTGCAAAAACTGGAAGAAAAGATCACAAAGGCAGTTTCCATTCGGGAGAAGATCGACCTGATGAACAGCCTGGCATGGCAACTTCGCATTTGTGACCCGGAAAAAGCCCATTTCGTCAGTCAGGAAACATTGGAACTGTCCAAATCCTCCGGCGTGGATGGACAGTATAAACCCGGCATCGCCGCCAGCCTGGTTACGCAGTCCTTTTTGGATGGCGAGGCAGGTAATCTGGGCATGTCCCTTTCTTATGCGCTGGAAGCCCTGTCATATGTCAATGAAAAGCCCCATTCCAAAATCCTGGTCAATGCCTGGTATGTACTTGGATGGTCGCATTACTATTCAGGTGACTATCCGGCTTCACTGGAGTTTGGATTGAAGTCCCTGAAAATGGCGCGTGAGGCCGGACTGACGGAAATGGAAGCATGGTGTCTGGACCTGGTGGCAAGCACATACAAAGACCCGGCACGAACCCTTCAAATGTATCAGGAGGCGTATGACATCTTCGAAAAAATGGGAAGCATCGAAGGACAATCGCGCATTCTGAACAATTGGGCATATACACTAATGGAGGCGAAACAATATGCGCCCGCGCTGGAAATGGCACAAAGAAGCCTGCAACTGGCAAAGGACGGCGGACTAAAAAAGGATCAGATCAATATCTCTGCCACTATTGGGGAGACGCTCGCCGCCATGGGCGATTATGAACAGGCACTGTCAAGCCTGCACGATGCAATATTACTTTTTGACAAATATGGCCGTGACATCAGTTTAGTGTACATTTTCATTGTCCTGGGGCAGGTATACCTCAAGCAAAATGACCTGGAACATGCTGAACAGGCATTGTTCAAAGCCCTCGAATCATCAAAGCAAATGGAAATGCGCAACGAACAGGCGCGTTGCCACCAATATCTCTCCGAGATATTTGAAAGGCGAGGCGGGTTCGACCAGGCATTGGAACATTACAAAAAATTCCAGGAGTTGAGGGAAAGCACAGCCGGAGAGGAGGCGCTCAGACAGCTTGCCGCGTTGCGCGTTTCACACCAGATCGAGACAGCGGAACGCGATGCCGAGATCCACCGCCTGCAAAAGGAAAAACTCCAGATCGAACTCGACGAACACAAACGCATTCATGCCATTCTGGAGGACCTCGCCACCCGCGACCCGTTGACCAACCTGTTCAACCGGCGGCATTTCCTGAACCTTGCAGAACAGGAATGGAAACGGTCGTTGCGCTACGGGCATCCGCTGTGCGCACTGATGCTGGATATGGATCATTTCAAACAGATCAACGACCAGCATGGGCACGCGGCTGGAGACAAGGCTTTGAACTCGGTCGCCAACGTCATCCGGTCCACGTTGCGTTCAAGCGAGATCGCAGGTCGCTACGGCGGAGATGAATTTGTCATCCTTTTGCCCGAGACGCAACCGAAAAATGGCGTGCGGGTTGCAGAGCGGATTTCCCAGGCGATCAAGGAATATGCCATCAGCAGTAAACAGGGCGTCATCGAATTATCGCCGAGCATCGGCGTTGCCTGTATGTCAGGCAAACATGACGATCCGACAAAATCATTGAATGAACTCCTTAGCCATGCAGACAAGGCCCTGTATAATGCAAAAAGAGTGGGAAAGGGACAGGTTTGCCTGTATCCGGAACAGGGATAAAGGACCAAGGTTGATTTGGTCCAGGCAGGTCTCATCCCTCTGCAACTTTGATCAACTTAACGTGAAGAAAGCCCGTACAACCAAATCAAATTCAAATTCTCCATCATGAAGATAACGACAATCAAAAACGAGACCGCGGATGAACCGCGGTCTCGTTTTTGATTCAATGAGATTGCTTCGAGCTAATGCCTTCGCAATGACACAATTGACTAGAATAATTTCAGCACTGCTTCGCTTGCCCAGGCAAAAAGAATTTGCGGCGCAAGGCTGACAACCACAGTCACAACTGCAGT
>DATIUT010000261.1:0-17347 GCA_035466615.1 Anaerolineales bacterium | reverse complement strand
AGGACGGGATTCTCAAAGGAAGTGCGTGATCGGGAGAATCTGCCTTGAAAAAATCGGTAATACCTCACAGTTCTTTAAAAACGAGAGATTATTAATCACTTGTTCCATCAGGTTTTTGTCTAGTGTAAAGGATAAACCATGTTCGATACTATTCTTGTCCCATTGGACGGTTCTCAAATGGCTGACTGTGTTTTGCCGCATGTTGTTGCCATTGCCGGCCCTTTCAATGCAGAAGTCACTCTGCTCCGTATGTTGGAAAAAAATCAGACAGTCACGTCAGCCCAGTTATTTGACCTGCTTAATTGGCAGATTAATAAGACAAGGTCCGCCCTCTATTTGGAAAAGATAAAGGCGATCTTTCAAGAGACCAGTATTCGAACAAATGCACTTGTATTGGAAGGGTTGGTAGCAGAAGGCATTGCGGAATATGCCCGGCAACAGGGAATGAAACTGATCGTTCTGAGCAGTCATGGGCGGAGCGGACTGACGCAATGGGGTATCAGCAGCATTACACAAAAGATCATCCTGATCGCGCAGACCTCGGTGCTGATCGTCCGGGCGCATCAATTTGGAACCCACTCTGATAAATTATCAACAGCCCCACTTTACAAGCACATCCTGGTCCCGTTGGACGGGTCCCAACGGGCGGAGAATGTTTTGCCGGTCATCATGCAATTGGCGCATTTTCATAAGTCTCAGGTACATCTTGTGCACGTGGTGAAAACTCCGGAGATGGCGCGTCAAATGCCCCCGGCTCCTGAAGATATTGATCTTGCCAATCGCGTTATCGAACGAAACCGTGAAGAAGCTGCGCATTATCTCGAACACTTGAAGTCGCGCTCCTATCTGAAAGACATTGATGTTCGAACACATCTCATCACCAGTGAGAATGCAACTGTCGCGTTGCATCAGCTCGAGGAACAGGAGCAGATCGATATCGTCACATTCAACGCGCATGGCTATTCGGGGAATCATCAATGGCCGTATGGCAGCATGGTCAACCATTTCATTCTGTACGGCAAAGCTCCGCTTTTGATCGTACAGGATCTGCCCTTCAAACAAGAGCCGATCTCACCGGATCTATCCATCTCTAAACGCATAGAGTATTAAATCTATGCAAATTTCATCGCAGATTACTTCAACCGCACCGAACAATTCCGATGCAGACATCCGGCTGAGGGAATTCGCACATCGATTGGCGAAAACTCACAGCGTGGGTGTAGTATCGATCCCCGCATGGGACACCCTGGAAATATTTAATTCTAAAAAATCCGATCTATTGGAACACCTAAATACCTGGGAGCAGGCGTTGGGCAATGCCAATGCACTATTCAAGATTGCACCGGCAGATGATCTGCCGGTTTCCCATGCAGGTGAGTGGATGCTCGATAATTTTTACGTCATCAAAAAAACCTTTCGCCAAATTAAAGAGGACCTGCCGGAAAGCTTTCTAAACCAGTTACCAAAACTGGATGGCACCAGCCTGTTAGGATATACGCGGATCTTTGCACTGGCACGTGAATGGATCGATTATACCCAGAGTCAGATCGATCTGACTCAAACTGCTGCATTTATTCTGAATTATCAGCAGGTCATGCCATTGACGATCGGTGAACTATGGGCGTTGCCGATCATGCTGCGGATTGGTATTCTCGAGCAGCTTCTTTATGCCGCCGCTGAACTGACGGGGATGGACACACCACAAGGTATGTTGCAGATCGCGAACGAGTCAGCATCCCTTGCGCCAGCAAATGAAACCATTGTTGCCAGTTGCTTTATTAGTCTACGCCTGCTTGCCTCTACAGACTGGAAGGATTTCTTTGAGCAGACCAGTCGGGTGGAAAGGATCTTGCGTAACGACCCGGCGCAGATCTATGCAGGCATGGATTTCAAAACCCGTAATAGTTATCGTAATGCCATTGAAGATCTGGCGCGCCACTCAACCTTCAGCGAAGAGGATGTCGCACTTGCTGCGATTGAATTTGCCCGTGTTGTGGACGAGCATGCATCCCCCCGCGAATCGCATATTGGTTTTTATCTCATCGATAAAGGTCGTGCCAGGCTTGAAAAAAGCATCGGCTACCGGTTGGAATTCGGGGTCCGTATGCGCCGCGCGCTGCTTGCGTTTCCCACCCTTACATATCTTGGAAGTATCGCATTTCTTTCTGTGTTGTTTGTTCTTGGGCTGATCCTCTATGTGATCCTTTCGGGCGGCTCAACCGCCCAACTTGTCACCACTGGTGTGCTTGGGCTTGGACTGGCGTTGGAGCTTGCCATTTATTTTGTGAACTGGAATGTAACCCACCGCATCGCGCCGCAAAGTTTGCCGCGTATGGATTTTTCAGAAGGCATCCCGCCCGATAACCGTACGATGGTGGTGATTCCAACCATATTGGACAGCACGGCGGAACTTAACCATCTCTTGCAGGAATTGGAACTGTATTACCTGTCCAACCCAGACCCGCAGTTGACGTATGCTTTGCTGACCGATTTCAGCGATGCGAAGACGGAGAACATGCCAGAGGATGAACCATTGCTTGCCCTGGCAACCACTGGCATTGAGAACCTAAATCAGAAGTATGCAACAACACCTTTTTATTTATTCCACCGGCATCGCCAGTGGAATCCATCCGAAGGGGTTTGGATGGGCTGGGAGCGCAAACGCGGCAAACTGGCAGACTTTAACCGTCTGCTGTTGAATCTTGGTGAAAAAGACCATGCGATTCTCCTTGCGGATAAACGAGTGATGTCCAGAGAAGTGAGGATTGAGCGGCGTACTCCCCAGGCACATTACTCGACCTGGGTGGGGGATAAAAGCATTCTGCCGCACATAAAATATGTGATCACACTCGATGCAGATACCTCCCTGCCGCAGGGCAGCGCCAATCAATTGATCGCCACCCTGGCGCATCCACTTAACCATGCCGAGTTTTCAGCAGATGGGCGCTCTGTGATCGCCGGATATACCGTACTTCAACCGCGTGTAGCGATCAAACCGACCAGCGCGAACCGTTCCATCTTTTCGCAGATATTTGCAGGCACCCCCGGATTCGACCTGTACTCCTTTGCCATATCCGATGTGTATCAAGATCTGTTTGGTGAAGGCAGTTATGTCGGCAAGGGGATCTATGATGTCGCAGCCTTTGAACATAGTCTGGCTGGCCAGGTGCGTCAGAACACTTTGCTCAGCCATGACCTGTTTGAAGGCATCCATGGACGCGCGGCACTAGTCACAGACATCGTGTTATACGAGGAACATCCATGGCGTTATGTGGTTTATGCCCAACGTCTGCGCCGTTGGATTCGCGGTGACTGGCAGTTACTGCCTTGGCTCTTCCCAATCGTAAAAAATGAAAACGGGCTGGTACGGAATCGGTTGTCTGTTATCAATATCTGGAAGATTTTCGATAATCTGCGCCGCAGTCTGTTGCCGCCCATGTTGCTGGTACTTCTGGTTGCAGGCTGGTTGTTCCTGCCCGGCTCGCCTCTGGTGTGGACCTTGCTTGTCTTCCTGCCTTCTGCTTTGCCCATTATGGAGGAAACGGTCCAGCGCGTTCGATATACTATTCAGAGTAAATTGACCGTCAAACAAATTATCAAACCGACCCAGCTCCCGCTCACACGGTGGGCGCTCTATATTATCTTCCTGCCATACGAAGCACTGCTTATGCTGGGTGCGATCTTTACAACACTGACTCGGCTGCTGATTGCCCGCAGGAACCTGCTTCAATGGACGACTGCGGCGAAAGCAGCCCGCTTGTTTGGGTCGAGCCCAAAGTTCGAGATCTTGCGCGAGATGGCACTGTCTTTGTTTTTGAGCGCAGCATTGGCAGTAACTGTTGCCATGCTTAACCCGCGCGTATTATGGGTTGCAGTGCCTTTGTTGATTTTGTGGCTGAGCGCACCTTGGATCGCTTATGTGATCAGCAAGCCCGCCACGCATATCATCACTCCGCTCTCGGAACCAGAGCGCAGGAAAGTTCTTCGGCTCGCGCGGCGTACCTGGGCATTTTTCGAACAGTTTGCCGGACCCAATGACCACTGGCTTCCACCTGATCACTTTCAAGAGTCGCCGCGTGGAAGTGTGGCGCACTACACCACACCGACCAACATCGGCATGTTCCTGGTGTCCACTTTGTCAGCTTATGATCTGGGTTATATGGGGTTGGTTGAGCTGGCATTACGTTTGCGTTCGACCTTTGAGACTATGGACAAGCTGGAACATTACCGTGGGCACTTACTGAATTGGTACGACTCACAAACACTAACTGCGCTCCCGCCTCGTTACATTTCGACGGTGGATAGCGGCAACCTGGCCGCCTGTTTGATCACTCTCAGGCAGGCTTGTCTAAGGATGACAAATGAGCCTTTGCTGGATGGCAAACGCTGGCAGGGTTTACTTGCCATCATGGATATTCTGGCAGAAGTGCTGGAAACTCTTGAGAAGAACAACCCACATCCTTCCATCGAATCATTTGAAGAAGAACTGACCAGTATTTACGAACGCGTTAGAGCCGCCCAAGACCAGCCGCCTGCGTGGAAAATGACTCTCGACTGGCTGTCAGGCGAAGGCTGGGAAAGAGTCTCGCATCGTTTGATGGACCTGCTCAAGAGTCATCTCAATCTCAATCCTGAATCACTGAGCGATCTTCAGCTTTATCTTGATCTAATGCAGCATCACCTGCAGGACATGCAGCGCAGTTTGGATCTGTTCGCCCCGTGGCTGAACCGTCCGGATGTGCCGCCTGAGTTGGGTGACATCGTTAGAACGTCTGCATGGCAGAATTTTCGTAATAATCTGCCCATTGAACTACCCGGATTGGGTGAGGCAGGGGCGGTCTATGAGCATATCAAAAGTTCGCTGGATGAATTCAAGTCGCAGGTACAGGATAAAGCCGCACTTGAGTGGTGTGAAAAATTAAGCGACGATCTATCAACGGCGCACTTGCGGGTATCGCCTTTGATCATTGGATTTCAGGAACTGGCTGGGCTGGCAGAAACCGCTGTATCTGACATGGATTTTCGCTTTTTGTTTCATGAACGTCGTCAGGTTTTTCATATTGGGTACAACGCCACCACTGAACAGCTTGACCCAAGTTATTACGACCTGCTGGCATCTGAAGCTCGCATTGCCAGCCTGGTTGCGATCGCAAAAGGCGATGTGCCGCAAAGCCACTGGCAGCATTTGGGACGTCCGGTGACGGTGGTGAACGGTAAACAGGTTCTGCTCTCATGGAGCGGAACCATGTTCGAATATCTTATGCCGACCTTGTTTATCAGAAATTACGCCGGTACATTCCTATCGGATAGTTGTTACGCCGCGCTTGATGCACAGATAAGTTACGGGCAGGAACAGCAGATTCCCTGGGGCATTTCGGAATCGGGTTACTATGCTTTCGATCTTAATTTGAACTACCAGTACCGCGCCTTTGGTGTGCCGGAGTTGGGCTACAAACGCGAACTGCATGAAGATTTGGTCGTCACTCCGTACGCCTCGTTGATGGGACTTTCACTTCAACCTCATCAAGTACTGGAGAACATGGCTCATCTGGAGCAGTTGAATATGCTCGGACGATTTGGTTTTTATGAAGCGCTCGATTACACCAAAACGCGTCTGCCCGAGTATCAGACTCAGGCGATCGTGCAATCCTATATGGCGCATCATCAAGGCATGATCCTGATGGCGGCGAGTAATTACCTTTTGGATGATGTCATTGTGCGGCGTTTCCATGCGGATGAGCATATCAAGAGCGTGGAACTGCTTCTTCAGGAGAAGATACCGCAAAGCCCGCCTATCGAATATCCGCACCCGGAAGAACCGGCGAACTTACCCAATGAGGCCGTGCGTGTTGTCAACAGCAGACCCTGGCGTAATCCAGTGGACAGCGCCATTCCGCAGGTGCATGTCCTTGCACAGGGAGATGCGAGTTTGCTGATCACCAATGCGGGCGGCGGATTCAGTCAGTGGCGCGAATTCGCATTGACACGCTGGCATGCCGACCCGACGTTGGATGCGTGGGGTACGTGGATCTATGTACAGGACCGTGAGAGCGGTGCGCTCTGGTCTGTCACCTGCCAACCTTCAAGATGTGTGCCAGACCATCAGGAAGTCATGTTTTATCCGCATAAGGTTGAGTTCCAGCGATCTGATCATGGCATATCCATGCGCACTGGTATCACCATCAGCACAGATGGGGTGGAACTTCGGCGGGTGAACATCCTGAACGATACCGATCATCCACGGAAATTGAAATTGACCAGCTATGGCGAGGTGGTCCTTTCCACGCAGGCAGCCGATAGGCGACATCCCGCATTTAACAAGTTATTCATTGAAAGCGAATATCTTCCCAAAGAAAATGCGCTGTTATTCAAACGCCGTCCGCGCTCTGCGGATGAAAAGCCAGTTGTATTGATCCATGCGCTCATCATCGAAGCCGGGCGCAAAGTGACCGGACACCACGAAAGCGACCGCGCCAAATTCCTGGGCAGGTCGCAGACAATGCATTCACCGCAGGCAGTTCAAAACCCAAATAGCCGCCTCACAGGCACCACAGGTGGAACACTTGACCCGGTCATGTCATTGGCACAGGAAATCAATTTGTTGCCGCACGCAAAAACCAGGGTCACATTTATCACTCTGGCAGCCGCCTCCCGCGCCGAGGCGTTGGAAAAATTATCCCGCTACAGAACCGGGCAATCCGTCTATCGTGCTTTCAACGAGGCGCGTGCCCACTGCGAACGTGAACTGCTCGAACTCGGGCTAAACGCCTACGCCGTCGAAAATACCCAGCGCATCTTATCCGCGCTGCTTTATCCCGTCGGGACGTTACGTGCTGCGCCGCACATTCTGGCACAAAATGAAAAAGGACAATCTGGTTTGTGGGCATTCGGCATCTCTGGCGATTTCCCGATCTTGCTGGTGCGTATCTGCGATGGTGAAACGCCGCTCCTGCGTGAAGCCCTGCAAGCTTTTATTTATTGGCGCAGTCGTCACGTCACCATCAACCTCGTTATCCTCAATGATCAGGATACCGGTTACATCCTCAAACTACACAACACCATCCAACGCCGCATCCAGCGCATGGGAGTCGATTCTTTGCTGAACCAACGCGATGGGATTTTCGTCCTGCACACCGACCAACTTGGACAAGCTGACAAGATTCTATTTGAAACAGTGGCAGGTGTCATTTTGGATGAAAAGAACGGGACGCTTGCCGAACATGCCCAGCGATTAAATTCACAACGGGCCCGCCTGCCGCAGTTCACCGCTTCACACTCACCGACAATTGATCCTGTTTCGACAGATTCACTTCCACTGCCAACTGCTCTAAAAATGGACAACGGTCTTGGTGGCTTCAGTCAGGACGGCAAGGAATACATCATCCATCTGAGATCAGGACAGCATACACCGCATCCGTGGATCAATGTGATCGCCAACCCACAGTTTGGTTTTCTGGTTTCTGAATCGGGCTTGGGCAGTACCTGGGCAGAGAACAGCGGCGAGAACCGGCTGACTCCCTGGCGCAACGACCCGGTTACCGATATGCCGAGCGAAGCGATCTACCTGCGCGATGAAGAGACCGGGCAGGTCTGGTCACCTACGCCCATGCCTGCCGGTGCGGATACAACGCATTTGATTCGACATGGCGCGGGCTATTCCATCTTTGAGAGCCAGAGTCATGGCTTGAATCAAAAACTGCGGCTATTCGCCGCGCCAGATGCGCCGGTCAAAATTGCGCACCTGCGTTTGCGGAATCTGGGAGACTTTCCACGTCGTGTCACCGTCACTTATTATGCTGAATGGGTGCTTGGTACAACCCGCGATACGCAGCAAGCTTATGTCATGCCGGAATTTGACTCCGATAAAAATGCCTTGCTCGCGTCCAATCGCTTCAACAGCGAGTTCGGTGAACGTGTGGCATTTCTGGCGTCCAATAAAAAGCCACATGGTGTAACAGCTGACCGCACCGAGTTTTTAGGACGCATGGGAAGTATGCATTCTCCAGCCGCGCTCAAGCGCATCGGGTTGGAAAGCGCAGTCAACGCCGGGCTCGACCCGTGCGCCGTCATCCAATTACATGTTGACCTTGCGCCGGGCGAGACGGAGGAAGTCTTTTTCTTGATCGGGGAAGGGAAAAGCCGGGATGAAAGCCTGAACCTGATCGGGCAGATTCAGTCATCGGCGGAGGTAGAGGCGGTCTGGCAGTCCGTCCAACATCAATGGGATGAGATCCTGGATACCATCACGGTTGAAACTCCTGATCCCGGTATGGATCTGATGCTCAATCGTTGGATGTTGTATCAGACGTTGACCTGCCGAATGTGGGGGCGCACCGCGCTGTATCAATCGAGTGGGGCGTTCGGTTTTCGCGACCAGCTTCAAGATGCAATGGCGCTTCTGCAAACCCGTCCTGATATTGCACGCGCACAAATCCTGGAAGCAGCGCGGCATCAATTTGAAGCGGGCGATGTGCTGCATTGGTGGAATCCGCCAGCGGGTCGGGGAGTGCGCACACGTTTTTCAGATGACCTGCTCTGGCTGCCGTACGTCACTGCCGAATATGTTTCTGTGGCCGGCGATGAATCCATTTTGCATGAGAACATTCCTTTTCTGATCGGCGAAGCGCTCAAGCCCAATGAGATGGAGCATTACACTCAGTTTGGGATCGGAGACAAGAATTTTTCGTTGTATGAACACTGTCGGCGCGCGTTGGAAAAAGGGACAACATCAGGTGAACATGATCTGCCATTGATGGGCGGCGGCGACTGGAACGATGGCATGAATCGCGTTGGCATGAATGGACGCGGTGAAAGCATCTGGCTCGGCTGGTTCCTGTATGCCACGCTCAAGCGTTTCGCACCGCTGGCAGCGTTGAAGTCTGATGACCCGGCACCTTATCTTCAGCAGGCAGAGAAGTTGGCTCAGGCACTGGAAACCCATGCCTGGGATGGCGAGTGGTATTTGCGTGCTTTTTATGATGATGGTTCACGTTTGGGCTCACGCGACAATAAAGAATGTCAGATCGACTCGATCGCGCAGTCATGGGCGGTTTTATCAGGCGCGGCGGATCCCATGCGGGCAGAGCAAGCCATGGAAACTGTCAACCGAATGTTGGTGAAGCCAAATGAAAAAATGATCCTGTTGTTCACTCCACCCTTTGACAAGTCTGCGCGTGACCCGGGTTATATCAAAGGGTATTTACCCGGTGTGCGCGAGAACGGCGGACAATACACCCATGCCGCCATCTGGTCTGCGTGGGCATTTGCCAAACTTGGGCAGGGAGATCTTGCCATGGAGTTGTTCAATATGCTGAACCCTGTCAACCATGTAGATACGCCAGAGAAAGCGGAAACTTATAAGGTGGAGCCATACGTGATCTCCGCTGACATTTACGGCGTCCCACCACACACTGGTCGCGGC
Organism: Anaerolineales bacterium; assembly: GCA_035466615.1. Classification (GTDB taxonomy): domain Bacteria; phylum Chloroflexota; class Anaerolineae; order Anaerolineales; family Villigracilaceae; genus Defluviilinea. The sequence continues at coordinate 7,926 of DATIUT010000261.1, read as the reverse complement.
GGCTGGACGTGGTACACCGGCTCATCCGGCTGGATGTATCGATTGGGACTCGAAGCCATTTTGGGTATCACCAAGGTTGGAAATGCACTTAATATCAACCCGTGCATCCCCGGTCATTGGACAGGATTCAAAGTGGACTATCGCTTTGGAGCAACGCATTATAGGATCAATGTGGAGAATCCGTATAACGTCAACCGGGGAATCCGAGATGCTATATTGGATGGAAATTCGTTGCCCGATAAACTGATTCCGCTGGTGGATGATGGGCATCTACATGAGGTAAGGATTGTAATGGGATGAATTTGATGGATTCGGCTCATTGATATGGTATGGGTGCATCAATCCTTGTTTTAACAAAACTCCCCATGCCTTGAAGGCATGAGGAGATGAGCTTTGTGTCCAGCGTTGATTTATGCAGTAACGCGAACTTGGGGTCTAAATTAATTACCCGTATACCAGATATGTACCTCGCCGGGCACATCGTTTTCCTCCCTCCTATCGTACTCCCCTTTCCGAAACTTTAAACCACACCCGAATAAAAATTGATGCTTGAATTAAGGTTAGATTGGTTGTATAATGAAACAAATGAATATATGCTCATTTGTTTCATTATTGGAGTAACTTGCATGACTTTGTCTGTTTTAGATGAACATACTGCCGCCCGCGTAGCAGAGCTCTTTAGGGCATTTAGTGACACAAGCCGTGTGCGTATCATGTCGACTTTGGTGAGGGATGAAAAGAATGTCACTGAGCTAGCGAAACTGGTTGGCGTGACCGAGTCGGCGATCTCACATCACATGCGCGGACTTCGTCAACTGCACATCGTGCAAGCGCGGCGGGATGGCAAGGAGGTTTATTACAGTATCGTTGATCCACACATCGTGACATTGTTCCAACAGGGGGTTGACCACATCAAAGCAGGAGAATAATCGTCATGCCGCCTGCATGGCGGCTGCGCAGTATGGTCAGCGCTCAACTCTCAAAGACCAACAAAGGAGTTGACGATGAAAACCACGATCCTGTCAATTTACCAGAAGGTATACTTCATCCAATTCAGGGAGGAATGAAATGGATGTTCAACTTTTCGAAACGATCATTCAGTGGCTGGGGGGATTACTGGCATATGCTGCTCTGGGAGTTGTCCTATATGGAGTCTGGCGCGGCACCCGACAACAAACTGGACGCACGGTTGGACTCAGCGGTAGCTGGCTCCATTCCTGGTGGTTTTATCTCGCCTCGTCCCTGTTTTTCTTCGGCATTGCCTATTGGGGTTGGAAACCATTGCCCCTGACATTCTCCCCTTCCATGCAAATCACGATGTTGATCGTGGGTGCATTACTGTACTTCCCTGGCATGCTCTTTCTCTTGTGGGCACGGCGGACTCTTGGAAAAAACTATTTCGTCTCAACTGGTTTCGGGGCGCAATTGTTTAAGGGACACCAACTCATCACAAGCGGACCATACGCCATCGTGCGCCACCCGATGTACGCGGGGCTGATCCTTGCAGCGGTGGGGAGCCTGTTGATTTACGCCACCTGGACGACCGTGTACTTCACTTGTTTCGCTCCGTTGATGTTCGTCCGTGCCCGTCGCGAAGAAACAGTTCTCTCGGCAGAGTTTGGTGAGCAGTGGCAGGAGTATTGTAGTTGGGTGCCCATGTTTCTTCCGCGTTTCCGAAAGGATGGTTGAACCGTGTCGGATTTATTCTCACCGGACTTGTCCAGTGTGGCTGAAACATTGCTCATCCCGCTCTATAACCGGGCGATGGAATCACAACGTCCAGATGCGATCATGAAGGACGAAAAGGCCGTGGTACTTATGAAGAAGATAGGCTACAACTTCGACCAGATCACAAAGATCCGAATGTTCGATGCGAATAAGGTGGCGCGAGTCATGCTTACTCGGGAAATGGACCGCTACACCCAGCATTGGGGATTCTGGAGTGGCAAGTCAATAGAAAGCTGGGGTGATAACAGTATCCACCTGCTTGGTCAGTGGGGTTTCTTTGACCAGCCCGAGCCGCGGATAACTCCCTATCGCTGGCTGGCTCCCCTCTTTCGCTTATTCAAGCCAATTCGCATCTTTCACTTCAAATTTGGAAAAGCGATAGGATGATGTGTTTTTACATTGACAGGTAAAAAGGTGACCATATGTCGAGAAAGTTTCCAGAATTCGGTTACAACTCGGTCACAGGCGAATGGAACGACAGCCTATCCGGTGAATTTCTCTGGTCAAGCGTCAACGTCAGCGAAGCCGTGCCAGATGTGATGACGCCCAGCACCTGGTCACTTTGGCGGATTTATCACTACGATGCCAATCCGATCAAGTTGCCGGGGCATTATCCATTCTGTGGGAATATTTGTGGACGCCCCTATCTAAACCTGAGTCTACTCGCTTCCCTGTATCAAGCTTTAGGAAAAGATGTCCGCAGGGAAATGCAGGGGGACATGGTGGGTTCTTTGCCGGCCGAATTAGATGTTCCGATAATCCCATTTTCGCCCGTAACAGTGATTTGGACTGTGTTGCCGGGAATGCTAAAGGCTCAATATCAATCGAGCCAAAGCTCCCAAAAGATTCCGGAATTTCTGCAACAACACCGCAATGGTGTGATGATATTCGCAAAACAATCCAGTCATGCAAAGACAGGTCAAGCCTGTTGGCCCTCTGGCAGGAAAGGATCCAACCAAAAGTTTTTCAAACCTGCCGGATGCTGCGTAGTGTGACCATGGCACTGGCGGACCCGGCCACCAAATTGCGGCTGGGCTTGATCGAACTGGCAGGAGAAGCCGATGCGAACACGATCATGTCTAATCTTTCCGGTGCTTCCGCTGATCTCGAAAGCCTCGGCCCAGCTGTAGGACTGGCACAGGTGGTAAATGGGAAAATGAGTCGGGATGATTTCCTGAAAAGATACGGGCACCGCGGCCCCCACGAAGTGGAATTGTTCATCGCCGGCAATGAAGAGGATCAGAATTGGCTTGACCATCAATTGGCGAGTTTTGCCCAATCGCCCACGGACGTGGAAGGATTGTTGGCAAATCAACGCGTGGAATTCGAGAATGCCTGGGAACGGTTCCAGACTGGGCACGCGCGGGAAGCGAAAAAATTCCACCAGAAATTAATGATCGTCGCCGCCGCGGCTCGAAACCGTGAGGCGGTCCGGTCAGAAATGACGCGGGTGGCACGCCTGGTCCGTCAATTTATGTTGCACGCGGGAGACGTCACGGAATTGGGGGATGGCATCTTTTTCCTGTCACTGGCTGAAATGACAGATGTACTTCGTGGTGATCGATCATCGGTCACGCATATCCCTGTGCGGCGTGAGATGTATGGAAAATATTCGGCGCTGCCGCCGTATCCCTCGATCATCATTGGAAAATTTGACCCGTTCCAATGGGCGGCAGACCCGAACCGCCGCAGTGACTTTTTCGATTCTCGAAAACCCACGGGCAAAACAGGAAATGTCATCAAGGGTTTTGCAGGTGCGGCAGGTTGCGTGGAGGGTATCGTCCGTCGCATAGATCATGCGGAGGATGGAAACCAGGTTCAATCCGGCGAGATTTTAGTCACAGTGACCACCAACGTCGGCTGGACGCCGCTCTTCCCGCGTCTCGCCGCGATTGTCACCGATGTGGGCGCGCCGCTTTCACATGCTGCGATCGTTGCGCGTGAGATGGGTATCCCGGCGGTGGTGGGCTGTGGCAATGCCACCATGCTGCTGAAAACGGGAGATTTCGTCCGCGTGGATGGGGGACGTGGGATTGTTGAAATCTTGAAAATATAACTTCGGTGAGGAAAAAGGAAAGGTAATGAACCATGAATCTAAACCGTGCGTCCAATCTGTGCTTGTGGAAGTAACTACATGACCAACCTTGATACATCTCCTCTTATTGATCTCAACAGAGTCACCAAAGCCTACAAAACCGACGCAGGCATGTTCCTCGCGCTGAAGGGTATTGAACTACACGTGAACGAAGGCGAGTATGTGGCGATCATCGGCAAGTCTGGAAGCGGCAAGACCACGCTCATCAATATGATCACAGGCTTGGATCGTCCCACCGAAGGCGAGATACTCGTCGGTGGCGAGCAAGTGGAGCGACTTGGTGAAAACCAACTCGCCATCTGGCGCGGACGCACCATTGGTGTGGTCTTTCAATTCTTCCAGTTGCTTCCCACCCTAACCGCATTAGAGAATGTCATGTTGCCGATGGATTTTTGCAACACGCCTGCCTTCACTGAGCGGCGCGCCCGCGCCCGCGAATTGCTGAGCTTGATGGAGATCGAAGAGCAGGCGAATAAACTCCCTGCCAAACTCTCAGGCGGACAACAGCAACGCGTTGCCATTGCCCGAGCCCTCGCAACAGATCCGCCCATCCTTGCCGCGGACGAACCTACGGGTAATCTCGACTCGAAGACCGCTGAAGCTGTTTTCTCGTTGTTCGAGCGTCTCGCCAGCCTTGGCAAAACCATCCTCGTCGTCACACACGATTCCGACCTTGCCCGACGTGCCAGTCGTCAACTTCATATCGCGGATGGATTGATCGTGGGTGATGTGAACGGGCATGGCGGTAAACAAGCCACGAGGTCCAAATCATGACCCGCTGGATTAAAGTCTACCGAGACCTGTGGATCAACCGTTCCCGCACGGTGCTGATCATCCTATCCATTGCGGTGGGAGTCTTCGCCATCGGTTTGATCGGCATGTCGCAGATCGCGCTGCTTGAATCGCTCAATGCCCAATATGCAGCCATGCAACCCGCTGACGCCATCCTCCAAACCGAACCGATGCTCGATGAAGATTTTGTCGAAGGCATTCGCAACATGCGCGGCGTGGACGAAGCTGAGGGTAGACGTTATCTGCTTTTGCGCATCTCGCTTGACGGTAAAGGTGAGACCTGGCGCGACCTGACCCTGTATGCCCTGCACGATTACAACGATCAGCGTTTGTTCCTCGTCCGCGAACAAGATGGGATCTATCCTCCTGAAAAAGGACAGGTCCTGATGGAGCGCGCCTCAATGACCTACATTGGGGCGAAACCTGGCGACCAGATTCTAGTCAAAACCCCCGATGGACGCCAGTTCCATCTCACAGTTACGGGACGTGTGCATGACCTCTACCGCATCCCGCCCATCATCGAAGGCTGGATCTACGGCTATGTGGATATGTCCACCCTGCGCTGGATGGGCGAACTCGAAGGCTACAATGAACTTTACGTCAACGCCAAGGACCCGATCCAGATCCGTACCGTGATGAACAAAGCCGCCGACCGCATCGAAGGGATTGGGTTCCCCGTCTATCGCAAGACACTGCCCACACCTGGTGAACACCCGCTTAATTTCATCATTAGCACAATGATGATCCTGCTCGGGTTGGTGGCAGTACTTTCCATGATGCTCAGCGTTTTGCTGGTTATCAATGTCATCTCGGCATTGATCGCCCAACAGGAAAAACAGATCGCCATCATGAAAGCCATCGGAGCGCGTTCATGGCAGATCGTCGGCTTGTATTTCAGCATGGTTATCATCCTGGGTCTCATCGCCTGCCTCATTGCCATCCCGCTCAGCATTCTTGGCGCAGACGCGCTGGCGACATTCGCTGCCGAACAGATCAACTTCAACCCGCCCGAGATACGGTTCACCCTGCAAGCCCTGCTCTTCCAACTTGGAGTTGGGTTGCTTGTTCCGCTCATTGCTGCTGGACCGACCATCCTGAACGGGACGAACGTTGCCCCCGCGCGCGTGCTCAGCGAATATGGCATCAGTCAGGTATGGGGCGGTGCAGGTGTGCTTGATCGATTCCTGAACCGCGTTCAAACTTTTACCCGCGACACCCTGCTCGCACTGCGCAATCCCTTCCGCAAACGCGGTCGGCTGATCCTCTCCCTCGTTACATTGACCTTTGCAGGTGCGGTCTTTATGGCGATTGTCAACCTGCGCGACTCGCTTGACCATGCACTGGGCGAAATGTTCGGCTTCTGGCGCTACGATGCATGGATCATCGTGGACGATCAACTCCCTGTTGAACGCCTGGTCAACGAAGCCGAAGCCGTGCCGGGTGTGACCAATGCCGAGGCCTGGGGCTTTGCCGTTGCGCGTTACGTTCGCCCCGACGGCTCGGAGAGCGACAATCTCTACCTGCTCGCTCCTCCTGCAGGTACACCGTTGCTTGACCCGCCTGTCATCGAAGGGCGTCGTCTGCGACCAGGTGATACCAACACGATTATCGTCAGCCCTGGCTTGCTTGCCAACGAGCCCACTCTGCATCTTGGTGGTCCGATGAACGTCAAGATCGAAGGTCTCGAACAGACCTACACCATCGTTGGCGTGATGAACATGCTCGGCAACTCATCCATTGGTTACTTCACGATCATGGACTATTCCGCCTATGCCCGCCACATCCACGAACCGAACCGCGCTAATGCTGTCATCCTGACTCTCAGCGCAGAATCAACCGTCGAGCAGCAGGCAATTACCAGCGCAGTCGAGAAGCGTTTCGACCGTGCCGATATCGAAGTGCTCTCCAATTTTCTCGTCAGTGAAGAGCGCGAAGAAATTGACGCGGCTTTCGCCATTGTTGTCACACTGTTGATGATCATGACCGTCCTGCTTGCAACAGTAGGTGGCTTGGGCTTGATGGGCACAATGAGCCTGAACGTCATGGAGCGTGTCCGTGAGATCGGAGTCATGCGGGCCTTCGGAGCATCCAGCAGGATCATCTCGCGCATCGTCATCATCGAAGGTTTGTTGATTGGGATGATGAGCTGGATTCTGGCGATCGGACTTTCCCTGCCCATCAGCAGCTATCTTGCCCGAACTGTTGGCTTGTCGTTCATGGACTACCCGATGACTGCCACAACATCCCTAGGCGGGATTCTCATCTGGGCAGCGCTCGTCATCATCATTTCAGTAACAGCCAGCCTGTTCCCTGCATTAAGGGCGGCGAGACTCACCGTCACCGAAGTACTGGCATATGAATGAAACAAAGGAGTTCACTATGAAAAGAACGTTCCACCCCAGCATAATTCTGATTGCTTTCCTCATCACTGCCTGTAATGGGAATGGCACTGTCGCGCCAATCGCTGAACCCGCCGTAAATGAAACTGTTCCAACAACCGTCATCGCTGAAGGGACATTGCTCCCTGAACGAACCGCCGAACTGGCCTTCCCACAGGGCGGAGTGGTGAAAGAGATTCTTGTCCAGTCTGGCGAACAGGTTGTAGAAGGCGATGTTATTGCCCGTCTGGTCGGGATTGAATCCGTACAGGCGGAGCTTGCCGCTGCAAAACTTGAACAGACGCTGGCACAGCAGGCACTTGATTCCATCCATCGCAATGCCCTGTTGACTTCGTCTCAATCCGAGCATGCGTTGCTCACTGCCCAGAAAGTTTATGAGAGCGAAGCCAATGGCTGGAATCTCGGTAAAAGAGACGAAGCCACCGATCTCGAGTTGAGTATCGAAGACTATGTCATTGCCGAGGCGGATTACCGCGATGCCCTCCAAAAGTTGGATGAAGTGCTTTACCTGAATGAAGATGACCGTGACCGCCGTGACGCGCAGGAAGATTTTGATGCTGAAAAAGAATCCCTGGCTGAGGCATACGCCGACTTGAAAACCGTACTTGCGGAAAATGAAAAATCCCTTGATGAAGAGATTGCTGCTTTGCTGGGCGCGATTTCCAATCTTGAGTCTGCCCGAGAATTGCAGGCGCGGATCGGTGACTCCAATCTCGATTCGGAGATCCTCGCCACTGCCGAAGCCCGCCTCGAAGCCGTCAATGCCCATGTGGCTGCTGCTGAAGCCGCCATCGAATACTACGAACTGCGTGCTCCCTTCAGTGGGAGCCTGATCAACACAGACCTGACCCTTGGAGAAACTGCCCTGCCTATGACCCCAGTCGCTTTCATCGCAGATACGTCGCATTGGAT
>DATIUT010000260.1:0-3815 GCA_035466615.1 Anaerolineales bacterium | reverse complement strand
AACACGAGACTGGACGTCAGCGTCTCCGCGGTGATGTACTCCTTGTGCGCTTCAATCGCCGACCTCAAGCCTGCTGACGCCTCAACGAACAATTCTATTCGATCAGCCACATCCAGTTCAGCGCTCTTGCGGAGGTCCTGTACGCGGCGGACAAATTCACGCGCCAAACCTTCCTGCACCAATTCGGGAGTCAACTCTGTGACAAGCGCGGCGACATATGCGCCTTCTTCTGCAACTGCGAAACCTTCCCTCGCCTGCGCTTTCACTTCCACCTCTTCAGGCGTGATTTCAAAGGTCTCACCGTTGGCTTTTACTTTCAACGGTTTGCCTCCGAGCAATGTGCGAGCGGCCTTTTCAGCATTCATTGCAAGGATCGCCTGTTGCAACGCGGGGAATTTATTGCCATATTTCTGTCCCAATTGCTTGGGCAATGGCTTGATCGTATGCGACACAGCCTCTGTCGAAGAATCCAACAAACGAACATGCTTGACATTCAACTCATCGGTGAACAGATCGGCATAGGTCTCGACCGCTTTGCGTTCGTTGGCATTCCCAAGCGAGAACGCCACTTCTGCCAGCGGCTGGCGGACTTTGCGATTCGCCTTCTGGCGGGCGGAATGTCCGAGCGAGACGAGTTTCATCACGAGGTTCATGTCGGCATTGAGTGACTCATCGATCATCTCAGGAAGGACCCTGGGCCATTCAGCCAGATGGACAGACTCTGCCGCAGTGTCATCCACCGAGCGGACAAGGTTCTGGTACAACTCGTCGGCGAGGAACGGCATGGAAGGGGCAAGCAGTTTCGAGATTGTGACAAGAGCCGTGTACAGGGTCGAGTAGGCAGCCTGTTTGTCAGAGTCCGATTCCGATTTCCAGAAACGGCGGCGCGAGCGTCGCAGATACCACGTAGACAGCTTCTCCACAAACACCTCGATCGGGCGTGTCGCATTCGTCACATCATAATTTTCGTATGCCTCCGTCACGTCACGGACAAGCACATTGAGTTCGGATAACAGCCAGCGGTCGAGGTCGCTGGTTGCTATCGGCATGGTGGTGACGGTGGGTTTATCGAGATTCGCATAAGTCACGAAGAAAGAGTAGACGTTCCACAACGTGAGCGTGAAGTTGCGGATGACCTCGCCCACCAGTTCGGAAGAGAAGCGGCGCTCCTGTCCCGGCGGCGTTGCCGTGTAAAGGTACCAGCGGAATGCGTCTGCACCGTGGACCGAAAGCACATCCCACGGGGCGATGATGTTGCCTTTGCTCTTCGACATTTTGAACCCATCCTTGTCAAGGATGAGGCCGAGGCAGATCACGTTCTTGAACGACACCTGGTCGAACAGCAATGTGCTGATGGCATGGAGCGAGTAGAACCAGCCGCGCGTCTGGTCAACGGCTTCACAGATGTAATCGGCAGGGAACTGCTCCTCGAATTTCTCTTTGTTCTCGAACGGATAATGCCACTGCGCGATGGGCATCGAACCCGAGTCGAACCACACGTCGATGAGATCAGGGACGCGCGTCATTTGACTGCCGCACTTGGCACAGTCCCAATGGACATTGTCCACATAAGGGCGATGCAAATCGAGTTCGCTGAGGTCCCTGCCGGCCTTCTCAGAAAGTTCAGCCACCGAGCCAACGCCTTCGCGGTGTTTGCATTTCCCACACTCCCAGATGGGGAGCGGGGTGCCCCAATAGCGCTCGCGGCTCAACGACCAGTCGATGTTGTTTTCCAGCCAGTTGCCGAAGCGGCCTGTGCGGATGTGGTCAGGAACCCAATTGATGGTGTTATTCAACCCGACCAGTTTGTCGCGGAACACGCTTGTGCGGATGTACCATGACTCGCGTGCGTAATACAGCAACGGAGTATCGCAACGCCAGCAGAACGGGTAGGTGTGCGTGTACTTTTCCGATTTCAGTAAAAGTCCGCGTGCGTGCAGATCCTCGATAATGTGCGGGTCGGCATCTTTGACGAACACTCCGCGCCACGGCGTGATCTCGGACATGAACGTGCCATCCGGCAGAACAGTCATCAACACAGGCAGATCATACTTCCTGCCTGTTTCCATGTCTTCCTGACCAAAAGCAGGAGCCGTGTGCACGAGTCCCGTACCATCTTCGGTCGTAACGTAATCACCCATCACGACCATGTAAGCAGGCTTGTCCACGGGCATAAAGGTATAGAGAGGATGATATTTCAATCCATTGAGTTTTTTGCCCTTGAACGTGTCAACGACTTTGACCGATTCTTCCCCGAACACTTTTTGTACCAGGGCTTTGGCAAGGATGAGTTTTTCTGTAGTGCCATTGTTGTCGCGTTCGACCGTCACATACTCCACGTCGGGATGTGCGACCACAGCCACGTTGCCGGGCAACGTCCAGGGTGTTGTCGTCCACACCAGTAATGAGGTATCGGGTTTATCCACCAGCGGCATGCGGACAAAGACCGAGGGGTCGATCGCTTCGTCGTAACCGAGGGCAACTTCATGGTCGGAAAGAGGCGTGCCGCAACGCGGGCAATATGGCACAACCTTATAGCCCTTGTAAAGAAGGTCCTTATCCCAGAAACTTTTCAAGATCCACCATACCGACTCGATGTAGTCGTTGGTGTAGGTCACATACGCGTCTTCCAGATCAACCCAGAACGCGATGCGTTCGGTCAGCCTTTCCCAATCCTGAATATAAGTAAAGACCGACTTTTTACACAACTCGTTGAACTTATCGATGCCGTACTCTTCGATCTGCTGTTTATTATTAAAGCCAAGTTGTTTCTCAACGGCTATCTCAACGGGCAGACCATGCGTATCCCAGCCGCCGCGACGCGAGACATGGTATCCACGCATGATCTTATAGCGCGGGAACATGTCCTTGAATGCGCGCGCCAACACATGATGCACGCCGGGCTTGCCGTTTGCAGTCGGTGGTCCCTCATAGAACACGTACTCGGGTCCGCCTTTGCGTTGGTCAACGGTCTTCTTGAAGATCTCCGCCTGCTTCCAGAATTTCAGCACGTTCTCTTCCATCGAAGTCACGTTGAGTTTGGGTGATACAGGTTTGAACATTCTGCCTCCAAATTCTTGGTATCACTGCGAGGAGCACAGCAACGAAACAGTCTCCCACTGCAACGGGATTGCTTCGTCGCTTCGGGGCTCGCAATGACAGATTTAAAACAAAAACTCTCATCTCAAACAGAGACGAGAGAAATTCCCGTGGTACCACTCTGATTCCCTGTCAATGACAAGGCGCTCATTGGACGACTAACATCATCCTGTTCTGATAACGAAGAACAATTTCGGCTTGCTTACTTCAATTTCAGCTCGCGGCTCCGAGATGATTTTCAATTTGCCTGCCCGATGTGGCTCTCACCTCTTCCACACTCGCTGACGGTCTTGGCAAATCTACTCGTTCTCCTCACTGCTTTTGATTGGCAAATTATCCCACAGGATATGACCTTCGTCAAATCTCCTCCAGGCTCAGGTCATGGCTGTAGCAAAGTCAGGAAAAGGGGGTGAAAAGAAGAGAAAAAGCTTCAGAAAGATGTGCAGAGAAATACCGTCTGGCTTGAGCGGCGTTCTGGAACCCAGTTTGTCGGAACAAAGCCAGAGTCAAATTGTTGATGTTCGCCAATACGCGTGCGCCATTGCCAATAGAGAAACGGATAGCATCTTCCCGGAGAGTGATGTCTCGTCGATAATGAGAACCAGTCTCAGTGCCCCTGTAGCTCCCACCGCGCCGAACACTTGAGGTACAATCTCCGCACCGGTGCTTTCCTCTCCTGCCACTGTGCGGCATGCTCCGAATTCGGTGTGCGATTT
>DATIUT010000259.1:0-28255 GCA_035466615.1 Anaerolineales bacterium | reverse complement strand
TGGTCATGGAGGAGAAAGTTGCGCCGCGCAAGCCATCACGCCCTGTGCGGCCGCCCAGCACTATGACACGGTCTCCGACTTGCGGATTCTTGCGATGCTTTCCTTTGGGCGCGATACCGACACATCCGCAAAAGACAAGCGGATTGGCCGTATAACCTTCGTCATATAAGATCGCGCCATTCACTGTTGGAATGCCAATCTTGTTGCCGTAATCCTGCACACCTGCGACCACACCCGATTGAATGCGGCGCGGATGCAAGACACCCTCCGGCAAAGAATTTGGATCAAGATTTTGCGAACCAAAACACAGGACATCCGTATTGGCTATCGGTTTGGCGGAGACGCCCAACACATCGCGTATGACTCCGCCCACACCTGTGTTTGCTCCGCCAAACGGTTCGATGGCGGATGGATGATTGTGTGTCTCCACTTTAAATGATGCTTCAAATTCATCGTCAAAATCCACGATGCCGGCGTTGTCCACGAAAGCGGAACGCACCCACGGGGCGTTGATTTTGTCCGTGGCGGATTTGAGGCAGGTCTTGATAAGGGAATCGATACTCGATATTTGATCTTCGGAATCCGAGTCTCGAATATCAATTTTCGCTTTAAACGTCTTATGAACGCAGTGCTCACTCCACGTTTGAGCAATGGTTTCAAATTCCACGTCAGTCAAATCACGGTTTTCTTTTTGACAATATCCGCTTATGGCTTGCATCTCCGTCAAGTCCAGTGCGGCGCGGCGTTGTTTGGAAAGAACAAGCAATTCATCGTCATTGAGATTGCGGATGGGGATGGTTTCAACGGCCCCACTGGATTCAACTTCTTCCGGGAAGGATGGCTCCATACTTCCGATTTTCCAATGTTGAATGACATTATTGGCCAGCAGTTGTTTTGCAAGCAATTCAAGCTGTGCATTGCTTAAACCTTCCACTTCAAATCTTTGCCCTGTGGCAGCACGGTGAACTCTTGTAAGTCCCATTTCATGCGCGGCGCGGACGATTTCTGCAGCGACGGGGTCAGTGACGCCGGGGCGGAGAGAAATTTCCAGAATCGCCGAATCAGGTTTGGTCGAGGAAAGAGGCGCGGGCAATTCTGTCCACTCAGCAGTTTGAGTCACCGGATCCGTTAAAAGCTTGAGTGCCAATTGTTGCAATTCTTCTTGCGACAATTGGCACTCTATGAAGTAGAGGTCCTGCACACTAATGCTTCGCAGGTGCTGGAACCCAAGCGCGTGGGCATCTTTTAAATAGCCTCCGTTTCGCGGGTGGTTGGTTTTGTCATGAATAAGGAATTTATAGATGGGCATTTTTACCTGTTCAAAAATCGGGACAATTGTATCTCTGTTAAGTTGTCTAATCAAGATGTGGTTTTGCAGGTAAATCAGATATTAGTCGCACGTGTGCAATGCAAACCTGATCTTTTTTTCTGCTCCAATACACCATCCGCCAAATTCGATCGTATAGTGTGCCCTTACTCAATTTATATTGCATCTTAATTCGATCATACCGCGATCAGGCATCTTTTCGATGGCTCATCATCGCACATCCATCAGGTGCTTGAAGGCAAGTGTGCCCATGTCGGCACGGCAAAGATGTGCGCGGCATCAAAATCAATTTGCCTTTCAGCCCCGCGAGTCACTCGTGCCATTTCATTTTTTGTGATAGAATGGTTTTACCTAAAGATACTTGGTTTTACTGAATGAAACCAAATAAATTCCCTCCAAAATCAAAGTACAACATTGAAGCCCTGGCACGCGGGCTTGAAATTTTGTCGCTTTTTTCTGCTGAACATCCATTCCTTTCCCTTTCCAAAATCTCCGACCTTCTTCAACTCAATAAAAGCACGGCCTATCGAGTGTTATCCACCCTGGAATCCGCGGGATACCTCGAACAGGATCAGACCACGCGCCAGTATCGTCCCGGCTTGAAGGTTTTGCAGTTGGGTTTCACTGCCATCAGCACACTCGAACTTCGCCAGATTGCCCGTCCCTATTTGGAGAAACTTTCGCAGGAACTTGGCGAAACGGTCAGCCTTGCCGCGCTGGATGGCTTCCGCACCATTTATGTGGACCGCGTCCGCAATCAAACGATCGTTGGCGTGGTGTTGGGAGTCGGTTCCAGCCTGCCCGCACATTGCACGGCTCTCGGAAAAGTCCTGCTTGCCGATCTGCCCGCCAACGAATTGAACCACCTGCTTGCCACACATGAATTGAACGCCTACACCCCAAAAACATTGACAACCAAAAAATCATTGCTCACTGAATTGCAGGCGATTCGCAAACGGGGATACGCAATAGATGACGAGGAACTCGCCTCGGGTCTGCGCGCGGTTTCCGCGCCGATCCGCGATCTTTCCGGGCGGACAGTTGCCGCCGCCAATGTCACCGGCGCCACGCTGAGGATCACGCACAAGCGCCTCGCCGAAGAGATCATTCCCGCTCTGGTTAACATAACCAGTCAGATATCCATCGCGCTGGGATATTTTCCCGGTAAACCTTCATCATAAGTCTTCAAGGAGAATCATCATGAATTTCGATCTATCCGAAGAGCATCTGCAAGCCGCCAAACTCGTGCGCGATTTTTGCCAAAAGGAAGTTGCCCCCATCATCAAGGAGGCGGACCGAACCCAGACCATGCACCCCAGCATCCTGCCGCGCATGGGTGAGCTTGGCATCCTCGGCATCTGCATCCCGGAGAAATATGGCGGGCAGGGATTCGACTACATCACCCTTGGCCTCGTCTGCGAGGAACTCGAATACATGGATACATCCCTGCGTGTGGTCATGTCCGTGCACATGGGATTGAACAGCATGGCTCTGCTCCAATGGGGCACGGAGGAACAAAAGCAGAAATATCTCGTGCCGCAAGCCAAAGGCGAGAAATATGCCATGTTCGGCCTGACCGAACCCGGCGTCGGCAGTGATGTGGCGAACATGTCCTCCACCGCCCGCCGCGACGGTGATCACTATATTTTGAACGGCGAAAAAATGTGGATCTCGCTTGCATCAAAGGCTCATCATATTTTGTGGGTGGCGCGCACCAATCCCGAACGCCCCGACCCGCACGACCAACTCTCCGCCTTCATTGTGGAAACAGGCTGGCCCGGCGTCTCGCGCGGTGACATTCATGGAAAACTCGGCGTGCGCGCCGGTTCCACTGGCTGGGTCAACTGCCAGGATGTGCGCGTCCCGGTCGAAAACCGACTTGGCGAGGAAGGCGAAGGATTCAAGATCGCCATGTCCTGCCTTGATAATGGACGATACACGGTCGGCTCGGGCGCGGTGGGTTTAATTCGAGCCGCACTGGATGCGAGCGTCAATTACGCCCACTCGCGCCAGACTTTCGGCAAGGAAATCGGCAAGCATCAGCTCGTCCAGCAAAAAATCGCGCGCATGGTTCGCGACTACGAATATGGCCGCTTGATGACCCTCAAAGTCGGCTGGATGAAAAATCAGGGTATCCGCAACACAAAGGAAACCTCCCTGCTCAAATGGTTCGCCACCGACGCGTCCTTCGAAGCCGCCAACGAGGCCATCCAGATCCACGGCGCGTACGGCTACAGCGACGAGTACGATGTGGAACGCTACCTCCGCAACAGCCGCGGCGCGGTCATTTACGAAGGCACCAGTGAAATTCACCAACTGATGCAGGCTGGGTACGCGCTCGGATATCGCACCGACAGCCCGCTCCGCTGTGAACTCCCTGCCTATGATGAAAAAGTCTGGCACTCATAAGACAATAGATACCATGTCCAATTCCGCGCTTTCAGGCATTCGCATCATAGATTTTTCCCGCGTGTTGGCAGGACCATATTGCACCATGCTCCTCGCCGACTTCGGGGCTGATGTTATTAAGATCGAAAGCCTCGACGGTGACGACACGCGCCAGTGGGGTCCGCCCTGGCTCGACGGCGAAAGCGCGTATTACCTGAGTGTCAATCGCAACAAACGCAGTCTCACGCTCGATCTCAAGCATCCCAGGGGCCGCGACGTTGCGCGCCGCCTCGCGGAAAAAGCCGACATCCTGGTGGAAAATTTCAAAGTCGGCGGCATGGCCAGGTTCGGCCTCGATTACGAAACGCTCTCCAAAACCAACCCCGGCCTCATTTATTGCAGTATCACCGGTTACGGGCAGAACGGCCCGTATCGATCGCTGGCTGGCTATGACTTCATCATCCAGGCTGAAGGCGGATTAATGTCCATTACCGGGCCGGTCCAAGGACCACCGTACAAAGTGGGTGTTGCCATTGTGGATATCACTGCGGGCATGTATGCCAGCCATGCCATCCTGGCCGCGCTGCATCATCGCGAAAAAACCGGCGAAGGCCAATTCATTGATGTCGCCCTTTTTGATTCGCAGCTTGGCTGGCTTGCCAACGTCGGGCAAAATTATCTCGTCTCTGAAAAGCCGCCGCAACGCTACGGCAACGCCCACGCCAATATCGTCCCCTATGAAGTCTTTCAAACATTCGATGGATATCTGGCTCTCGGAATCGGCAACGACCGTCAATATCAGATTTTATGTGACGCGGCGAATCGACCGGACTTGTGGAACGATGAACGCTTCCAAACCAACCCGGGACGCGTCACACACCGCCGCGAGTTGATCCCGTTGCTACAGGCAGTGTTTCTCACCCAAACCACTTCCGAGTGGATTACATCCCTCAGCAAACTGGGAATCCCCATCGGCCCGATCAACGACATCCCATCCGCGTTGAGTCACCCGCAAGCGACAGCCCGCCAAATGGTCCAGGAAGCGAAGCGGGCGGACGGTTCTCCCGTCAAGATGGTTGGCCCGGTAGCCAAATTGTCCAAAACACCGGCCTGCATCAGCGCGCCGCCTCCCAAACTGGGCGAACAGACGCGTGAAATCCTCGAGCAGGAGCTGGAACTTTCCCCTGACGAAATCGAAATCCTGAAACAGGAAAAGGTGATTTGCATCTCATGAGCGAACAACCTCTTCTCGCCGTTAAATTACATTTGCGAATTTCGGAACACGATGTTCACTACGCGGGCGGACTTGTGGATGGCGCGCGGCTGATGGCATTGTTCGGCGACGCGGCCACGGAACTCTGCATCCGCAACGATGGCGACGAAGGTTTGTTCCGCGCCTATCAGAACGTGGAATTTCTTGCGCCCGTCCACGCGGGGGATTTTCTCGAAGTGACTGCCGAACTGACCGGCGCAGGCCGCACCTCGCGGCAAATGCGTTTTACCGTGCATCGCATCATCAAACCCGCTCCCACAGCGGAGAACGATTCCGCCGCGGATGTGTTGGACATTCCAGAGCTGATTGCCCGTGCCGAAGGCACCTGTGTGGTGCCACTCGAAAAACAACGGAGAAAGAATTAATGCCGGAACCTGTCATCATCACCGCCGCGCTGGTCGGCGCAGAACTGACCCGCGAGAATACCCCGTATTTGCCCCTCACCCCGCAGGAAATCGCGGTTGAAGCGCGCGCCGCCTACGAAGCAGGCGCGGCCATGGTTCACTTGCACGCGCGCGACGCAAATGGCTCCCCCACACAAAACGCCGAAGACTATCGCAAAATCATCGAAGCGGTGCGCGCCCGTGTGCCGGAGATTATCATTCAGGTTTCCACCGGTGGCGCGGTCGGCATGACCGCCGAGGAAAGGTTACAGCCGCTTGACCTCCAACCGGAGATGGCCAGCCTGACGACCGGCACAGTCAACTTCGGCGAGGAGGTTTTTTACAACGACATGCCAATGGTGCGGACATTTGCAAAAGCCATGCAGACTCGCGGCATCCGCCCTGAAATCGAAGTCTTTGATTCGGGCATGATCCCCGCGGCGATGCGCCTGCTCAAGGAGGGTCTGCTTGGCGAGCCGCTGCATTTCAACTTCGTGCTGGGCGTGCCGGGCGGCGCGGCGGGCACGATCAAAAATTTGTTGCACATGGTCGAGAGCATTCCACAGGGAAGTACCTGGACCGCCAGCGGAATCGGCGCGGCGCAACTGCCGCTTGCCACTACAGCCATCCTGCTCGGAGGCAACGTTCGAGTTGGATTGGAAGACAATATCTATTATTCGCGCGGCGTACTCAGCGAAGGCAATGCGCCCCTTGTGGCACGTGCCGTGCGCCTCGCCAAAGAACTTGGCCGCGTTGCAGCTGCACCGGATGAAGCCCGCAGAATTCTTCATATTAAGCCGCGAGAGCAATCATGAAATCGGGTAATCGGTTTGGCGCCCACCGTGTGATCGAGCCTCTGAACGCACTGCCAAAAGCAGCCCGGCGTTTGGATAATCAATCGCCGCCTCTCGATAATGAGATCGGGATCCGCGTCGAGGCTCTGCATATTACCTCCACGAGTTTCACGCGCCTGTGGCAGGAGGCCGAAGAGGATGAGGAACGATTTACAGCCACACTGATGGACATTGTGGAACGGCAGGGAAAATTTCAGGACCCGCTCACCGGCTCCGGCGGAGTTTTGCTGGGATCCGTTGATTTTGTTGGCCCTGCCCTGAAAGTTGATCTGCATCCCCGGGATTCGATTGTCACCATGGTATCCCTCGCGTTGACTCCGTTGAGAATCGAGCGCGTTAAAACAGTCAACCCTTTGCTCGGGCAGGTTGAAGTGGATGGTTACGCCATCCTGTTCGAAACCAGCCTGTGGACAAAACTTCCAGAAGATCTGCCGCGCGAACTGGCGATGATGGCCCTGGATGTAGCCGGTGCGCCCGCGTATGCAAAACGATACATCCAGCCCGGTCAGCGCGTGGTGGTGATCGGCGGAGGCAAGGCCGGTTTATTGCTCATGCACGAGGCGAAGAAAAAGGCCGGTCAAGTCATCCTTGTGGAAAAGGATGAAGAGCGTGCAGAAGCGGCGCGAACGCTTGGACTGGCTGACAGTCTCATTGTGACAGATGCAGGCGACGGCTTGGAAGTGATGCGGCAGGTTGAGCATCTCACGGGCGGTGCGCTGGCTGACGTCAGTTTCAATTGTGCCAGCCTGCCCGATACGGAAATGTCCGCCATTCTTTCGACAAAGGATGAAGGCAGGGTCATTTTCTTCAGCATGAGCACCGATTTCAGCCGCGCCGCCCTCGGAGCGGAGGGCGCGGGCAAGCCGGTCGAGTTGATCATGGGAAACGGTTATATTCCCGGGCACGCGCAGGTTGCGCTTCAAGCCCTCCGGGATAACACCCCTCTGAGTGGGTATTTCTCAGAGATGCTCCACAACCGGAGTAGGAAAGGAGGTTAAAACTCCGAACATTTTAAATCAATAGAAAACAAAACCAAGTCAAAACCAAAACATAATCCATTGGAGGAAGAATGAAACACAATTTGAAATTCACCCTGCTGGCGTTGCTGATCGTTATGTCCGTCATCCTTTCGGCCTGTGGCTCTACGCCCACACAAGCGCCCGCCACACAGGCCCCCGCCGAAACCGAGGCCCCCACCGAAGCGCCCGCCGTGCAGACCATCAAGGTTGGTGCGCTCTACCCGCTGACCGGTGACCTGGCCAAACTGGGCGAGGAGAATAAGGATGGACTGCAACTTGCGATTGACGAGGTCAACGCCGCCGGCGGTATCACATCCATGGGTGGCGCGCAGATCGAATTGGTCTGGGGCGACTCACAGGGCAAGCCTGAGATCGGCATCAGCGAAGTGACCCGCCTGGTCGAGCAGGAGGGCGTTGTTGCCATCATCGGTGCGTATCAGTCCGGCGTAACCACCCCCGCCACGCAGGAGGCGGAACGCCTCGGCGTGCCGTTCATCGTCAGCATGGCCGTCTCGGACAAGATCACCGAGCGCGGATTCAAATACACCTTCCGCATCTGCCCCAAGGCCAGTTGGTATGCCAAGGATCAGGTTACGTTTGTAAAGGATCTCAAGGACCTGGCCGGGCTTGACGTCAAGAAAGTTGCGCTCCTGCATGAAGACACTGACTTCGGTGAATCAACCGCTGCAGGGCAGAAGAAGTATTTGGAAGAGGCTGGAATCGAAATGGTGCTGGAGGTGAAATACTCCGCCAGCGCCGCCGACCTGACGACTGAAGTTGCCAAGGTCAAGGCTGCCAACCCGGATGCCGTTTTGACCGTCACCTACCTGAACGATTCGGTCTTGATTGCCCGCGCCCGCGAGGCTCTTGGCATGACCAACATCCCGTTCATTGACGCCGCGGGCGGCACCGTTGATCCTGAATTCATCAAGCAATTGGGACCCACCGCGGAAGGCTGGTTCACCGAGATCGAATTCACCAAGTATGCCGCCGGTGCGGATGTGTTGAACAATGCCTACAAAGCAAAATTCGGTGACGACATCACCGGCAACGGTGCGTACGCGTACCAGGCCGGTTACGTGATCGCGGACGCGCTCGAACGCGCCGCTTCCACCGACCGCGACGCAGTGCGCGATGCCATCGCCGAGACCGATATGCCTTCCGGCCCGAAGATGGTGCTTCCGACCGACCGCATCTTCTTCGGCGATGATGGACAGAACCCGAACGCCCCACTGTTCATTGTGCAGGTGCAGAACGGCGAGTTGATCCCGGTCTGGCCCGGCGCGTATGCCGCCGCACCCATTCAGTTATCACAATAGAATTTGAGCAGATAGTTCCAGAGGCGTATCTTTAACGCCTCTGGAACATTTTTACCTACAACAACCTTTCCATACCGCGTTCAAGACGACGGAGGTCACATGGTATTTTCGTTTGAACTTCTCGGCCAGGCATTGGTTACAGGAATTCTGATCGGTGGCATCTTCGCGCTGATCTCTGTCGGCTTGAGCCTGATCTGGGGTGTGATGCGCATTATCAACTTCGCGCATGGCGAATTCCTGATGCTCGCGATGTACATTGCTTATTTCCTCGTGGCAAAAGGTGGCTGGGACCCGTACCTGACCATTCTTGTCACCGCCCCGGCATTGTTCCTCATCGGGGTGCTCATCTTCCAATCCACCATCCGCCCCATCCTGAAAGATCCGCCCATGAACCAGATCATGCTCACGGTCGGGTTATCGCTCATCCTGCAAAATCTCGCCCTCGTATTCTTCAAAGCGGATGTGCTGACTGCGAACACAGCCTACACGCGCCTCAACTTCTTTCTGGGGGGGGTGGTCGTGAGAGGTTCCCAGTTGATTGCCTTCCTCGGTTCCGGGCTGGCGGCCTATCTCCTGTATTGGTTTTTGCAAAAGACGGAAACCGGGCGCGCCATCCGCGCCGCCTCGATCAACCGGGACGCGGCCACACTGGTGGGAATCAACGTGAGAAATACCTATTTGCTGGCATTTGGAATCGGATCGGCTTCGCTCGGTGTGGCGGCCTCGCTGATGATCCCCTTCTATTACACCTCGCCGACGGTCGGACTGTTTTTCGGGTTGATCGCCTATGTGGTGGTGGTGCTGGGCGGGTTGGGCAACTTCCCCGGCGCACTTGTCGCAGGTTTAATCATCGGCTTGACGGAATCCATCGGCGCGTCGTTGCTGCCGGGGTCGCTGGCACGTGTGCTCACCTTCAGCATTTTCATCATCGTTTTGTTGTTGCGGCCGCAGGGAATTTTCGGAGGAAAGCAGAAATGAAAACACGGTTCCGGAATTCCTTCATCCTGCTGGCAGTGATTTTACTGGCGGCATTCACCCTGCCGTTTTTCGCCGGTGAATACATCATTCACATTGGCGTGCTGGTTCTGTTCTATGCCTACATGGCGGTGGCCTGGAATATTTTGGGCGGCTATGCGGGACAACATTCCCTCGGCCACGCGCTATTTATGGGAATCGGGGCGTACACATCCACTTACTTGTTCACCAGAATGGGATTGACACCCTGGCTTGGCATGTGGGTTGGCGGCGCGCTGGCAGGTCTGACTGGCTGGTTTGTGGGCTATCTTTGCTTCCGTTACGGGCTGAAAGGCCCGTATTTCGCATTGGTTACGATCGCCATGGCGGAAGCGGCCGTTTATATAGTCAACAACATGTCGGCGGTCGGCGGTGCGCAGGGTTTGGAAGTGGCGTGGGTGGGACGGGAGGGCGGCGCTCCACTGCTCATGCAGTTCGATGGCAAAGGCGGTTATTACTATGTAATCCTCGTCATGACCGTTCTCTCGGTCTGGCTTTCGTCATGGCTGATCAAGCGTCGGTTTGGGTACCAGCTTGTTTCGGTCCGTGAGAACGAGGACGCGGCGGAAGCGCTCGGTGTGGATACATTGCGCGTCAAGATTCAGGCATCCATTATCAGCGCCATCATGACCGCGCTTGGCGGGACGTTCTTCGCCCAATATTTCACCTACATCAATCCGCGCAATGTGTTTGGTGAAGGCCCCTCAGTGCAGATTTTGCTCTTTGCCATCATCGGCGGACTTGGCACGGTCTGGGGGCCGGTGGTCGGCGCGCTGGTGCTCGTGCCGGTCGCGGAGCTGTCCCGCTCGTGGTTGGGCGGGTCATTTGCAGGTGCGCACATCCTTTTGTACGGCACGGTCATGGTACTGGTGATGTTGTTCATGCCGAATGGCATCGTTGGCTTGTACGAAAAAATCCGTGCGCAACTGAAAAGCCGGTCATCCAATGACGGGAAAAGCGAGGCCTCATGAACATGCTCGAAGTGACCAATCTCCGAAAGGACTTTGACGGTCTGACTGCCGTGCATGACCTCTCCTTCAACGTGGAAACCGGCCAGATCGTCGGCCTGATCGGACCGAACGGCGCGGGCAAGACCACCACCTTTGCGATGCTGGCTGGTTTCCTCACCCCCACGTCGGGCGAGATCCGCTTTCATGACAAACGCATCAACGGTCTGAAACCGCACCAGGTCTGCAAACTGGGCATGGCGCGCACCTTCCAGATCGTGCAGCCATTTCCCGACATGACTGTGCTCGAAAATACGATGATTGGCGCGTACGTCCGCCACCCAAACACTGCCGATGCCAGACGCAAGGCGATGGAAGTGTTGGAACGCGTGAATCTCGTCCACAAGGCGGATACGCTTGGCAGGAACCTGACCCTGCTCGAGTTAAAGCGGCTTGAAATTGGGAAAGCACTCGCGACGGAACCGGGCCTGCTCCTGCTCGATGAGGTGGCTGCCGGTCTGAAAGATGCGGAGGTTGATAACATCCTTGTGCTGGTACGTCAGTTGAACGAGGAGGGAATCACCTTTCTGATCGTGGAACACTTGATGAAAGTGATCATGAACTTGTCGCACAGCGTCATCGTGCTGGATTTCGGACAGATGATCGCACAGGGCACGCCGCAAGAGATCAGCAGGAACCCGGCGGTGCTGGCCGCCTATCTCGGAAAGGAGGAGTGACATGCTGAACGTAAAAAATCTGCGGGTGCATTACGGCGCATTTGCCGCGTTGCAGGATGTCTCCCTGACCATCGAAGAAGGCAGGATCGTCAGCATCGTCGGTGCGAACGGCGCGGGCAAGACCACTTTGATCAATGCCATTTCGGGGTTGCTTCGCCCGGTCTCTGGCGATATCACTTTCGAGGGACAGAACCTGCTTCGCCTCGAAGGGTACGCTATTGCAAGCATGGGCGTGGCACAGGTCCCTGAAGGACGCAAACTATTCGGTGATATGACTGTCTACGAAAACCTGCTAATGGGCAGTTATTCCAGCCGCGCCAAGCCCGAACGCGAGAAATCCCTGGAAATGGTTTACGACCTGTTCCCCATTTTGAAATCGCGCAGTAACCAACTGGCCCGCACACTTTCCGGCGGCGAGCAACAGATGCTGGCAGTCGGACGCGCAGTCATGATGCGCCCGCGCCTGATGATGCTCGACGAACCTTCCCTCGGTCTCGCCCCAATGGTTGTGCAAAACATCTTCGAAGTCATTCTGCGCCTGAAAGCCGCGGGACAAACAATCATGCTGGTCGAACAGAATGTTCGCCAGAGCCTGCAAATCTCTGATTATGCCTATGTGCTGGAAACCGGGCAGGTTGTTCTCAATGGTACAGGCCGCGAAGTGTTGGAAAACGATCACACTCGAAAAGCATATTTGGGAATTTGAGACGAATAAACTGAGGTAACCATGGAAACAGTCAAGGAAAAAATTTCATCCGCGGATTTGATCGCGCGCGATAAAAAATCCGTCACCCCGGCCATCTATCGCTACACGGATATCGCCTTCGAACGCGGCGAGGGCGTTTTTCTCTACGACTTCGAGGGCAGACGTTATTACGATTTCGTCTCGGGCATTGCCACCATGAGCGTGGGACACAATCATCCGCGCGTGGTGGCCGCCATTGTCGAACAGGCCGGGAAATTGTTGCATGGCGCGGCGCACGTCGGGTATATGCAACCCTATGTCGAGATTCTCGAAAAACTGCTCAGCCTCGCGCCCGCTCCAATCAATGGAGGCAAGGGCATGCTATCCAACAGCGGCAGTGAAGCCGTCGAAAGTGCCATCAAACTTGCCCGCGCGGTTTCAGGACGTTCCATGGTGCTGGCCTTCATGGACAGTTTTCATGGACGTCCGATGGGCGCATTATCGCTGACCGCCAGCAGCAGCGGCTATCGCAAACATCTCGCGCCGCTTCTGAGCGGCGTTGAGCATGTACCGTATCCCAATTGTTTCCGCTGTCCATTCGGGCACAAGAATCACACAAAGGAGGATTGTTGCGGACAATGGCGCAACTTCATCCAGATGACGCTCGACAAACTTGTCCATCCCGACGATCTCGCCGCGATCATTGTCGAACCGATCATCGGCGAGGGCGGATACATCGTCCCACCCGATGATTTCCTGCAGACCCTGCGCGAAGTCTGCGACAAGACAGGCGCGCTGCTGATCGCTGATGAAGTGCAGACCGGCATGGGACGCACCGGCAAATGGTATGGAACGGAACACTGGAACGTTTCGCCGGACATCATTGCCCTCGGAAAAGCCATCGGCGGCGGATTGCCACTCGGCGCCATGCTTGCCCGCGCGGACCTGATGGATGCGTGGTGGCCCGCCGCGCATGGTTCCACTTTTGGAGGAAATCCGCTGGCGTGCAGCGCCGGCCTGGAAAGCATTTCCATCATCGAAGAGGAAAACCTGCTGGAAAATGCGACGCGTGTGGGGGATTACATTCAAGCGCGCTTCAAAGCGGCGCAAAAAGACATGCCCATCATCGGTGATGTGCGCGGTAAAGGTTTGATGGTCGCTGTGGAATTGGTGAATGGTCAGGGCGAGCCGCTCCAAGTGGATCAAGTCAAGCACATCATCAAGGATTTGGGGGCAAACGGCGTGGTGATGACCAAATGCGGTCAAAGCGCATTGCGTATCGCCCCGGCACTATCCATCACACAAGCCATCGCAGGCGAAGCTCTCGACATCATCCTGCAGACGCTCAAAAACGTTGAGAAAGAAATGTGATCTCCGCTCGATCTCTTGCAAAGACTTCGGAGGCGTTTGTCGTCTCCGAAGTCTTTATTTATCCTTCCGGTCAATATATCACGCGCAGTTCCCATTTGAATGTGGACGATGTTTCTTCAAATAAACCCGCCACGTAGGCGGCCATTTTTCAGGATCGTCCAAAAAACCATGATCTGTCATCTGATGAATGGGCGCGTTGTACGGAGCACCCTTGACGATTTCGGGGTGGTTGTAAGCCTCATCTGCAATCTGTGCCCATGATGCGGCATATTGATCAATATCACGTTTGGAATAGGATTCAGTCGGCTCCAATGTGGCAGGATCCTCCACCACGTAAGGATGGTGGCTGAAGAAGAAGTGCATCGCGAAATCAACGGAGCGATTGGAAATATCCGTGATATTCAGGCCGGTTTCCCTCGTCAGTTCCTCCCAACTGTAACGCACCTGCTCGATGCGCGGGTGGCCAGGATGATATGGCGCGGTGACTCCCTGAATTTCCAAAATTCTCTTGAGCAAATAATTATTGTTAAGCACGGCAACCTCTGCAACCTCGCGCAATCCTTCCGCGCCGTGAGACATAATCCACGCGTAGGCGCGCACGAAGTTGGCCGCGACGCCGTAAAAACTGGCAACCTTGCCAATCGAGTCCGCGTGATCATAGTCAAGATAATATTTTTCGCCGTCGAATTCGATGGTTGGGGTTGGGAGGAAATCGGCCAGGGCGGCGGTCACACAACTCGCACCAGTGGCAGGCCCGCCCGACGCGTGAGGCGTCGAAAATGTCTTGTGCAAATTGAAATGGCAGAGGTCGAATCCCGCCTCGCGTGCGCGCGCGATGCCCAGTAATCCATTGGCATTGGCTTGATCGTACGCGCACAGCCCGCCTGCCGCATGAACAAGATCGGTAAACTCTTTGATGTGCGGATTGAAAATTCCCGTATCGTCGGGGTTGGTGGTGAAAAAACCCGCGGTACGTTCGGAGAGCGCAGTCTTCAGCGCTCCGATGCTTGGGTAGCCATTTTCCTCAGGGTATAACGTGATGATCTTGTAACCCGCCGCACCCGGCGCGGCCGCATCGGATGGATGCGCGAAAATTGTGGTGATGATTTCATCGCGGTGTACCTCGCCATGCTTGGCATGATAAGCGCGGATCATCGCAACGTTTGTGTAAATGGCCTGCGATCCTGCACGCGGCTGGAGCGAAACGCGATCCATGCCCGAAATCTCCTTCAGAAATTGCTCGAGGCGATACATAATCTCAAGAATGCCTTGAACGGTTTCTTCATCTTGAAGCGGATGTAACTCCGCAAGTTTTGGATTGCGCATCAACTGCTCGTTAATTGGCGGGTTATATTTCATCGTGGAGGTCGCCATGCCAAAATCAGGGATGAGGCCCGCGCCGAGATTCTCCTGCGAGAGACGCAGGTAATGACGAAGCGTTTCAACCTGTGAAATTTCGGGAAGACGCGGAGGCGTACCGCGTCGCATGGATTCGGGAATCGGCGCTTCATTTTCCGGCCTGTTATTTGATTCCGTTATAAGTGGCGGAATCAAAATCCCGCGCTCCCCCTCGCTACCCATCTCGTAGATGATCGGTTCATTCCAGCGTGCCTGGTGAAATTGTCTTTTCATGACAGCACCTCCGCGAGATTCACCACAAGCGAGTCGATATCCTCCCTCGAATGAATTTCCGTGACACAATACACTGCATGATTCTGGAGTTTGGGAAATTTTCCGCTGATATCGTACCCGCCAAAGATGCCTCGCCTGCGCAACAACCGGTGGACTTCATTCACTGATCGTCCGCTCTGGGAAAAATCCAGAACGAATTCGCGGAAATGCGCCGCGTTCGGGAATTGGATTTGGACACCTTTGATCTGCGACAACGATTGAAGGGTATATTCCACGCGCGATGCGATGGCATCTCCAATTTCCGCCATGCCCTGCGGACCCATCAATGCGAGATAGACACCCGCCGTAATCGCCCATAAATTCGCCATTGTGCCGAGCCATTCATTGCCGTTCTCGCGCGCCAAAAACGATGTGCGCTCCATCGCGATTTCGCCAAATCCATATTCGCCCGCGACCCTGGTTGGAACCAGGCCCACAATGCGGTTGGGATATTCCATGATGAATTTCTCCTCGTCGCGCGTGGCAATGTACCCGGCGTGCCCACCGCCAAACTGCATATGCATCCCCAGCGACTGAATATCACCACAGGTGATGTCCGCGCCGTAATCGGCGGGCGGTTTGAGAATGCCCAGCGAGATCGGGTCCGCGCCGACGATGAGCAGCGCGCCATGCCTGTGAGCCAGATCTGCGATGGACTGACCATTCGATTCGATCACGCCGAAGAAATTGGGGTTGTCAAAATAGACTGCGGCGGTGTCTGCTGAAATGGCATTCTCAATTTGGGAAAAATCCATTTCGCCGGAGCGATGCTCGAAATCAATGAATTGGAATTTCAGGAGGTGGCCGTTGTACTCCAGCACCTTGGATATTTTATCGGGATGAATCGCCCTGGCAAGGATAATCTCCCTCCGCCCGGTGATGTTCGACGCCATTCTCATCGCGGTGGCCGCGGCCTGCAATCCATCATACGTCGGCAGGCTGACCACATCCATGTTGAGCAATTCCCCCATCATGCTGGCATACTCGAACAGCGCCTGAAAACGTCCGTGATCTTCATAGGCTTTGCCGGAGTATGCCGTCAGGAATTCGTTGCGCGAGTTGATCTCGTCGCAAACGGCTGGAACATAATGCTGGTAGCATCCGCTCCCTAGAAAACTGATGTGCTCCTCTGTGGATGTGTTTTTACCCAGAGTCTTGGTAATATGCTTTCGCAGTTCATATTCCGAAAAGAGCGGTTCAGGCAAATTGAGCGGGTGATCGAGCCTGAGTTCGGGGGGAATGGCAGAAAAAAGAGAGTCGATATTGTTGATGCCAAGTTCCCTGAGCATTTCATCTTTTGATCCCGGAGTTGAATTCGGAATATAAGGATGCACGATTGAGCGGGGTTTCGGCATATTGTGCCTCCTGCGAACCTGGTCTGGAATTAATGTGTCACATAATTATAGTCAACAATACCAATTGGAAATGCTCATGATGAGGGATGATCCGGAGAATCAGACTTGGGCTGACGCAGGTTTGAAGCCAGAGGCCGTGTATGAAACTTCTGCCAACGTCACGTCGACATACATGCCAATGTGAATGGAGATGTAAGTGTTCTAAATGACAACGGGTCTCAATATGGTAAAACCAGAGACGCAATAGAGGTAACCATGGATACACATAAACAACACGCAATACAGGATCATTCCACGCACAAGAGGGAAGATCATCCGGCTCATAACACACACCAAGGTCATACCATGTCTGCATCAAAGCCAATGACACAGGAAGACCATTCTGCGCACAATGCCCATCAGGGACATGCCATGTCAAAGGAGGATCATTCCGCCCACGCAGGTCACGACACGGATCACAGTGGGCATGAACAAATGTTCCGTGTACGTTTCTGGTGGAGTCTGTTATTGAGCATCCCCGTGCTCGCATACAGTGAAATGATTCAAATGTGGCTCGGGTCCATGCCATCCATGTTCCCCTTCAGCAAATGGATTCCCTTCGTCTTTTCACTCGTCATCTTCGCTTACGGTGGCATTCCATTCCTCAACATGGCTGTTCCCGAACTGCGCGAACGCAGACCTGGCATGATGACGCTCATCTCGCTGGCGATCTCTGCCACGATTGTGAGGCGCCCCAGCCAATCCCCAAAAAGGAAGGAACATTCGCTCCACCTTGGCATCCTGCCTGCTTTGTGATGGCCTAACCCAATTCACGTTATTTACACATCCCCTGCCAGTCCGGGTGGGCAGATTTCCAGGCGGTGACAGTCTGATTCATGGCAGCAACTGCATCCTGCCATTCGGATTCAACATCACCCCCGGTAGAGATATTATGCACCATGGTATCCACGATGCCGGGCGTGCCGAACACTTCCCATGCCCAGGGTGGAATCATGTCAGAGCGTTTGAATTGACCATTTGCTACCGAGCCCATGTTCATTGCTGGGTGATTGGCGTAGTCATACCAATCGTAAAATGACCGGATCCAATCCGGGTGTTTGGTGGTGAACGAGTCAGGGCTGGTAAGCGCTTTTTGGCGGGTTGACTTCAACAAGGGAATCATGTGCCCAGGCACAGTAAGATCATATTCAAGGAGTTGGTCATCACTGATTAACCATTGCAGAAAATCCTTGGCTTCCTGCTGGTTTTTCGTCCCTGCCGCAATGGCAAAGCGATTCCATACGCCGAGCGTGACTTTTTCATCTCCAAAAGGCGGAAAGATCACTGTCACTTTATCGGACAGTTCAGGATGAGTCTCCTCCAGTTGGACGCCCAAACGCCCGCCATACATGGACATTGCTACGCGTTGATTGAGGAAGGCGTCTATTTGTTCGCGGTAACTCCAGGTGCTGTAACCGGGCGGCGCGTATTGTGCCAACTCAGCCCAACGCTTCACAGCTTCCAAAGATTGTGGCTGCCCGAAAATCACTTCGCCGTCGCAGGAAAAATAATCGCCGCCATTTTGCCAGAGGAAGATCGAAAAGTAATTGACTGTGGCAATGTTCTGCCCAGCCGGAAGGGCAATGCCGTACATGCTATTCTGGGTCAAAACACGAGCGGCATGTAACACCTCATCATACGTCGCTGGAATGGGTAAGCCAGCCCGTTCAAGCAGGTCCTTGCGTACCCACAATCCATACACACTGACGGCATACGGCACGGCATATACCTGTCCATTTTGCTGGTAGAGACTGCCTTCGACAAAATCACTTGGTCCAATATTTGTCACAACGTCATTCAATGGCAAAAGATAACCAGACTCCACCCACTGCGGCATTAACGTGGGCTCCACTTCGAAAATTCCAAGGTCTGAGCCGGAAGCCAAGGCGCTAAGCAGGCGGCGTCCACGTTCGGCGGACCAGGCGATGGTGACATCCACCTCCACGTCGGGGTGCTGGGATTGATATTTGGCAATCATCGCTTGCAAGAAAGCCAATTGGTTCGGGTCGTTTTCAGTGGTGAAGAAGGGGATAATCTTGGGAGAGGAAGAATCCGTCGCAGCAGAATCAAGCGCGGGCGGAGTCGGCGACGCGCTGCTCGGGTTGGATGAACATGCCGAGGCGAGAATCAAAATCGTCAGCAGGAAAATCTGCGGCCAGTTTTTGAACACGAAGGACACGAAGTGCACAAAGGTTTTAAAACCATCCTTTGTGACCTTTGTGTTAAAGAACCTTTTAGCAAATCGTGAAGATTTGGAAACCATGGGAGTATTGTATCAGTCAAACAACCCCGTAACGGATGCGCGAACTCCAATGCCAGGTTTGCGGCGTATCACCGAGGATGTTTTGAACGGTCTGACGAAAAACATCAATACCCAGTTCGTGTTCGCTCACGCCCTTTTTGAGGAGCGTCATCACGCTGCCCTGACTATCCAGCAAACCGATCAAGCGCTCGGCGTTGCCCGTCTCGATATGATGAACGACGATTTCTTTAACATAACGAAAGCATCCGCTCGCGCTCATGCGGCTCAAATGCTCGTGCTTCTTCCAGCGTTGCAAGCCGCGCGCGATTTGATATTTTTCTTCGGCAGCATTGACCTGCTGTGTGCAAACTTCATACGCGGCATCCGCTTCCCAATGCGACGTCGTGGGAGGCCAGTCATAATCGAATGCGGCAAATACTCCGCCAGAAACAAGAATGCGACGCGCCTCTTCGAATGTGGCTTGCGGCTTCATCCAATGAAGGGCTTGTGAGCAGGTGACAATTTGTGCGCACGAATCAGGCAAGCCCGTTTGATGGGAGAAGCCTTCGCGATAGGTGATGTTCGCCGCGTCCGTCTGTCCCTCAGCCTGCTTCCGCATATCGAGCGTTGGTTCCACGCCAATGACTTGCTCCGCTTTATCCGCCCAATAGCGCGTGGAGAGTCCGGTGCCGCTGCCGAGGTCAACCACAAGTTGCGGGCGCGGCGTGCGCGCGAGGCTGGTGAGAATCCCCGCGAGGATGTCGGGCGGCGCGGGGCGATACTTGTCGTATTGGTCGGCGAAGCCAGTGAAGCGCTCGATGTTGACGGAGAAATCGGTCATACAGTTTGCTCCTTCACGAAGAGATTCATAAATTCATGCACGGGCATATCTTCAAGTTTTTTCTGGTCAGACATGGCGGCGAGAATTTTTGTAACACGTTCATCAGAGAAGCGCGTGCTGAGATTGTTTTTGAATTTTTCAACCAACAGCGGGAGCCCTTCTGCGCGTCGGCGGCGATGACCGATGGGATATTCCACGACGACATTTTCAGTGGATGTGCCATCTTTGAAAAACACCTGCACTGCGTTGGCAATGGATCGTTTATCGGGGTCGAGATAATCCACGCTGTATTGCTTATTTTCCACCACCTGCATTTTCGCGCGGAGCGAATCAATACGCGGATCGGCAGCGACATCGTCTTCGTAATCGTCGGCAGTCAAACGTCCGAAGATGAGCGGCACGGCAGTCATGTATTGGATGCAGTGGTCGCGGTCGGCAGGGTTGTGGAGCGGGCCGGTCTTGTCGATAATGCGGATGGCGGACTCGTGGGTGGTGATGACCACGCGCTCGATCTCGTCGATGCGATCCTTGACCTGCGGATGAAGCGTCATGGCGCACTCGGCGGCGGTCTGCGCGTGGAACTCGGCAGGGAAGGAAATTTTGAAGAGCACGTTTTCCATCACGTAAGAGCCGTATTCACGTTGGAATTTGAACGGTTGCCCTTTGAACAGCACATCATAGAAACCCCACTTGGGAGTGGTCAAGGCGGAGGGATAACCCATCTCGCCTTGCATGGTCATCATGGCAAGACGCACTGCGCGCGAAGCCGCGTCACCTGCCGCCCATGATTTGCGCGAACCTGTGTTCGGCGCGTGACGATACGTGCGCAGGGATTGGCCGTCAATCCACGCGTTGGAAAGCGCGTTGATAATTTGTTCTTTGTTTCCGTCGAGCATGTGAGTCACAACGGCAGTGGAAGCGACCTTGACCAGGACCACATGGTCAAGCCCCACACGGTTAAAACTGTTTTCGAGCGCAAGTACACCTTGAATTTCATGGGCTTTGATCGCGGCGGTCAGCACATCGCGCAATCGGATGGATTTTCCGCTTCGATTCAAATAATCAGCCATTGCAAGAATCGCGCCGAGATTATCCGATGGATGCCCCCATTCGGCGGCGAGCCAGGTGTCGTTGTAGTCGAGCCAGCGGATCATCGCGCCAAGGTCGAACGCGGCAGCGACAGGGTCGAGCACAAAGTCCGTGCCGGGAACGCGGCTTCCGTTGGGAACGATTGTGCCGGTGACGATGGGACCGAGCAACTTTGTGCATTCTTTGAAATTCAGTGCCAGCACGGCACAGCCAAGCGCATCCATCAGGCAGTAACGCGCGGTTTCATAGGCGAGGTCGCTGGTAATGTCGGCGTCAATAACATACCCGGCGATTGCGACAAGTTCTTTATCGGGAGAGGGGCGGTTGGAGGAGTTGAGGCGTGTCACGTGTTTGGTTTGTCCATTCCATGAGGAGACATCAGATGTCGAAATACGGATTGAAGAATACCGCCATTGCGGTAATAGCTCACTTCGATAGTTGTATTGAGCAACGCTTTTACTGTAAATATAATTCCCCTGCCGTTACATTGACGCAGGACGCCTTCAAGCATGATGCGAATGGAAAAGGGTAATTTGGCAAGTTGCGCCAGACCTACACGTTCGAGCACGTCGAGGCGGTAAATTACGAATTCGTTTTTCCCAACCTTGAGCACATCGCGGGCGTTGAACAAATCACTGAGCATGAGCACTCCTGGGAAATTATTTCCCAGCCTGCGCCAGAAGTTTTTCGAGGCGAAGGTTATCAGAATCGAGTTTGGCTTTTGCCTTGACCAGTAATTCTTCGATGTGTTCTCTTTGCCAGATGACCACACCGTCATCATCTGCAATGACCAGATCGCCATTACGCACGGTCACGCCGCCGATGGTGATGGTTATATCTGTTGCGCCTTCATTGATTTTTTGAGAGGCAATGGGAGTGACGCCGCGGCACCAGACTTGCAGATCAAGTTTGCAGATCTCCTGCGTATCACGCACCAAGCCATCGCTGATCAGGCCGATGATGCCCATATTCTGCATTTCGAGTCCCATCAGCCCGCCGATGGTGGCAGTGCGGGAAGTATTCATACCAGCGACAACCATCACACAGCCTTGCGGCGGTGCCTTCTTCAATGCCTGGACAACGGCAAGATTATCTTCATGCGCGGCAAGCACGACGAAGGCAGGTCCCACCACGAGACTGTTGGGCTTGAGGGCGCGAATCCATTCAGGCAGTACATTTCGCCCGCCCGTTGCATCGGAGGCTAAAGTGGAAACAAGCCAGTCTGGGTAAGTAAGTCCGTTCATTTAATTCCTTGCAGAGTCCGCAAATTCTACTTGTGGGTTTTGTCCAGAAGTTTTACTTCTGGACTCCATTAAAAACAATTGGGGCGATTCACGATGAACCACCCCCTTTGGGATTATTTTTCTTCAGGGAAGAGCAAAATCGAATCGGGCGGGAGGTACAGGCTCATGCGGTCGCTGGTGACCGTGTCGGTGGTTTCTACCTTCAACGTTCCCGAACCCGTATCCACCACATGCTGCCACTTCGAGCCGAGATAGGTGGAGTTTTTCACGCCCGCATTGAGGATGTTGCCCTCCGCTTTCGAGCCAGCCATTTCAACGCGTTCGGAGCGAATGGCGACAACGACGTTCTGATTCACGCTCCATGACTTGCCGCTGTAATCGGTCAACTTGAGGATATCCCCATTCGCCACGCGGACTGTGATCTTCCTCCCGTCCATCGCGGCGACCACACCTTTGAGGAAGGAGGTCGCACCGATGAACTCCGCCACAAACTGCGTGGCGGGATGAGAATATAACTCTTCAGGCGGGGCGAACTGAAGCAATATACCCTTGTTGATCACCGCAATCATGTCGGACATGGCAAAGGCTTCAGACTGGTCATGCGTCACGTAGATGGTGGTGATACCCACACGCTGCTGCAACTCACGCACCCAAACGCGCGCCTGTTCGCGGATCTTCGCGTCGAGATTGGACAAGGGCTCGTCTAGCAGGAGCAGGCGGGGGCGAGTCACGACTGCACGCGCCAGGGCAACGCGTTGCTGCTGTCCGCCAGAGAGTTGAAAAGGATAGCGGTTCGAGAGGTCGGCAAGTCCAACAAGATCGAGGGAATCCATAACACGTTGTCTCAATTCATCGCCTTTGACTTTTTGAAGCTTCAAACTGAATGCGACATTATCGAAAACTTTCATGTGGGGCCAGAGTGCGTAGGATTGAAAGACCATACCCAGTTGACGTTGTTCGGGCGGAAGAAGCAGTCCTTTGCTGATATCGCTCATTACGAAGTCGCCGACGCGTATTTTCCCTTCGGTGGGTTCTTCGAGACCGGCAACACAATTCAGCGTGGTGCTTTTTCCACAGCCGGAAGGACCAAGCAATGTGACTAGCGACCCTTCCTTGACGGTGAGATTGATGTTTGAAATTGCCACCGAGTTTGCACTGGCAAATTTCTTGGTCAAGCCCTCGATGATCAGATCGTTATTCATGAAGTTTCACTCCCAGCAGTTTTGTGCTGCCAAAGATAAGAAATGCAGTGATGAACATTTGGATGGTGGAGAGCGCAGCAACAGGCTCCGCTCCGCCCTGCTTCCAAAGTTCGATCATGGTCGTGCCGATGACGCGCGACCCCTCAGAGAAGAGGAACAGCGCGACAGCATATTCTTTTAAGAAGGAAATGGCCAGGATGATGTATCCCGATAGAAGGGCAGGACGCAGGATCGGCAGGAGGATGTGGCGGACGGTCCCCAGCCAGGTGGCACCTCCCACGCGCGCGGCGCGGTCAAGTTCATCGGATACCTGCATGACCGCCGGACTGACCGCGCTGAACCCCAGCGGAAGATACCGCATGATGAACGCGATAGACATGGCGATTAATGTGTTGCGCAACGAGCCAATTCCCGGGACGAGCAGGAATGCCCAAAGGAAGCCAATCCCTACGATGATGCCCGGAAAAGCGCGCGGATAAAGCGCCATGTACTTCACTACATTGCGCCCCTTGAAGAATGAACGATATGCTGTGAGTGAAGCCAGCGCCATGAACAGGATGCCAATTCCCGCGGCAAAGATGGAAATGTAAATGCTGTTGGTCACCGATTGACGATATGCGGGTGAGGAAAAAATCCCTTGATAGTTCTCCAACGTCAGCATTTTGAAGGGATTGGCAAACGGGCTGAGGAAAGGAACAAACGACTCAAGCACGATGCATGCCAGCGGCAAAATGACTCCAAGCAGAATGTAAAGCCCAATGATGGCGGAAACCACATATTTTAGTTTGCCGAGGTCGAGCAATTTCGGTCGCGTTGCTTTTCCGCCAACCGTGACAAAGCGGCGTTCCAGCGCGGTTAATTTCCCCTGCAAGTAAACCAGAACGGTCACCAGCAGAACGACAAAAATCGCCACTACCGCAATCGCGCCATAATCCTTGCTGACGCCGACAACGCCCAACACGTAAATATACGTGGAGAGCGTGTCAATGCCGACACCGTTACCCAACACCAGGGGAATGGAAAGCAGCTCCAGCGCGGAGACGAGAGTCAGCAACGCGCTGTAGAGGATGGCGGGGCGCAGCAGTGGAACGGTCACGTTCAGAATGGTTTTGAAGGGGGTCGCGCCGCCAATGCGTGCCGCGCTTTCGAGCTGCGGGTCAGCCAATGCGAGAGACGAAGTGGCATAAAGAAATGTGTTGGGAACGTAATACATCGCTGCCACAATCACGATGCCCCAAAAACTATATAATTGCCAGGTGGGGAGTTTAAGCGTGCGGACTAAAATTGTTCCAAAGCCCTGGGGCCCGTACATTTCCATCCATGCAAAGGCAAGCACCAGCGGCGATACGTAGTATGGGATGGTGACAAAATTGGAATAAAGCCTGCGCATTGGCAGGTTGGTGCGATTGATTAATACTGCAAGTAGAATGCCAATAAAAAGCGCAAGGGCGGTTGCGGCGATGGCAAAGGCGGCAGTGTAGCCGAGAATATGCCAGAACTTGTCGTTCCCCAGCATTTTGGCATAATTGGAAAAAGTAAAATTGCGCTCTTTATCATAGAGCGGCTTGGCGAGAAAACTTTGATACACGATGGGCCAGGCAGGGAACACGACTAGCGTGATGGTCAATACGACCATGCTCCACTGGACAACACGGTCCCATGAAAAACGGGGCTTTGGAAGCTGGGTAGATGTCATCTATCATTCCTCGGCTTTCTATTGCTGGAAGTGACTGTCACCGATACGGTGACAGTCACTTATTGCTTTTTTACAGTTTACATTTTGGTTGAAATTACGGACGACCCAAGGCGGTTTTCCACTTGTCCACGAAAGCCTGACGATTGGCAGCGTTCGCGATATCAGGATCGAAGTAGAAGTAAATCACATTGTCCGCGCCGACTGCGTCAATGATGCCCTGGAGGTGATGTTCAGCCTGATCGGCAACGTCGGGGCGGTAAGCGGTTAGACCACCTTCAGACCACGCAAGTTGACCTTCGGCTGAAAGGATGAATTCCATCAGCAATTTGGCTGAGGCGGGAGAGACTGCCTTCTTGGTGATGCCCATACCGCGGATCATCACAACCTGTCCACTCGTGTCATACGTCCAGCCCATGATGGGTTCGGCATCCGGGTACTTCGGGAAGACGGAGATACCGGAGACAAAGTAACCAACGGCAGCCTCGCCGGACAGAATAGATTTCACCATGTTGCCGGCGGAAGTCTGCATATTGACATTGGATTTGCCAATGGCTTCGAGGGTGGTCCAACCCGCGTCGCCCATCTTCTTGGTCCAGAACCAATTGATGGCGTGGCCGGTGCCGTTCTTCTCGGCATCGTAGGTTGTGACCTTGCCCGCAAAAGCCGGATCAGCTGCCAAGGTGGCAATTTCCGCCATGGTGGCGGGAGGTGTGGCAACCAACTGCTTGTTCCAGATGATGATGAAGGGATCGGTGGAGACGGCATAGATGCCATCGGCGAGTTTTGCAAAATCAGGAAGTCCGGCCGCGTTAACAGGTTCGTAAACTTCCAACTCGCCCTTGGCAATGAATTCCTGCCATTCGCCCGGGGCAGAGGTGATAATCATATCGGCGGTGCGCGCGCCGCCAGCGGATTCAGTGTAGTAGCGTTCGAAGGTTTCGGTGGTGCCGAGGTCAAGCGCGGTGACGGTGATCCACGGATATTTCGCATTGAATGCGGCGATGACAGGTGCCCAGTTATTTTCGCCCATGATGGAGTAGACCAACAAGCCATCTTTTTCGTTCTTGGACGCTTCGACCAGTTCGTCCATTGGGTCGACAGCGGGGGCTTCGGTCGCAGCCGGGGCTTCCACTGCGGGAGTTTCTGTCGCGGCAGGGGCAGGCGCTTGTGGTTCTTCGGTTGCAACGCCACCGCCACAAGCGGTCAGGGTGAAGGCAACCACCAGAACCAGGGACAAAATACTGTATGACTTTCGAGACATTTCTTCCTCCTTTAGAAAGAATAGTGGGTTTACCTTGAAACCGTTCGGGTTGTGGAACGGCTCAATTCAGAGTCAAGCGCCTCCCATTCGGGCAGGCGTACCAGTCGTTGCCGTTCATCCCAATCGAGCATGGATGAAAGCAATAGTTCGCTGGATTTTGTTTTTTGAAGCACCGAAAGCGCGCTTTGAACAGCACGGGCAGATATTCGTAAGGCCAGGTTGGGATGAATAACTATCCGATACCCCATCTCCTGCAATTCGTTATGCGACATCGCTGGTGTTTTCGCGCCTTCAGTCATATTGAACAAAAGAGGCGCATTAATTCGTTTTGGCAGTGTGGCTATCTGTTCTTTTTGAGTCGGAGCTTCCACGAAGATCAGATCTGCACCTGCCTGGAAATACAAATTCGCCCGCCGAACAGCCTCCTCAACACCGTGTGTTGCGAGGCTGTCTGTGCGAGCGATGATCAACATTTCCTTGCGGGTCTTGACCGCAGCATTGATTTTCTGGGCCATTTCTTCAGCGGTGATGACTTCCTTGCCGTTGAAGTGGCCGCATTTTTTGGGCGTCACCTGGTCCTCCAGTTGGATGGCAGCCACACCCGCGTCTTCATAAACCTGGATCGTGCGCGTCACATTCAGGGCATTTCCATACCCCGTATCAGCATCTGCGATGACAGGTATGTTGACCGCTTTCACGATCCGTTCAATCGACTCGATCATTTCGGTCATGGTCACCAAACCAATGTCGGGAAGGCCGAATTGGGCATTTGCCACCCCCGCCCCTGATGCATAAACGGCTTGAAAACCAGCTTCTTCGATTAGACGGCCTGTCAGTGCATCCACAGTGCCTGGAGCAACCAGAATATCCGGACGGGCAAGCAGTTCACGCAGATGGGCAGCGGACGATATTGTCATCTTGCCTGTAGGATACGCCCGCCGCTTGAATAAAAAAACTGCCATGCGGAGGGTTTTTTCCCCTCCGTTTGACAGTGCAGTATTGAGGCGACGGAGACTACGCTTGTGCCAAATTGTGTTTGAAGAATATTCCCTGTTTTTCTCTTGTATAATGCCCGACATCGCACACAGCGGAAACTGACGAGAAATGCAATCAAAACAAAGATGATGCAAATTATGAATAAACCAAAACTACTGGTCATGGATGATTACGAAGGAGAGTTGGCAATGTCGCCCGCAATGACGCGGCTGCGTCAACTTGCGGATGTTACGATTCTTAACCACCCGATTGACGACTACAATATCCTGAAAGACTTTCAAATTCTCCTTGCCCTGCGTGAGAGAACCAAACTGGATAGCCGCTTCTTCGAATCCTGTCCAGCTCTTGAACTTGTCCTTCAAACTGGAGGTCATGCGTATCATGTTGACCAGGCTGTCGCGACCCAAAAAGGGATTGTGGTTGCGCTTGGCAGGCAGGTATCAAGACCAACGGTGGTTGTTCCAGAACTTGCATTGGGCTTCATGCTTGGGTTGGTTCGGCAAATTTATCCTCTCACAACGGGGATGAGTAAAGGTGAATGGCAGGGATTGATCGGCGGCTCATTGGCGGGTCGCACACTGGGAATTCTCGGATATGGCCGGCATGGGCGTCCGGTTGCGCGGCTGGCAGAAGCCTTTAGGATGAAAGTGGTTGCGTGGGATAGAACCGGCTCCCATTCAGCGGCTGATGAATTTGGCGTTCGGCGGCTTCCACTCGATGACCTGCTGGCAGAATCGGACGTGATATCCATTCATCTCCGCCTCTCGGATGAATCGCGCGGCCTTTTGGACCGAAGTAAATTGTGGAAGATGAAGCCGGGGGCGATTTTGATCAATACTTCGCGTGGTGCGATCATTGATGAGGCCGCTCTTATAGATGCGTTGCGCGAGAAAAGACTTGCGGGCGCAGGGTTGGATGTGTTTGCGATTGAGCCTCTGCCAAAATCGAGTCCGTTGCGGACGATGCAGAATGTATTACTGACGCCCCATGTTGGCTGGCAGGTTCGGGATGTCTTCCATGAGTTTGTTGAGATCGCTGCTGACCAGCTTGCTTCCTGGCTGAAAACAGAGCTTTCCAGAAGTGATGTGCTGGACCCGGAGGCGATCCAGGTTAACAGGCCGCGCCATGGTGGGCTAAGTCAGTAAACATGCCAATGAAAAATAATTTACAGAAATTGCACAATACAACGAGATAATTAAACTGCCACTCGACGGATTGTTCCTTCGAGTGGCAGTTTAATAAAGAGGGGCGTATCCAGCCCAATGACTTTTGCTTTGGCTAACCGTTTGCTGAGTTCGTCCA
>DATIUT010000258.1:0-2297 GCA_035466615.1 Anaerolineales bacterium | reverse complement strand
TGGGTAACGATTGCAGACTTCCATGGTAAAGGCGTCACCGAGGGTTGCCTGATCGCGCCCAAGTTTTACGTTGAAGTTGAACGAATCGTAATAATCACCGTGACGGCAGAAAACCTTGTATTGCCTGAAGAGCCTCTCGATTTCCGGCGCTTCGTCCTGTTCCCACAGGGAACTTTTATGGATTTTTCGCAGATCATAGGGAAAGGGGGTGGGCGGGTTGCTTAACCCCAATGCGTTGATGAGCTCCTGGCGGATCTGGTCGAAGGCTTCGCCTTTGAGATGATAGTACCAGTCATGGTTGCCGACCATGTAATGGAAACGAGCCTTGAGGGGGATCCTGCTTTGGCTGTTGATATTGCGGCCCCCGCCTCCATTTGCGGGATCGAATTCGATGAATTCGCCGTTCGCCAGTTTACGCATGACTTCAAGCGCTTCCTTGTTTTGTTCGATGATGGCTTGTGTAACTTCAAGCAATTTGGGAGCGAACAATGGATGGGAAGGGACGCTCCACGGGCGCACGTAATCCTGCTCACCCTCCTCGGTGATTCGGATGTGGTCCTGTCCGTCAACGCTGACATACTGCTCCCGCCCCTTCGGGGGAAACAGCCATTTCGTCGAATGAAGCGGGTCTATGATGTCGCCCATCAGGATGACATCAAGTTCCTCGATGGGATGATATTTGCCGTATCGCATCGACGCGAAGTGGGCATCCTGTCGCAGGCGTTTGGCAAACAAATAAAACGCACTTGCAGGGATGGACGCGGCAGTTGTACCGTCCCCCAGGTGCAGGTCGCTGATGATAACGAGCATGGCACTCTCCTTCCTGTAAGTCGAATGTCGTTGGTTTAATTATAGTCTGAATGTTTGTCGCGCATGTATAATTTGAATATTTCAACAGGCTTCGAGAAATTCAAAGAGGTCACCATGGCTCGTAAAATCATCGCGTGGACACTGATCGTTCTCGGTTCAATATTCTTTCTGCTGAGTGTGGCCGGCATTGGCGCGGCATGGATATATAACGGACCGTTGACCCGCCAGGTAATTTCGCGATTGAAAGAGATCGATGGCGAACTGTCACAGACGGAAGCCACGCTGGAATCCACACATAAGGAACTCGAACGCGCCTTGCGCATCGTGGATGCGACGCAGACTGCGCTGGAAAAACTTGCAGAACAATCCGCGAGCGCGGAGAGCCTCCTCGATGGCATTCAGTCATCACTTGATGATAAATTGCTGCCCGAGTTGAAAAAGACCCGTGAAAGACTCGGGACTGCGCGCACAACATTGGAAGATTTACGTTCCCTGATCCTGAGTCTTCAATCCCTGCCATTCGTTGACCTGAGTTTCCCGGACCAGACATTGGCCGACCTGATCGATTCCGCCAATACGCTGGATTCCGAAATTGCGAATGCGGAGGAGGTTGCCAGACGCGCCTCGACTTTTGTCAGCGACACATCCTATCTTCTGGGCGGCGACCTGACCGAAACGCGCGACAGTTTGCAAAACTTCCTCGCGGCTGTGGAGGAGTATCAGGCCAAAATGATGGATTGGCGTGCGCAGATCACCGGCTTGACCGACTCAGTGCCCGCATGGATCGACCGCGCTTCGATCAGCCTGACCATCTTCCTCCTTTGGTTCGGCCTTTCTCAATTCAGCCTGTTCCTGCATGGACGCATGATCCTGCGCGGGCAGAATCCATTGGATGTATTGCGTCCGTGGTAGGTATTTGTCATGTCACATGATTTTCTTGAAGAACGAAAAAGGATGGTGGCGCGCCAACTCCGGGGGAGCGGAATCAGCAACCCGCGGGTTCTTGAAGCATTTGAATCCATCCCGCGTCATCTTTTTGTCCCGGAAGAGTCGCGTGAGTGGGCCTATGAAGACCACCCGCTCCCGATCGGTTTCCAGCAGACGATCTCCCAGCCGTATATTGTTGCTTACATGACGCAGATTCTGGATTTGGCCGGTACCGAGCGCGTGCTCGAAGTGGGGACAGGATCGGGCTATCTGGCGGCGATTCTTTCGGCCCTGGCGCTTGAAGTGCACACGATCGAATTGATCCCCGCTCTGGCTGAGCGCGCCGAAACGACGCTGACGTCCCTTGGAATAACGAATGTCATCGTCCATATCGGGGACGGTTCACAAGGCTGGATCGAATCTGCGCCGTATGATGCGATCATCGTCTCTGCCGCCGCGCCGCGCGTACCGAAGTCCCTGCTGAATCAACTCGCCGACCACGGACGCATGATCCTGCCTGTGGGTGGAGGTGGATATCAGGAACTGGAGTTATGGCGGCG
>DATIUT010000257.1:0-7187 GCA_035466615.1 Anaerolineales bacterium | reverse complement strand
AATAACTACTTGTATTTGCCACAAAGACACGGAGACACAAAGTTTTTTAATTTCCTTTCAGGAGTCATGATGGTTCAACCCAAATTCCTGTCAAAGCGATTCCGTCAGATACACCTGGAAATGCAGTTACGGAGTCGCCATCGCAGTATACATCGTGAGCTTGGCCCCGGGCTTTTGGAAGGAATGTACAAAGAAACCTTGGATATCGAATGCAGGATTGAAGGACTCCATGTGTTGCGGCAAATCAAGGTTCCTGTATTATATGGAGGTAAACAAATAGGTGAATACAAACCTGATATGCTGGTCAATGATTTGGTAATTGTAGAAATAAAAAGTGTCGAGCGGTTGATCCAGTGTTCGAAGCCCAGGTGCTGACTTATCTGAAAATCACAGGCAGACGAGTTGGGTTATTGATCAACCTCAACTCCCACCTCGTGAAAGATGGTATCAAGAGGTTTATTTTGTAGGAAAACGAACCAAAGTCTGTAAAGAGAAAAATAAAGAATCTCCGTGTCTCGGTGACACGGTGGCTGACGGATTATATACAAGAGGTGATTATGACAGTACAAGAAATCAAGAGAAGAGTGGAAGGAAACCGCGAAAATATCATCCAGTTCCTGCGCGATATTGTTGCCATTCCCAGCATGGATGGACAATTGAAGGACGTCGGCGAGCGAATCCAGTCCGAGATGAGGAAGCTCGGGTTCGATGAGGTGCGTTTCGACAAAATGGGCAACACCATCGGTCGCATCGGGGACGGACCCAAAGTGATCGTCTTCGACTCACACATTGACACCGTCGGCGTCGGTGACCCCGGTGAATGGGAATGGGATCCGTTTGTGGGCAAGGTGGAGAACGGACGCCTGTATGCGCGCGGCGCGTGCGATGAAAAAGGTTCCACGCCCGGC
Source organism: Anaerolineales bacterium (assembly GCA_035466615.1). Taxonomy (GTDB): domain Bacteria; phylum Chloroflexota; class Anaerolineae; order Anaerolineales; family Villigracilaceae; genus Defluviilinea. Next base: position 6,279 of record DATIUT010000257.1, on the reverse strand, counting down.
ATGATCTATGGACTTGCAATCGCCCGCGACCTGGGCCTGCTCGAAGGCTGCACTGCCTACTACTTCGGCAACATGGAAGAGTGGTGCGATGGCATCGCACCCAATGCCTTCGTCGAGACAGATCCCCAGGTGAGACCCGATTTCGTGGTCATTGGCGAACCGACCAGGATGCAGATCTACCGCGGGCATAAGGGGCGTATCGAGTTGAAGATCACGGCGCATGGCCGCTCGGCGCACGCGGCCTCGCACTACCTGGGTGATAACGCTGTGTACAAAATGATGGCGACCATTACACAAATCCGCGAACTGGATCGTCGGTTCCGCCTGGGCATGGGCTCCCACCCGATACAGGGACATCCCTCCATCGCAGTGACCGATGTCTCGGCGCGCACGGCTTCACTCAACGCGGTGCCTGATCAGTTCACGATCTATCTCGACCGCCGCATCACTTCGAACGAGCCGCGTGACGAGGTGATCGCGCAGATCAAGGGGCTGATCCCCGACTATCTGCAGGAAGAAATCCACGTCGAAGAGTTGTTCTACGATGTGCCGTCCTACACGGGATTTGTTTTTCCGGTATCGAAGTTCTACCCACCCTGGTTGTTGGAGGATGCACATCCGTTGACGCAGGCGGGACAGAGTACCATCGAGGCGTTGTGGGGTGAGAAACGGACGCTGGGCACGTGGGACTTCTCGACCAACGGCACCTATTGGGCTGGCAAGGCGGGCATCCCGTCCATTGGCTTCGGGCCCGGCGACGAGAAAACCGCACACATGCGCGACGAAAACGTACCGCTCGAAGAAGTGGTACTTGCCACCGAGTTCTATGCACTGTTGCCGAAGGTGCTGAGTGAGAGGTTGAAATAATCGCCCCTCATCCCCAGTCTGCGAAGCATCCTCGAGGGAATAGGAAGAGGGCGAACCGCCAAAGAAGGTGTCATTGGAGCCAGGGAGACTTTGTAGTCATCCCAATCCATTTCCGAATTCGAATAGGAGGTCTGTATGCGTAGTTTTGCTGGTCGTGACATTCTTTCGCTCAAGGAATTCGAGCGGAACGAGTTCTTCCACGTGTTCGATGTGGCTCAGAAGCTGGAACCCATCGCACGGTCCAGAAAGAACGTGGACATGCTCAAGGAGAAGACGCTGGTAACGGCTTTCTATCAGCCCTCGACGCGCACGCGTCTGGCGCATGAAGCCGCCATGCATCGGCTTGGCGGCCATGTGACGGGATTTTCAGACGCCAAGATGACCCGCGCCGGCGACTTCTATCAGGAATCCATCAAGGACACGGTGAAGATGCTGGAGTTCTATGGGGATGTGATTGTGATGCGCCATTTTCAGCAGGGAGCGCCGCATGAAGCCGCGAGATGGGCGAGTGTACCGATCATCAATGGCGGTGATGGCTGGGGCGAACATCCCACGCAAATCCTCACCGACCTGTACACCGTGTTGCGCGAGAAGGGCCGCATTGACGGACTCAAGTGGCTGGCGGTTGGCGATATGCGCATGCGAACCATGCACTCACTCGGCTATGCCTTGAGCCAGTTTGATTGCCCGATCACATTTGTCGCCCCGCCCGATATGGGACTCACCGAAGATTTCAAGAAGGAACTCAAGCAATACAGTGTGAATTTCAAGGAGGCCGACCATGTGGAGAAGGCAATTGCTGAAGCTGATGTGATTTTGGTCGAACCTGTTGTGCAACCCGATTACACCAAGTCGCGCGATGAACGCGGCGCTGAAGTAGGCCTGACGCCTGCGAACTACAAGATCACGCGTGAACTGCTTGAGACGAAAGCCAAATCTGATGCCATCCTGCTTCACTCGCTTCCGCGCATGGATGAAATTCCCACCGATGTGGATATCACCAAGTGGTCGCGCTACTGGCAGGAAGCCTTCAATGGTGTTGTCATGCGCATGACCCTGCTGGCGCTGGTCCTCGGCGCGATGGAATAGGAACCCGCTTTACCATTGACTGTTGGCTGATACTATGAAAACCATCGAAATCCGACGACATTCCATCCGCTCGAAACCCGGTGATCATTTGAATCAACAGGGAGTTACCCTTGCGCGCCTCGTTGGTGAGAATCTGGGTCCCTTTGACCGCGTGATGACAAGCACTCTCCCTCGCGCTTTCGAAACTGCCATCGCCATGGGCTTCGCCGTGGACGAACAAAACGAGTTGATGAGTCCCTATGGCAGGGATGTGGAAAGCGAAGCGCCGTGGCCACTATCCCTTGCAGGGTATGCAGAAGCTGTCCGGGGGGGCGGAGCCGCGACCGGATATGCAAATCGACTTGTTGCTGTCTACGCCAAACTTGCGGATTATCTCGCCGATGGGCGCGCCGCACTCGTGGTCAATCACGGCGGCGTGGCAGAAATGGGGGCGGTCGCCTGTTTGCCCAATGCCGATCATTTTGCTTGGGGCTCGCACTTCGAACCGTGTGAAGGCATCCGTCTGTTCTGGGAGGATGGGAAGTTTGTGAATGCGGAGGTTTTGAGGTTATCGACTTAACATTCAAACTTTGGTGGTTGAGTAGCCCGAGTGTTCGCCGCGAGGGCGGATCGAAACCACAAATAGCAAGTACAAATGAAATTACAAAATGTGGTTTCGATGTGGGCTTCGTCCTGCTCAACCACCATCTGAAATAACAAGGAGACTAAAATATCATGCAAACAAACTTTCGTGGACGCGACTTTATTGGTGATCTGGACTTCACCAAGGAAGAAGTCGAAACGGTACTGGATGTGGCCTGGGACTTAAAGCGCAAGCGCGCCCTCGGTGAACCACATCCGTATCTGCGCGATAAGGTGCTGGCGATGCTGTTCTTCTTCTCGTCCACACGCACGCGCGGATCGTTCGAAGCGGGCATGGCGCAGTTGGGTGGACACGGCGCGTTCATTGACTCAAATACCACCCAGATTTCACACGGCGATACACCTGTTGAGATTGGCGAGATCTTTGGCCGTTATTTCGATGGCATCGCCATCCGTCACTGTGACTTTGGTGACGGCAACAAATATTTGAACGATGTCGCCAAGAATTCTCGCGCGCCGGTCCTCAACATGCAATGCGACATCTACCATCCATTCCAGTGCCTCGCCGACCTGATGACTATCATGGAAAAGAAGGGACGCGACCTGCGCAAGAAGAAGATTGTCGTTTCGTGGGCATACGCCGCTTCGTATCTCAAACCGATCTCCGTTCCGCAATCGCTCATCCTCCAAATGCCGCGCTTCGGCATGGATGTGACTCTTGCTTATCCGCCCGAGTTCAAGCTCATGCCCGATATCGTCGGGCAGGCGAAGGAACAGGCCAGGATCGCAGGGACAAACTTTGAGATCATCGACAGCAAGGATGGCATGACCGAAGCCTGCAAGAATGCGGATGTGATCTACGCCAAGTCCTGGGGCCCGCTGTTGACCACCAATGACAAGACTGAAGGCAAGAAGATTCAGGATATGTACAAGGACTGGATCATGGATGATGCCAAGCTCAAGGTCGCGCACAAGGATGCCATCTACATGCATCCACTCCCTGCTGACCGCGATATCGAAGTGACCAGCGCCGTGCTGGATGGTCCCAACTCTGTTGTGTTCGATGAAGCCGAGAACCGCCTCCACGCGCAGAAAGCCGTGATGGCACTGACCATGTCATAATCTGTCATTGCGACTGTAGCGAAACAATCCATAACTTGCTGGGGATCGCTTCTCGAAGCCTCGCAATAACATTAATCAGGAGACTTATCAATGTCAAAGTTAGCAGTCATTGCCGTCGGCGGCAACTCACTCATCAAGGACGACAAGAATGTCACAGTGGAAGACCAAATGGTAGCCCTGCGCGAGACCGCGCATCACATCGCGGACATGATCGAGGCAGGCTGGGACCTGGCAATCGGTCATGGCAACGGACCGCAGGTGGGGTTCATCCTGCGCCGCTCCGAGATCGCCGCAAAAGTGGAGGGCATGCACGAAGTCCCCCTGGATGTCTGTGGCGCGGATTCACAGGGCGCGATCGGGTATGAATTCCAGCAGGCATTGCAGAACGAATATTACAAACGCGGCATCAACAAAGGCGCGGCAACGGTCATCACACAGATGCTGGTTGACCAGAAAGACCCTGCCTTCCAAAAACCAAGCAAACCCATCGGTTCATTTATGGATGAAGCCTCGGCGAAGAAACGCGAATCAGAGATGGGATGGTCTGTCGTCGAGGATGCAGGCAGAGGCTGGAGAAGAGTCGTTCCCTCCCCATTACCGAAACGAATCATAGAGTTGGAGTCGGTCAGGTTGCTGCTGAACGCGGGCGTGACCGTCATTACGGTGGGTGGGGGCGGCATCCCGGTGATTGACAAGGGCGATGGAATGTTCGAAGGGACGGCGGCGGTCATTGACAAGGATTTTGCTTCGTCACTGCTGGCGCAGGAGATCGGCGCGGAACTGTTCCTGATCGCGACTGCCGTGGAAAAGGTTGCCATCAACTTCGGCAAACCTGAACAAAAATGGCTCGATAAAATGACTCTTAAAGAAGCCAAAGCCTATCTTGCGGAAGGCACACATTTCGCGAAAGGATCGATGGCTCCCAAGATTCAAGCCATTATCTGGTTCCTGGAGAACGGTGGCAAACAGGCATTGATTACCAACCCCGAAAACATTGGGCGCGCGTTGAAGGGCGAAACAGGTACGTGGATCGTTAAATAGTTGCATGGTTTTGAGTTCATAAAAAACGGGTGGCTTTCTGCTTCTGCGGAAAGCCACCCGTGGTTTTTTAGATTGCCTCTCCCATTCGTTCCGTGCAGTCGTCCTTTCCCCTTTACCCGTTTATAATTGCGTCTGATGTCAACAACCCCCCGTGTGCTCTTGAGCATTGATTACGAACCCTGGTTCGCCCTCTTCCGCCATTACGACGACCTGACTGATCCCGCTGAACGCCGCGATCTCGATGGTGGCTTTGCATTGCGCGCTATTGATCCGATTCTTGAGCAATTGGGTGATTCGAAAGCCAGCATCTATCTTGTTGGTGAGATCGCGGATTGGTACCCCGAAGTGCCGCAAAAGATTGTCTCGGCCGGGCACGAACTCGGTCTGCATTGTCACATCCATCGCCCGTTGAAGAATGTGGATGAACTTGCGCAGGATATTCGCGCTTCGACTTTCTGGCGGAAAAAATTCAATGTGCGTGGCTATCGCGCGCCGATGGTCGGTATCAGCGAATCAGCCTACCAGTTGCTTGAAGAAAGTGGATTTACCTATAGCTCATCCATTTATGCACCGGCAGGGACTTTATTAAAAAAAGGGAGGACGTGGGAAATCCCGGTCAGCACGATACGATGGCGTGGTAAAAACGGGATTTATGCCGCGCCGCGCGACTTTACTTTCCGACTGCTGTTCAGTGGCGAATTCCCGTACGGGTCAAGTTTCAGCATTGGATTATTGGGCAGGCAAGTTCTCAAGTTCATCGAGCGGGACCTGCGGCGCGGACTGAGCCCTTCCATCTTTTTACACCCTTATGAATTGGTGAATCTTCCCGCCTCCGCCCGCCTCACGCGTGACCTGATCCTGAATCCGCATCTCCTGCCTTTTCTCCGCGATAAATCTGGATTCCTCAAATCCCTGCTTCAGCATTTTCCTGTTTCCCCACTTGGCACGTACCTTGATGAGACGCTCGCATCGCAAGGAACGTCGAATGCCTGAAATGCGAGTCCGCAAATTGGAATGGGAACAGCCCGCAGAGTGGGGTGATGCGCTCGCGTCCTCTGCCACGTTTACCGCGCTCGATCCCTGGTCTAATCTTGTCCGCCAGATCTATGGGTATGAAATCCATCGCTTTGAGGCAACACAAGACAATGAAGTGCTGGGAGTTCTTGTTGTTGCTCATGTCCGTCATCCTGTATTCGGGAATTATCTTGCCACATCGCCGTTCGGCAGTTATGGTGGTTTTGCTTATAAGTCCCTTGAAGCGCGTGACGCGTTGCTCAACGAGTCGCGCAGATTATCCGATGAATTGCGCGTTGATTATTGCATGCTTCGGTTTTTGGATGATGACAATATCCCGCCGTCCCCTTGGATTCAGAATCCGATCTATTCAACCTACCTCATTGACCTGCCGGAAGATGCTGAAGAATTGTGGGGGAGGTTTGGGCCGCAGCATCGCAAACATACACGGCAGGCATTGAAAAAGGGATTTCAGATTCAGTTTGGTCATCTTGAACTTTTGGACGATGTGTATGAGGTGCTGGCTCGAAGCATGCACGAGTTGGGCTCGCCATACCATTCAAA
>DATIUT010000256.1:0-2755 GCA_035466615.1 Anaerolineales bacterium | reverse complement strand
ATTTGCGAATTGCACCTGTTGTGGACGCACCCCCCACATGAAAGCCAGCCTATGGTAGGTGTTTGGGTCCGGTGTAAATGCCATGACCGGCACACGTGGTCGTATTTTGGACATCAGCCAGGCAGTGCGCCCCTGCGTGGTGAAACACGCGACAGCCGCGACATTCTTATCGTTCGCCAGTGCCTGCGCAGCGCGCGCCATGGAGGCCGCATCGCTGTGCTCAAACCCGAGAACAGCCTGTTCCGTGCCCCATTCAAAGAAATGTGACTCAGCCTCCCGTACTATACGATCCATCATCTGCACCGCCTCGACTGGATATTTTCCCGAAGCGGTTTCCGCAGAGAGCATGACCGCATCGGTCCCGTCGAAGATGGCATTCGCAACATCTGATGCCTCAGCGCGCGTGGGAAGCGGATTCGTGATCATCGATTCGAGCATTTGCGTGGCAGTGATGACCAGCTTGGCGCGCGCGTTGGCAGTGCGGATGATATGCTTTTGCAGGGCGGGCACGCGTTCGGGAGGAAGTTCCACACCCAGATCACCGCGCGCAACCATCACGCCGTCCACGTTGTCAAGAATCGCGTCAAGATTATCCAATGCCTCTGGTTTCTCAAGTTTTGCGATCAGCATCGGCGTACGATTGCCTTTGGAGAACCGTTCCATTGCATATCGCACCTTTTTGACATCATCCGCCGTGCGGACGAACGAGATGGCGACCGCGTCCACATCCTGTTCAATGCCAAATGCCAGATCGGCCTCATCTTTTTCGGTAAAGCCAGAAATGCGCAAACGGATACCGGGCAGGTTGATGCCTTTATGAGATGAAAGCGGTCCACCGACAACGACCTTTGCCGTCAATGCATGGCGCTCTTTAACAGAGACAACTTCAAGGGCGAGACGACCATCATCGAGCAGGAGCCGGTCGGAGGTCCGAACTGAATCGAAGAGCTGGCGAAAATCCACCGGTATCTTTTTCTCACCGTTGCCGGGAGGTTCTGTCCCGGTCACATACAGGATCACGGTCTCACCTTCGGAGAGTTGAATGATTTCGTCCAGTTGTCCTACACGAATTTTGGGTCCCTGCAAATCCTGAATGATGCCAATCGACCTGCCCAGTTTTTCAGAGACCCTGCGAATACGGGCGATCCGTTCGGCATGTTGTTCATGTGTTCCGTGGGAAAAATTCATGCGGGCAACGTTCATTCCCGCTACGATCAATTTCTCCAGTATATCTTCGTCCTGACTGGCAGGACCAATGGTAGCGACGATTTTTGCTTTGCGTGTCATATCGAACTCTTCCTCCAATAAAATTATACTCACCGCAGGGAGGAACACCATGGTCTGCAGTGAGTTTCTCTACTTTGGTTATGAGTTGAATAAGCGGTTTATTTACAGGTAATGCAATTCCTTCGCCTGCTTTTCGAGATCGGCGCGAAAAGCAGGATGCGCAATGTTGATAAGTTGCCGGGCGCGCTGGCGGATGGTCTTGGCATACAGGTCGGCAACGCCATATTCCGTGACAATATACCGCACATGGTTGCGGCTGGTGACCACGCCAGCTCCGTGCTTGAGCATGGCGGCAATGCGTGTGATCAGGATCCCATCTTTCAGTGTTGTAGTGCTCGGCAGGGCAATAATTGGCACGCCGCCCTTGGAGCGCGATGCGCCGTAAATGAAATCAAGCTGTCCTCCAACGCCACTGTAGAGTTTCGGTCCGATGCTGTCGGCGCAGACCTGTCCGGTCAGATCCACCTCGATGGCTGAATTGACGGCAACCATGCGTTCGTTCTGTGCGATCACAAAGGGATCGTTGACATATTCGGTACGATGGAGCTCGATCAAGGGGTTGTCATCCGACCAATCGTACAGCCGCTTCGTACCGAGCATGAACCCGGCGATGATCTTTCCAGGGTGCAGGGTCTTGCGGGAATTGGTAATCACGCCAGCATTAACCAGGTCAATCACACCGTCGGAGAATAGCTCACTGTGAACGCCGAGGTCCTTTTTATTTTGCAGGTATTTCAACACGGCGTCAGGGATCGCGCCGATACCCAACTGCATGGTCGCTCCATCAGGGATGAGGTCGGTGATGAAGCCCGCAATCTTTTCCACAACGTCTGTATTGCCTTCATCGGTCATCGGCATTTCAGGGATGGGGTAATCGACCGGGATGATGTAGTTCAAGCGGCTGACATGGATGAACGAATCGCCCAACGTGCGCGGCATCTGCTGGTTGACTTCGGCAATGATGACCTTCGCCGATTCCGCGGGCGATTTGGTAAGCCCCACCTCCACACCCAGACTACAGAAACCATGTTCATCAGGCAATGAAAGATGAATGATCGCGACATCCAGGGGAAGAAGTCCGCGCTTGAAAAGAAGCGGGAATTCAGAGAGCAACACCGGCGTGAAGTCGGCGCGGGCCTCATGCACAGCCTTGCGAACGTTATGGCTGATGAACATCGTGTTGACGCGCAGGTGCTCTTCCATTCCAGGGTTGACATAGTCAGCGGGACCGACCGTCAGCGCCTGGCAGATCTCCACGTCGTGGAGATTCGGAGCGTATTCGACCAAAGCCGCGAGCACCTTTTGGGGCACCGATACATTACCGGTGAGAAAGATGCGGTTACCCGATTTTATGGCAGCATGCACGGCCTCCTGCGGAGACACGATCCGCGATTGATAGATGTTAGTCCAGTCCATCGACAACCTCCTCGAAAAGTGTCAGATGAACGAGTTTCCCATTGTGTGTGTT
>DATIUT010000255.1:0-5994 GCA_035466615.1 Anaerolineales bacterium | reverse complement strand
GAGCGTGCCGTGGTACGCGCTTGGGGCGGGGATATTCGGTCTGGTCGTGATTGCGGCGATCAGTTACATGATTCCGCGCGTGGGAGTGGCGGCATCCATTATCACGGTCGTTGCGGGGCAATTACTCGTTGGAACGATCCTTGACCATTACGGATGGCTGGGCGCATCTTGTCCGTCCGTTGGATGTAACGAGAGGTATCGGGTTGGGGGTTGTTCTGTTTGGGGTCTGGTTGACGGTGAAGTAGGACGACCAGCTGGTCGTCCCTACTCCATTGTTACGATCACATCATGAATCAAATGAGCATAGCGGTTCTGCAACCGAATGAAGTGACTCTGGATTGCATCCGCTTCAGCGCCCTCGGGGGCGAGGAACTTTCCGCTTTCGACGCCCTGGCGTGCGATCTCGCGGCAGACGGCTTCGGTAATCAACTCGGCGAGTAAAACCTGTCCCTGTGTGGAGGTGTCCAGGCGGTGTTGCCCATCGAGATAGCGTTTGACGGAAGGGGCGGCGGTGGCGACGACGATCATTGAGTTGACTCTGTCCAGATATACTCGTTGGCGCGGGTCCATACGGTCGTCGAAGCGGATATCGGTGAAGAGACCGTGATGCTTTTTGGGCTGGGTGTCTTCGATCTCCTCCTTCTTCGACCGCACCTGCACCACCGCCTGTGCCTTTTGATCGCCTAGATAGGCTGTCACCACACCTTCATTGCCAACCTGCCTCCCCTCCACTTGAATTTTTGCGATGCCGGCTTCAGGACGATCCTTCAAAGCGTTGATCTGCACCTTCGGAGTCAACACGTCCACTTCGGGGTTGTTCGAAACGACAAAGACCGTCGCACCGTTGTGAATCTTTTCGGAAAGATATGCTCGTAAAGTGAGTGTGACCACCTGTCCCGTTTGAACAAATACTCGTTCAGGGACAAACTCAAGTCCGGCAGGAGGCGGTCCTTGTCTTTTTCCATCCGAAGATGTTGTCTGCCTGTCACTTAATTCAGAAGACGCGATCACATTCAATTCACGGATGGTTTTGTCGAGTTTCCTGCGCAGACGTTTGTCGAGTTTCATCTGCTCGTCCTGCATGGCGTGCTCGCGTTCCACCTGGACGAGAGGTTCGATACGAGTTTCGACAGCCTGTTTCAACGCCTTTGCAAACGGCAGGGACCAGTTGATGCCATCGCGTGTGGCAGTGAGGACGGGCTCGTCATTTTTGAGGAGGTGATGCAGATAATCGCACTCGAGCGAGCCGTAGAAAAAGGACGCATACGGATCGTTCTCGAACTTGAGCATGGTCAACGCAATGACCGTGGATTGGCTGATGACGAGCAGACCCGCATCGGCATAATCGCCCTCTTCGCCGCGTGTGGAGAGTTGGATGTTTGACCTCAACAATTGCAGGCGCGCCGAAGCGGGATAGCCCTCGATTTCAAAGTGTTCATCAAGAACTTTTTCACCCTTGGGCGGCTTATAGGAAAGCACATACTCGTGTTTGACTTTATGCAGGCTCGAAAGATTCCGGAGGATGATGAGCCGCGCAGGATTGCCCATGATGGTGCGCAGTTCGAAATGTCTTTGCAGGTAGTTGCGCAGGTTTTCGAGCTGCGGCATTTTGATATCTTCGCGCGAGACGACGATCTCGATCTCCGTGCCGCTTCCATCAGGGATACCATGCTCGTCCCTGAGTTCCTCGGTTGCAGGGGTCGGTTCCTCCAGATCAAATGTTGGCACACCCTCCTTGAGCAGAAGGGAACTGCGGTAGAGGGTATTTTCCTTGATCGAATTGACGTAGCCGTATCCCAGACCGAAGATGGCATCCTTGAGGCCGCGCCCCCACATGCCGCGCACATGCTTGTCCTCCTTCAATCCGCTGGTGGCTTCGCCGTATGTGCCGACCACCCTGTCCATGCGGGTGTCATCCATGCCTTCCGCAAAGTCACGGACGCGGATCACAGAGTTTTTGTGCTTTCGCAATACGTCAATAATGATCTCGCCGCTGGCGGGCAAACCCGCATCCTCAAGACGGGAATAGCTGTCGTTGCTGTTGGTGATGATTTCGACCAAAGCGCGCAAAACATCCTTGCGGATCGCCTGGTCCGCCTGTTGCAGGGCCACCCTGTCAGCATATTGGAGTTTGCGGCTGATTGGCATTGAGTTCCTTTCTAAAACAATCTGTTGGTTGGGCAGGACGAGGCCTGTATCGTAACCACCGAAATATTTCCTATTTCTTCTTTGCTGTTTTCTTCTCAACTGGCTTGGTTGCCATGCCAAGCAGGTGTGGGAACCTGCCCTCACAAAATTCCAAAAAGGATAACAAGTCCTTGCGGCCGTGAATGTTCACATATTCCTTGAACTGATCGAGATTGCGCGCGAGCGTGGTCGGCGGGGATTCCATCGTGCAGAGCAATAGACTTCTAAAATCAAATTCATTGAGCGGCAGGTCTTTCCTGTAATGCTTATACGCGTCAGATATTTCAATGGAATGGACATATTTCCGCGCATGCGCTTTCAATTCAGTGTGGATGGTCTGCGCGGGGACAGCCGGCTTTTGGACTTTCAACTTTGGCGCAGGAACAGGCTGGATGGCCTTACCCAGCAACTTCTCGATCTTCTCTGCGCGCCTGATCCCCCTGGCAGTCAACTTATATCCCTGGGTGGCATTGCCGCGCAGATAGCCCTTGCGTTTACAGTCACCCCAACGCCTGCTGGCGATTCCCGAATCGGGCCATTGCGTATACTTCCGCAGGGAGAATCTTTTGGGGAACAGGACAAAGCAGGCGGAGATAATATCTTCGGATGCGATTTCTAATCCCTGCCTGTGCAGGTAATAGACGGAATACACCACAAGATCGTTCAGCATGATCTTTGTGTAAATATTCGGGTCGAATTTGGGAGGGACAGTTGATGTGGTCACGGTGCTTTTCCTGCCCGGAATCTTACTCTATTTTTATGGGCAGTAATATTTCATTTTCATTCACGATATGCAACTGCCGCATGGAATCCCTCAAAAAAACCAGGGATTTTTGTCATCAAACGCGGTTTTGTGAACCCCACCCTGTGGCCGGCATGCCCCGTTTGGGGATGGTATCATAAAGCGCATGGATGCAATTGATTTTCTTCACATGCAATTGCGATTGGAGGGGAAACGTGTGGTTGGCGCGGATTCTTTGCGGCAGGTGGAAGTGGTGCCGCATGAGGAAATGCTGTTGATGGTCATTGCATCTTTTTCAAACCATGAACAGGTCGTGTATTATGACGAAGCACTCTCATCAGACTTGCACGGGAAACTTGGCAGGCAGGTTCGTTCTCTGAATTTCCCGGTCATTGACCCGATCGTTGACACCCTGAAATCACAAGGCCTCGATCTGAAAGTCGGTCATTTCAAAACTTATATATTCCCTGACCATTACAAGGATTTGGACTGCGACGAAGTCGTTCGATATTTCAGAACCGATCCAAAGGTTCAGGCTTTTGGTTTTGACGGTTTCGCGGAACAGGTCCATGCCGTTGAACGAGATGGGAGGATCGTGTCGGCTTGTGTTTCGGCACGTGAAAATGAATTCTGTGGTGAGGCATGGGTTTACACTGACAAAAATTATCGCCATCAGGGATTGGCTCAAAGAGTCGTCGGTGCGTGGTCAAAAAGTTTGCCGTCCATTGGAAAGATTCCGTTCTACAGTCACAGGATCGATAATCTGGCTTCTGCACAATTGGCAAAGCGTTTGGAGTTGGAATCTGTATTTGAAGAGATTACAATATCATACATGAATGTATAATCATTTTAGAGGTGTCTTATGATGAACAACCGTCAACTCGCAGATACGTTCACGCTTATTGGTAATTTATGTGAGATCAAAGGCGAGGTCATTTACGTCACCCTCGCCTATCGCAAGGCATCCGAAAGTCTGATGTCGCTTCCGCGCGAAGCCAGTGAATATTGGAAGGAGGGAAAACTGCGCGAGATCCCCGGCGTGGGCAAAGCCATAGCCGAAAAGATCGACGAACTTCTCAGGACAGGCAAACTTCAATTTCTCGAAAATCTCAAGAAGGAGGTGCCGGAAGAATTGGCCGCGTGGCTGGCTGTCCCTTCACTGGGACCGAAGAAGATCGCGATGATCTGGAAGACGTTGGGAATCACGGCTCTTTCGGATCTTGAATCTGCCGCCAAAGAAGGGAAGCTTCGTTCACTCCCCGGCATGGGCGCCAAGTCCGAGAGCGCCATCCTTGAGGGAATCGCATCGTTATCCCGCAGGTCAGGACGAATCCCGTTGGGACGTGCATATCCGCTTGCGCAGGAGATCATCAAGACTCTCAAAAAGGTGAAGGGAGTCGTGGATGTGCAGCCAGCTGGCAGTTTAAGAAGGATGCGTTCGACAGTCGGCGATCTCGATATTTTAGTGGCGGCGAAAGATTCATCAGCAGTGATGGAGGCGTTCGTCGGTCTTCCCGGCGTGAGTCGCGTGTTGGGAAAGGGTGAAACGAAATCGTCCATCGAATTCGCCGACGGCGTGCGCGCGCAAGTGTGGGCGCATCCGCCTGAAAAGTTCGGGACGGCGTTGCAATACGCGACAGGCTCAAAAGATCACAACGTGCAATTGCGTCAGATCGCGCTGGCAAAAGGGTTGTCGTTATCGGAGCATTCGTTTGCAAAGGTAACAGGGAAGGGGGAGATTTTCTGTGCGACCGAAGAGGAGGTGTACGAAACGTTAGGTTTGCCGTGGATACCGCCCGAACTGCGCGAAGACCGCGGAGAAGTACAGGCCGCGAAAGCGAACAAACTCCCAAGGTTGATCGAACTCAAAGACATCAAAGCGGACTTGCAAATGCACTCTACATGGAGCGATGGGAAATTGTCCATGCTGGAGATGGCGCGCGCCGCGGCAAAACGGGGGATCAAGGTGATCGCGTTCACCGACCATTCTGTGAGTCTCGGCGTCACCGGCGGCTTGAGCATGGACGATCACAAAAAACAAGCCGCGGAGATCAAGAAGATACAAAAACAACTCGGCAATGAGATTTTGGTTCTGCATGCATCGGAAGTTGAAATCAAAGCTGATGGCTCGCTTGATTATCCTGATGAGTTCTTGGCAGGTTTGGATCTGGTGCTGGCTTCGATGCACACGTCTTTGCGGCAGCCGCGCGAGAAAGTTACGCAACGCGTCATCAATGCGATTCGCAACCCACATGTGGACATCATCGGTCATCCAACTGGACGATTGATTCCCGACCGCGAAGGCGCGGACCTGGACATGGATGCCATCCTCAACGCCGCGGCGGAAACAGGCGTCGCGCTGGAGATCAACGCACATCCTTCTCGGCTCGATTTGGATGATGTGTATGCCCGCCGCGCAAAAGAACTGGGAATTCCCATCAGCGTCAATACAGACTCTCATTCCGAGGAGGATTTCGACAATCTGTTTTATGGTGTCGCCATCGCAAGGCGCGCATGGTTGACGAAGAATGACGTGATCAATGCATGGCCAACGAAGAAGCTGCTGGATTGGTTGAAGAAGCGCGGATAATGAACACGAAAGCGCAAGCCAAAAAGGAATGGATCATCCGCGAGTTGCAGAGGGTCCGCTCCAAACTTTTAACCGAGGTTGCCGCACTTTCTCGCAAGGAACGCGATAGGGTCTTCCTTGGCATCTGGTCGGTCAGGGATTTACTCGCGCATCTGGCAGGCTGGGATTATACGAACATCGACGCGGTAAAAAGCGTAATCGCAGGCAAATTGCCTTCCTTCTATGAACATCATGATCGCGACTGGCAGACGTACAACGCGATGCTTGTCAGGAAGTACAGGAGGAGTACCTTCCGTGAACTCCGCGCAACGTTGAAGGAATCGCAGAACGAGCTGGTCGAGTACCTGCAAACCATCCCTCCTGAATATTTCAACAGGGATTTCGGTATCCGTTTCCGTGGCTACAAAGTGACAATTCAACGATTGCTCGAAGCGGATGTCAAAGACGTGCAGATTCACCATCAGCAGATCGTTGA
>DATIUT010000254.1:0-2327 GCA_035466615.1 Anaerolineales bacterium | reverse complement strand
GCGAGGACGAAAAACTCGAAGGTCCTGCGTTGTATCTTACACTCGGGACATCGCTCGCCATTGGCATTGGCTTGTTCGTTTTGCTCCCGGCTGGTGTGGGCGGGCTGGCTGAACATTATCTTGGCTGGCAAAATCTCGCGCATAACCTGCTAGAAGGTTTGGTGCGTCTGGTCCTGCTGGTCGGTTACATTTGGGGGATCGGCTTCATGCCCGATGTGAAGCGCCTCTTTGGTTATCATGGCGCGGAGCACAAGACCATCAATGCCCATGAAGCCGGCGCCGAACTTACACCAGAAATTGTTGCGAACTATCCAATCGAACATCCGCGTTGCGGCACTGCCTTCATACTCACGTTCGTATTACTGTCTGTCCTTGTGCATAGCTTGCTTGGCGACATGACCATTTTTTGGAGATTAGCCAGCCGCGTCCTGTTGATTCCCGTCATCGCGGGAATTGCCGTGGAATACATCCGCTGGACAGCCAATCATCTGGGCTCCCCCCTCGTGCGCCTTTTGATCAAACCGAATCTTGCCCTGCAATCCCTGACCACGCGCCAACCCGATATCTCCATGCTGGAGGTCGCAATCGAATCCTTCAAGACCATGCGGAAGGCGGAGCAGGACATTGTGATGTGATTTCATTGCACAAAATAATGCTGGTCGGGTAGGGCGGGGGGTTCTCGCTCATATCGAGACCAAACGAAGTCGAAGCGCAGATACCAACCTAAAACCCCAACAAGGACAGACGTCATGTTTGTCCTTGTTGAGTTTTATGGTGGAACACAATGCGCGCAAAATGAGTTATATATTCTGTAACCGACATGAAAAACAGGAAACCCGCAAAGAAAATTACCTGGATTTTGCTCGTCATTGGCTTATGCATCGGGGCCTACTTGCTACTTGACCGCGGACGCCCGGCGCCTGTTCCGATGAAACAGACTCTCTACGAGGGAGTCGTCTATCGAAGAGTTGTACGCGTGGTTCCGCATCCGATGATCGCCCATATCATTGTGATCGACCGCAAGACTGCCAATGTTGGGTTTCTGGTCACGCCTCCAGATTGGGATGGGGAATTGCCGTTGAACGCGCGCGCCACTTCGCAATTTCTGGATGAATTCAACCTGCAAATCGCCATCAATGGAGATGGATTCGAACCGTGGTGGTCGCGCAGTCCCGTGGATTATTATCCGCATGTGGGCGACCCGGTCGCGCCGCTTGGTTTCACCGCCTCGAATGGGGATGTCTATAAATCGGCTCGCACCGATATAGTTGGCGTCGAGCCGACCTTGTACATCACCCGCGACCACTATCCCTCGTTCAATAAAAGAAAACCCGACAAAACCTGGTCTGCGATCTCTGGCGACCGTATGCTCGTTTCCAAAGGGGAAGTGGAAAGCGGCCTTGACGATACCACCCTCGAACCGCGCACTGCCATCGGCATCAACGGCAACGGACGCTATGTTTATCTGGTCGTTGTGGACGGACGCCAGCCCTTTTATAGTGATGGAGCGACATTCCGTCAACTGGCTGAGCTGTTATTGGAGTATGGTGCGTATTTTGCAATGAGCCTGGACGGGGGCGGTTCATCTACGATGGTGGTTGAAGGGGAGGGTGGCAAGCCTGTCATTTTGAATTCCCCGATTGACAATTACATCCCCGGCCGCGAGAGACCTGTGGCAAATCATTTTGGCGTGTATATCAACCCGTAACCAACCGTCATTGCGAGAACGAAGCCCGAAGCAATCTCCTCGTCAAGTTGGAGATTGCTTCGCATCTAACGGGTTCACAATGATCAAAACGCGATTTCCCCGATCTGCTCGAAGTTGACATCGAACAGCTCCTCCGCTTCCATCTCCGCCTCTGCCTGATCCATACCTCCCGCGCGGACTCCACGGTCACAGTAGGATCTGTAGGGGCAATAACTGCATTTCGTGCGGTCATCAGTAAGCGGATAGGAGGAAGCGTTTTGAATTTCGTCCGCTAATTTGGCCAGTGAATCCCAATCCCGTTTGTATTGCGCAGACGTATACGTAAACCGGGCGGATTCGTTGGGGAATTCTGCGAACCAATAGATCATCTCGATCTGTTCAGGCTGGAAAGGCTGTCCGTTGTTGAGGTGCGCCCCCGCGTGGGCAAGTAATGCGCGATAGACGCGTGTTTGCATGCGCGCCGCAAGCCACTCGTCCCGTGGAAGTTTGCGATAGGTCTTCCAATCGTAGATGGTGGCTTTGCCGTTCTCGATGGCGATGAGGTCGTACTTTGCAACAAGGCGATATTTTCCCAACGGCGCGGAAAGGGTCGCTTCGGCATGCAGACCAGACAGGTTTC
>DATIUT010000253.1:0-30730 GCA_035466615.1 Anaerolineales bacterium | reverse complement strand
GTCCTCATGGGATATCCCATGAGGACTTCTTTCATCCCTAACTTTTGTTATTGAACGGAGATCGTCACGCTTTCCATCGCATCCCCATCGTAGGCTGGTGACTGATCAGGGTCACGCAAAGTGATCGAGGTGACCACATCCATTCCGTTCACCACCTGACCGAAGATGGTGTAATTACCATTCAAAAGTTCCTGCGGACCGAACGTAATGAAGAATTGACTGCCATTCGTATCGCGTCCTGCATTCGCCATGGCGACCACACCTGCCTTGTCAAACGTCAAGTCACTATCTTCGTTGACGAATTTGTAACCGGGACCGCCTCCGCCTGTGCCAGTCGGGTCACCTCCCTGTGCCATGAAATCTTCCAGCACGCGATGGAACGTTATACCGTTGAAATATCCTTTGCAGGCGAGAAATACAAAGCTATTCACTGCAATGGGCGCCTTGTCAGGGTACAACTGCATCACGAACTCTCCACCTGTTGCCATTTTAACCGTTGCAAAATACTGCTTGGTAATATCGATCCGAATGGGAGGTTCACTGTATTGTGCCGCCACGGGAATGTCTGCAAATGGTTCACATACCGTTTGATCGCTTGCATCAGGCACAGGGGCATCAACTGCATCGGTACTTTTCGGCACAAACGACCAAATTCCAAGGGCAATCACCAAAAGAGCAATCCCTGCGCCTGCAATCTGGATATACCGTGTCTGCCGTGCCTTTCGTTCTGCTTCCAATCTTTCCTCGATCTTCTTCTTGTTTGCCATATTTGTTCACTCCATTGAAAATTGATTTTAGAATTTCATGCCATCATTCCCACACGCTCGTTCAACTCACGCACACGGCGGGACATATGTTGCAACACCGAGATCGCCACTTCCGGACGGTCACGTAAAATAGCTTTGAACGAATCACCATCCAGCACAAGCATGCGGACATCTATAGCCGCCTGGAGGGTTGCAGAGCGCATGGATGACTCCAGGATAGCCATTTCACCCGCAAACTCTCCGCTCTTGCGCACGGCAAGTATCGTCTGATCGTTTTCCGTTTTCTTGATCACATTCACCATTCCCTGCACAATAATGAACAGCGAATCTCCGGGATCGCCTTCACGGCAGATCACTGACTCGGATGGAAACAACTGCTCCTGCGCAGACTCGGCAATCTGTTCAAGATCTTCCGGCGAAAGGTGCGAGAACATTGGCACCTCCCGTAGAAGCAATATTCTATCCAAAGTGGAAAGTGTTTTCAGGGTTTTCATTTTGGCACCGCCATCCATTCCAGCCAGCACATCCAGCACGGCATGCCTGACCAGCACAACAGAGTCAGACTTCATCTTCTTCAATAAGGGGATATATTCCTTCAACCCAAGTTCCTGCACCACACGCGCCGCAATGGCGCGCAGCCAGTAATCCTTCGATTCCAACAAACCGCCGATCACGACAGACGCGTCCATTTTATGATCGCTGTCCATGATGAACACACCGCCCCGGTCAAGGATCGGAAGCACATCCTTCGTGATGGTCGGATCACCCAGCGTTTCGAGTGCTTCCAGCGCGGCAGCGCGTGCGCCGGCGTCTCCGGCATTCAAACTTTTGCGCACGATCTCCATGGCACGCCGGTTGCCGAACAACCCAACCGCCTTGATCAGCCGATCTTCACTGAGCCTCTCGCGGTGTTTGAGAGTTTCCACAAGAAGCGAAACCGCCCGTCCATCCATCGAAAACGAATTGATCAACATCCGTAAATACCAGATGGTTGACACTTCATGCTGGATATAAGCACGCAACGCATCCAAAACATCCGGATCACCCGGCGGGATGGAATCCAACGCAGCATCGAGGGATTTCTGATTCATCTTCTCCAGGATTTGAAGTACCCCGGCTCGTGACTCAGGCCAAATCTGCTTCAGCGATTCTAACGCCAGTTGCCTCACACCGGCATTTTTATCGCCAAGGCGGTTGGTGACCAAATCAAGATGGGATGTATCCTTCAAGACCGCGAGGATACGAATTGCCTCCCGCCGGATGAGTGGAGACGGATCCTCAAGAGCGCTGAGAATGAACTCCGTCTTAATCGGGAATTTCCTGCTTACGTTCCCGGCAATATGACGGATCGCCTCGAGCGCGGTGAGGCGTTTCCCGAGTTCGTCGCTCTTGAGCAGTCGTGAAAGAAGGGTCTGCGCGGATTTGACCTCGCCAAGATACACCAACACAACCGCGGCATGGGCACGGATCCTGACATTCCTGTCCTTCAGTAAACGTCCGAGGGTACGAATCAGTTCGGGAGAAGAATCAACTCCCAGTTTGGGGAGAGAGGCGAGTGTCTCTCCGCGGACGGAGTCGTCTGGGTCGTCCAATCCAAGTATGATTTCACCATAAGCCGGCTTTGCCCCCAGATCTGCCAATGCCTTCGTCGCCGCGGCTCGCACGGACGCGTCGTCATCAGTCAGCCGTTCGATCAGGTCCGGTGCGGCAAGCAGGCTTCCCATGCGTCCCAGCATCTCGGCGGCAAGACGGCGTGTTTCTACACGTGAATCGCGCATTGCCTTGAGTATGACTTGCAGTGCAGATGGATCGTTCTTGTAGCCAGAGAAGGCATCTTCCTGGTCACTGAACACCTCAGTACGACCCGCACGAAGCGCGCTGAGGAGCGCCTCGCCATAGGCAGGACGCATCCTCATCGTGACGTATGTGGCAATCAATGCAACGAATGCGCCCAACAAAAGGATATCCTGCGTGCCTAGAACTCGCCGGCTAAGAAGGATCAAAACACCGGAGAACACTACGCCCACCTGCGAAGGGACGCCGCTGTTAAAGGCGAGCACCTGGCCGCGTCGTTCAGGAGGTACAACGTTGAAGAGAGCATTCCAGGCAGTGCCACCGACCCCACCAAGGATCACCAACTGCCCAAAGCGCGCTCCAACCGCTCCCCAAAAATTGAAGCTGATAAAAAAGAGGACGAAAGCAACGATGTACATAATCGGCATGACCAAAACACTGTTGACAATTCCGAGTCGCGTGTACATACGGTTTGCCAGCAGTAGCGAGACCAAAAACGTGACCACCGTGGTCACACTGGTGAACAAACCTTTGAAACCGGCAAGCCCGGCCGCGTTGTCAACATATGTCTCAGATATTCTTTCGCTGAAAGGAAAATCCACTGTAAAGAACAGGATCGAATAAAGAATGGAGGAGACCGCGACCAGACGGAACAATTGAGAACGGCTCACAAAATCATAGCCTGCCCGTACATCCTTGATGAGACTGAATGGAACATTCGTCTCGGCCTCCGGCTTGAAATACGCCCGCGCGATGCTGCGGACCAGGAGAAAACCCGCGCCCAGCAGGATGGCATAGAACAGGATCAAACCTTCCGCACCTGCAAACGACGCGATCACACCCGTGAGCAGGTTGCCAATCACACTTCCTAGAATTCCCATGCTCGTAAACAGCGGGAACAACCGCTTTGCCTGGCGCGCATCGCACACTTCGCCTGCTGATGTCCACAACAATGTTCCAAACACAACGCCCATTCCATAGGTTGTCAGCCACAACAGCGGATAGGAAATCGAATTACGGAAGACTGCGATCAAGAGCCATTCAATCGCAAAAAGGAGTGCAGACCCAGCCAGAAGTCTTTTTATCACATTTGCGTTCTGAAAGCGGCTCAGACTTGCTGAATACGCGATGGAAGCAACAAACACCACGCCACCCAAACCCATGTACATATAGGGCAGGAAATTCACATTAATGCTGGAAAGGAAAAGCGCAAACGCCGCATTTTCCCCAATTCCCTGACCAGACTGCACACAAAGAAAGAGCCCGGCCATCAACACAACCATGCGGGTCTCTTCCGGGCGTATCTTTAAAAATGCAATCAACTGGTCCTTGAACATGCTGATTGTCATGGATTTTAACATACTTGAGGAGGTAGCCCGGACAGACACAAAAGATATAATAAAGGCGTGGCAGTCAATAACCTTTTCCGAAAACACATTGCCATCCCACAGGATCATGGGTCGTGGGTCTTTATCCTCAGCCCGTTACTGGTCGGCATTTTTGCGGGAGGTGTGTTCACGCCTTCTTCGCTCAACCTGGTCATCGCCGCGATGTCGGCGTTCATGCTCCGCCAGCCCGCAACGGCACTTATCAAGATCTATTCCAAACGCCGCACAAGGGACGAACTCCCAGCCGCGCGGTTCTGGTTCGTCGTTTATTCCGCTGTCGCATTACTAGCCCTAATCGGTCTCATACGGAATGGGTTTACGTATCTTTTGTATCTTGCCATTCCCGGCGCGCCTGTCTTTGCATGGCATTTGTGGTTGGTAAGCAGGCGCGAAGAACGCAGGCAGGTCAACATTGAGATCATCGCAACGGGAGTTTTATCCCTCGCGGCGCCTGCGGCATATTGGGTTGGCATTGGTCAATATGACTCAACCGGCTGGTGGCTTTGGATCCTTGCCTGGATCCAGGCGGCCGCAAGCATCGTCTACGCATATCTAAGGCTTGAGCAACGGGAACAGGCAAAAGGTCCAGAGAGAAACGGACAGTGGAAAATGGGATGGCGCGCGGTGCTGTACACATCCTTCAATCTCGCTTCAGTCTTAATCCTGAGCCTGCTCGCTGTTCTCCCAAGCCTTCTCTTCGTCCCATACTTGATCCAATGGCTCGAGACGATGTGGGGCATCACATATCCTGCAACTGGATGGAAACCCGCGCGGATCGGTATCAGACAATTAATCATAAGCATCTTATGGACCGTTTTGTTCATTGTGTTCTGGAGGTAGATGTAGATATGGACGAACTTAAATGGGAACTGCTCACCGAAGTGCAGGGACGCCTGGAAGCCGATCTGCTAAAAACATACTTTGAAGCTTACGGGATCGACATCGAACTTTTTCAGGAGGCTGTGGGACATCACATCTATCCCGTGACCGTGGACGGACTGGGATGTGTGCAATTGTTCGTTGCAAAGGAACAAGCCGAAGAAGCCCGCAAATTACTGGAAGAATACACCAAAGCCTAGACCATACGCTCCATGCCAGCATCACACGAAAAAGCCCCACATCGCAAACAACATATCCTGCTTGGCCGCATTTTGCTGGCAGTGTTTGTTATCGTCTCTGCCTTGACAGCATCATTACTTGCATCGTCCGAAGCACAGGCGTCCCCCCATCTTCAATCTACATCCACACCCCTGCCTCAACCTACACCCACTTTTGACGTCAAGAGATTGGAAAAACCAAACGTCGTTTCAGAAGTCCCCAACCAACTGGAGGCTGGGTCGCTCAAGTATTGGGGCGTGTGCATGGCATGTCATGGCGACAAAGGTCAGGGACTTACTGAAGAATGGAAAGATGCTTTCGGTGCCGAAGACCGTAACTGCTGGCAATCGGGTTGTCACGGAGCGGACCATCCGCCACAAGGATTTCAGATTCCGAAAGACAAGATAATCCCATCCGTTGCAGGGCAAGGAAGCCTGGCCCGTTTCAAGAACGCGCAGGAACTTCATGACTTCATCCTTGCCAGTATGCCGTGGTGGGACCCCGGTCAGTTGACCAATACAGAAGCATGGGAAGTGACCGCCTATATCCTCGACATGCACAAGGTTCTTCCTGACGAGTTCGTGCTTTCAGACAAAAATGCATCCGCAATCATGACGCAATATGCGGTGCAACCTCCCATCAGTGACCGTCCGGCCATTATTATGTTTGCAGGTCTCCTCTCTCTTGCTGCGCTGGGTATGCTTGTACAGGATATCCGAAACCATCTACAACTCGGAAACGTTCAGGCGACAGCCAACCCTGTGCATGAAAGACCAAACTTTTTTCACCATCTCCACCCGCCGACCATTCCTGCATTGCAGGCGCGCTTCCGTTATACATTGGGGGCGGGCGGGTTGGCGGTCTTTCTCTGCCTTATTCTGTTAGGGACCGGCATCCTGGAAATGTTCTATTACATACCTGTGCCCGATCATGCCGCTGTCTCTGTCCAAACCATCACTGCGCTCATCCCATTCGGCGCCTTGATTCGCAACCTACACTTTTGGTCGGCACAGGCGCTGGTCGTTGTGATGTCCATTCACCTTTTGCGCATTGTGTTGACCGGCGCCTACGCCCATCATCGTAGACTAAACTATCTGATCGGCTTGGGAATGCTTGTTCTGATACTTCTGCTCGATTTCACCGGCTACGTCCTGCGCTGGGATGAAGGGATTCGCTGGGCTTTGATCGTCGGTACGAACCTGCTCAAGACAGTCCCATGGATCGGCGAGTGGCTCTACCAGCTTGCCATCGGTGGACCACAGCCCGGCGTTTCGACCATCGAAAGGTTTTACACATGGCACATCTTTGTTCTCACGCTCGCGACAATCTTTCTCGGAGCGTGGCACATCTTCCGTGTGCGGCGCGATGGCGGGATCGCTGTGCCCGCCCCGGCACAAAGAGGGAACAGTGCACGCATCTCACGTTATGAACTTGTCCGCCGCGAAGTGCGCGTTATGCTGATCGCAGGAGTTGCTCTGCTCGTCATATCATTGCTTTACCCCGCCCCCATCGAACGTCCCATTACACAGGCAACGATCGATATCAAGGATACACGCGCCCCCTGGTTCTTCCTGTGGGTTCAACAATTGCTCAAGTTTGGCGATCCCTTCCTCTGGGGTGTTGTCATTCCGACTCTGGCTTTGGCGTTGATGGCGCTTCTACCATATGTGCTCCCCCAGACGAAGGATCATGAATTTGGCAAATGGCTCCCACGCGGGAACCGCATCGCTCAGATCATTGTCATTACACTGACTCTCACCATGATCATCCTTACCATATTTTCAACCTTTCAAACAGCCTCACCATGAAACACATATCACGCCGCGATTTTCTGAAACTTTTCACCAACGCCTTCCTTGCCCTGGCAGGTATGTCAGGCATTGGAGGGCTGTTCCGATTTTTGAGTTATCAATTTGACGAATCGCCTCAGACTGAGTTTGACATTGGTTCTGCATACGATTATCCGTTCAACAGCCGTACCGTGCTTGCCTATATCCCTGCCGTCATCACTCATGATAAGGACGGATTCCAGGCAATAAGTCTTGAATGCACACATCTCGGCTGTATGCTGGAACCACGAAACTTTGGGTTTGAATGTCCATGCCATGGTTCGCGTTTCGATCCATTTGGATTGGCGCTCAGAGGTCCCGCTGTAAAGAACTTGCGGAAACTCCGTGTGGAAGAATATGATGATGGCAATCTGCACGTATTCACAACTTGAGAGGAGAGAGATGAGATGGATTTCGATCTAAATGAAGAACAACGTCTATGGAAGACAGTCGTTCACGATTTTGTTGAGAAGGAAGTACAGCCAAAAGCCCATGATGTGGATGTGAACAGCGAGTTCAACTGGGAAGCGGCTCGCAAGATGGGACCGCTTGGGCTGCTTGGATTGAACATTCCAGAAGAATATGGCGGCGCGGGCGTGGACGCTGTCAGCGCGGCAATCGCCATCGAGGAATTGGGCTGGGGATGCGGCTCCACCGCCCTTGCAATTGCTGCACACAACGGACTTGGCACCACCCCGATCATCCTTTTCGGGAGTGAAGAGCTCAAGCGTAAATGGCTTCCGCTCGTTGCCAGCGGGAAAAACAAATTAGGGTCGTTGGCGCTCACAGAACCAGGAGCAGGTTCCGACTTGCAGGGAGGCGTCATCACGAAGGCAGTCAAGGATGGGGATGGATGGGTCATCAACGGCGCGAAGATGTGGTGTACGAACGCGTCCATTGCGGAATATATCATCACACTCGTCCGCACGGATCCCAAGGGCGGCTCCCGTTCATTGAGCATGATCCTCGTCCCGACCAATTCAGCGGGGCTCAAGATTGGTCCTGCCGAAAAGAAGATGGGCCTGCATGGCTCCCCCACTCATGCTGTAACCTATGAAGATGTGCGCGTACCATCAGGCAATTTGATCGGGGAGGAAGGCAAAGGCTTGCATCAGACACTCACCACACTCGATGGCGGGCGCATCTCAATCGGCGCCGTCTCTGTTGGGCTGGCACAAGCCGCGTTCGAACATGCTGTCAACTATGCGAGGGACCGCAAAGCCTTTGGCAAACCCATCGCAGAGCAACAAGCCATTCAATGGATGCTCGCCGACGCCGCGACTGAGATCGAAATAGCGCGCAACATGATCTACAAAGCCGCCTGGCTCAAGGAGCAGGGACGCAACTACAACAAGGAAGCCGCCATGGCAAAAATGTTCGCCACCGAAATGGCGGAACGTGTTTGTCGCAACGCCATCCAGATCCACGGCGGATATGGCTATTCGAGTGAATATCCCGTCGAAAGGATTTATCGCGACGCGCGCCTGATGACCATCGGCGAAGGGACGAGCGAGATCCAGAGGCTGGTCATCGCAAGGCATGTGCTGGCAGAGGAGTAGAAATCACCAGGCGGTCAGCTTAAGCCGACCGCCTGGTGATTGAATGGTAACGAATTTCTATTTCAGGTTCTTACGAATTCGGTTTGCAAGATCTGCCATCTCATGCTCTGGAATATCCAATATCCCGTTTTCGCTTCTTAATGACTCAAGTTGTTGTTCCTTGAACGGAACGCCAAAAGGAAGTGGTGCGATATGCCAATGAACGTGACGATTTCCCTGCTGGCTTCCCAGAGACAAAACATAGACACGCTCAGCGTCCACCGTCCGCCTGACTGCCTCCGAAACCCGATAAACCTCCCGCTGAAGGGCAAAGTATTCATCCTCGGTGAAATCGCCCGTTACATGTTCCTTATGCTCAATGGGAGCAACCAACGTGTAACCGTACAGAGTGGGGTATTTATTCAGGAAAACAATGGCCGAATTATCCTGATGGACGACATGGTTTCCATTGAGACGTCCAGCGATCATCTCACAAATGAAGCACGGATCATTCTGTATCCTTTGGATGTAATCATCCAGGTCAAAGCGTTTGTGTTTGTGATTGTTCATTCAAATTGCCCGCTAAATCTTCGGCCCGGCCTCGATTACTTCCCTTGGAGTCTGGTCTTCAAATTTCCCAAAATTCTGCATGAAACGCATGGCCAGATCCTTGTAGCGACGGTCATACTCCTTTTTATCGCCCCATGACGAGGAGGGGTCAAGCACATCAGACGGCACATTCGGGCATTCCGTTGGCATTTCAAATCCAAAGACAGGATCCTTCTTGTACTTTACATCATCGAGCCTGCCGTTCAAAGCCGCGTTCAATAGCGCGCGCGTGTAACGAATCGAAATGCGTTTGCCCACGCCATACGGCCCTCCCACCCATCCCGTATTGACCAGCCAGCATTGGACTCCGTAACGTTCAATCTTGTTTTTGAGCAGTTCGGCGTATTTATACGAATGATGCACCATGAACGGTCCGCCGAAACAAGCGGAGAACGTGATTTCCGGCTCGTCGCGCAGACCAACCTCCGTGCCGCCGACCTTGGAGGTATACCCTGAAATAAACTGGTATAACGCCTGATTGGGGGTAAGGCGCGCAATGGGCGGCATGACCCCGTTCGCGTCACAGGTTAACAGGATGATGTTTTTCGGGTGCCCAGCCTTCTTTTCAGGCATGGCATTCGCAATGAACTCCAAGGGATAACACGCGCGCGTATTTTCAGTCAGTGAATCATCGTCCAGATCGATCAGACGTGTGATTGGGTCAAAAACCACATTCTCAAGGACGGTTCCAAACTTTCTCGTTGTTGCGTAGATTTCCGGTTCCGCCGATTCAGATAAGCCGATCACTTTGGCGTAACATCCGCCTTCGATGTTGAAAATGCCATTGTCGCTCCACCCATGCTCATCGTCCCCAATGAGGCGGCGTGTCGGGTCGGCGGAAAGGGTCGTTTTGCCGGTTCCGCTCAACCCAAAGAACAAAGCCACATCGTCGTTGTCATCCGGAGACACATTTGCAGAACAGTGCATGGACAGTACACCTTCAAGCGGTAGAAGATAATTCAGCAACGAAAACACGGATTTCTTCAACTCCCCGGCATACCCTGTGTTCCCAACGATCGCCAGTTTTTTCTCGAAGTTCAGCACAATAAATGTCTCGCTGTTTGTGTTGTCCACGGCGGGTGCGGCTTTGAAACCCGGCGCGGCAAGGATCGTAAACTCGGGCACAAAACGTTTGTATTCCTCAAGCGAGCCCGGCGTGATGAGCATATTGCGCATGAACATGCTATGCCACGCAAGTTCAGTGACAATGCGGACGGGCAGCCTGTAATCTTCGTCGGCACCCGCGTAAAGGTCCTGCACGAACACGTCCCTGCCCTGCAGGTATCCAAGTAAACGGGCATGTAACGCGTCGAATTTATCAACATCGAACGGGCGGTTGTATATCCCCCACCAAACATTGTTCTCTGAATCGATATGCCGCACGACAAATTTATCGTTCACCGAACGCGCCGTATGCTTGCCTGTGTTTACAACGAATGGACCGCCTGAAGTTGTCATACCTTCGCCGCGAAAAACTGCCTCTTCAAATAGCGCCTCGGTCGTCAGGTTCCAATAGGCGAGGCGTAAATTGGCTACGCCGATGTTCGAAAGATTAAAATCTGCCTTACGGATCTGGGCAATGGTTTCTGCAGGTGTTTTGATGTTCAATAAATTGTTCATGGTTACATCCAATCACGGATCAATTTTTTATCGCCGATATAAATTTCATTTGGGCTGGTCGGGTCGAGCGCCCATTTGATGCGCGCAACGCCCTCGGTCACATCCTTGACCGAACCCGAAAACGAGATACGGATATGCCCCTCCATGCCAAACTCCCTGCCAGGCACCGTCACGACCAGTGCCTTCTTGAGAAGAAAACGTGAGACTTCCACCGAATTGTTGTTGAAGGCACGGAGATCGGGAAGCGCATAAAATGTTCCCTGCGGCTCGATGAGGCGGACTCCATTGAACGTCTTGAATTCCTGCAAGAGAACATCACGATTGTTTTGGATCTGAAGACGCAACGCCTCAACCACGGACTGTAAGCCGTTCAGCGCTCCCTCAGCCGCCGCCTGGCTGACAGGGGATACGCCTGAAGTCGTCTGCACTGTAACATTTGTCATCACACGGACAAGCGCACGCGGCGCAACCACCCACCCAATGCGGAAGCCCGTCATGCCGTACAACTTCGCCACGCCATTGACGACAATGACATGCGAGTCTTCAATATCCTTTTTCGTGAACTGAAACGCAGGGACAACGGTATTCCCGTCAAAGGTCAACTTGTGATAGATATCGTCACAGATCAGGAAGATCCCCTTGCGTTCACAAAGATCAACCAGTTTTTCGACCAGCTCCGGCGGATAGATCACACCCGAAGGATTGTTCGGACTGTTGACGATGATCGCCCGCGTGTAGGATGTGACCGCTCTTTCAATATCCTCAAAGCGAGGCGTAAACGTACCGTCTTCAGGTGTCACGATCACGGGCCTGCCCATGCACATCTTGATGATTTCGGAATAGGAGACCCAATACGGGGCAATGATGATCACCTCATCCTGCGGATTCAGGATGCTGAAGATAATATTGAACAGGGATTGTTTGGCTCCATTTGTAATGATCACGTTCTCCGGGGCAACAAGGCGGTCATAATTCTCCTCCGTATAACGGATGACCGCCTTCTTCAGGGAAGGCAAGCCATCTGGAGCCACATATTTCACCTCCCCGCTGGTCAGCTTGGCGGCTGAGGACAAAATCGCCGCAATGGGCGTCTTGTTCTTTGGTTCACCGATACCCAGGTTGATCACAGCCTCACCCCGTTCACGCAGTAATCGCGCCTCTTCATTCAGGGCGAAGGTTGGCGATTCTGCTATATCACTTGCAAGTCTGCTTAATTTCATATCCACTCCAGTTAAAAAATTATCTGGTCAAGGCACATGCTTCTCGACCAGATACAATCCTAGAACCGCATAGAAGGCGGCGCTGACAATACAAATGTCAGACAAAACTGTCATGGCATGATTATACTATCGGAAAATTGCGGATTTATAGGACAAAACTCACCAAAACCACCCTGACATCGTCTAAATCATCCTATAACTGATATTTGCCCACGCACCTTCGAACTCTTCGATATGAAGTCAACAGTATGAATTTGACACCTCAAACAACAAGATGGTTCAGGTAAAATCGGTGGATGATCGAAATCCGCCCTATTCAAAAGCACGAAATACAAGAAGCCAAACGTGTCATATTTGCCGTAGCCTACGAGGTGTTCAAGGAAGCAAGCACACTCGAGGAATCAATTGCGAAATATTCGGCACAGGGGAAACTCAGTGAAATGGATGATGTCCAAAGGAATTATTTCGAAAACGGCGGGGCTTTCCTTGTGACGGTCTCGGACGGGCACATCATCGGCACGGGCGCGATCCGATATTTGGAAGATGGAGTGTGTGAACTAAAGAGATTGTGGCTGTTGCTTGAGTATCACGGTCAAGGGCTTGGCTATCGCATGATGCAGGAGTTGTACAAAATTGCGCATCAAAAGGGTTATAAAGTGATGCGCCTGTTGACCGATCGAACAGTTCAGAGACGGGCAGTGGATTTTTATAAACGGTTGGGTTTCTACGAAATTCCGTCCTTCGGTGATGACCCGGACGACATGGGGATGGAAATGATCTTATAGATGGTGAGAGTGCGATACTCCTCGGACGACGAGGGTTACAACCGCACCGCTTTCAACCAATCTGGCAGCTGTGCGAAGAGCTGTTTCATGATTCTCCCTGCCCGTTCGTTGAAGATCTCAATATCCCCGTAAGCCTCCCCACCCTGCTCAGAGACCAGGTCGCTGACCATGCGCAGGATCAACAGTCGCGCGTTGTTCTTGTTTGCCACCCAGGCAAGTGCGGCAGACTCCCAATCTGCGGCGAGGGCGCCTTTGGATTTGAGGAAGGGAATCTTCTCCGGCGGCAGGTCGCTATCGGCAGAGGCGATGAGGCCTCGTCGGGCAGGATGAGGATAGGGTTCAGTGAGCCAGCTCAGGTCCAGCGAGGAAGCGTAATAGGTCGCAATATCCAGGTCGCCCATCAATTCCACGATGTCATAGACAAAGGTGCGGTCCACGAGTATCAGATCCCCCTGCCTTGTAACACCTTCGAAGCCTCCGCAAGTGCCAAGATTAACGATCAAGTCCGGAGAGTAATGATCTATCGCATGCTGTATTGATCCGGCAGAAGCGATCTTGCCCCAACCGCTGTGAATAAGTGTCACATCCTGGAATTCAAGTTTCACTTCCATCGACTCGCCAAATGGAGTATTTTTAATTTCAGCATCCGGAAACAGGGGCGTGACACCCTTCCATTCAGCAATTGCCGAAATGAGAACAACAACTTTCATATGAACTCCCATAACTTCGTTTTTATAACATTTCAAATTATAGCCGCCTGCCATCCTGTTGTATAATTCCGCCATGCCCAATCTTACTGGTAGAATGCTCGGCAAAGTGCACGTGGACATGTTCCTCGCAAAAGGGGGTATGGCGGAGGTCTACATCGGCACGCATACCACGCTCCACCGCCCTGTTGCCGTCAAGTTCCTGAAGGCGGACCTGCAGGAGGACCCCGATCTGCGCGAACGCTTCGAGCGCGAAGCGCGTGTGATCGCCATGCTAAGGCACCCCAACATTGTCCAGGTCTTCGATTTTGATTCATTTCAGAACCAGCCGTATCTTGTCATGGAATATGTGCCGGGCGCTTCACTGGGGGCATGCCTGCGTGAACTGCACAAGAAGAATCAGCGCCTTGACCTTTTGCAGGTACAAGATCTGCTCAAGAAAATTGCAAACGCATTGACCTATGCCCATCAAAACAATGTAGTACATCGGGATGTCAAACCGGCCAATATCCTGCTCACATCACGCTCCACCCCGGTCTCTGCCGAACAACCGCTTCCCGACGATATTGAACCGATCCTGACGGATTTCGGTCTCGTGCGGCTCACACAGTCGAACACACGGACCAGCACCGGCATCATCACAGGCACGCCTGCATATATGAGCCCTGAACAGGCACGCGGCGACCGCGTGGATGTGCGTACAGATGTCTATTCGCTCGGCGTTACAGTATATGAAATGCTTGCAGGACGCGTCCCCTTCGAGGCGGATTCTACCATGGGCGTTCTTCATAAACAGATCAATGACCCGCCTCCCCCCATCACAGGACTCTCGAATCGACTTCAGAAAGTGAT
This sequence comes from Anaerolineales bacterium, assembly GCA_035466615.1. GTDB lineage: Bacteria > Chloroflexota > Anaerolineae > Anaerolineales > Villigracilaceae > Defluviilinea. The sequence goes on along the minus strand of DATIUT010000253.1, from coordinate 16,523 downwards.
GGACCGCGCCCTCGCCAAAGACCCGGAACAACGCTTTCAAACCCCGCTCGAATTTGCGGAGGCCTTCGAAGCCGCTCTCACTGAGACAACGGAAGCTAATACACTTAACTTCCCATCGGCCTTGTCCCGCTCGATCACAGTCACCAGCCAGAACATTCAGGCTGTTGTCGTCAAAAATAAGAAAACCTTAATCATGCCGATCATCATGGGCGCGATCGGAATCACGGTCGCGCTTGGCGCGTTGATGGTCGTGCGCATGTCAACACAACCTGAAATTACGCCTGCGCCGCCTGTCCCGACAGAAGACCACGGCACTGACAATGTTCCAATAGTTCCCACCGATATGCCGCCTGAGCCGGCTGCACCAAACTCTGAACCTATTGGCTTGCTTCGATTCCAGGATGGTTCCAAACAGGCTGATCAGGCTACGTTCTTGTCCGGGAATTTTCCCCTGCCGCCGGAGGAAAGCCAGTATGAAGCATGGCTGATCGAAGACGGCGGAGAAAGCCTGTTCAGTATCGGCGTCATCCAATTCGATGAGGACAATCGCGCCACCCTCACTTTTGTTGACAATGCCGGACGCAACCTGATCACTTCCTATCATGGACTGCAGATCACCATCGAACCCAACGGAGATAACAATCCCAACCCATCGAACGAGATTGCCTTTTCTGCGATATTGCCTCCCGGCGGTTTTTCGCACGTGAGGCACCTGCTATCTGAATTTAGTTCGACGCCAAACCACACCCCATTCGTGCGTGGATTAAAGGCAGACGCCGATCTGTTGAACAACCTTGCTCAGGGGATGCTTGCATCTTTCGACGCGGGGGACGAAGAGAATGTCCGCTTGCAAGCCGAACAGATGTTGAACCTGATCGTGGGTGTGCAAAGCCCTGATTACAAGGACTGGGATGGAAACGGAAACATTGGCAACCCAAGCGACGGCTACGGATTGCTCCTGAACGGAAGCAACGGCGGATACATCCAGGGGACATTCTCACACGCCAACCTTGCGATCACATCGCCGGATGCCACCGAGAATATGCTCATTCACGGGGAGCATGTCAAAATCGCCGCGACCAACCTCAGCGAGTGGGCGCCTCAATTGCGGGACGATTTGATCACGGTCATCCAAGCGTCATCATTGTCCGAGGCTGAAAGCGCCATCCGGCAGGCGGTTGTGCTTTCGAACCAGATCCTGAACGGCGTGGACATCAATGGCAACGAGAAAATCGAGGCAATTCCGGGCGAGGGCGGAGCCTTGACTGCATACGCTCATTCCTATTACATGGCGGATATTTTCCTAAGACCGTAACACAAAACAATCAGTCGCCCGCGAAGTTTCTTCATGCCCATTGTATAATCAAGGCATGAGAACAAAACAGCCAAATTCAAAGATGTGTTTCATTTGCGGGCTCGAAAACCCGGTGGGCTTGCACCTGCATATTTACGAGGTGGAATCCGGCGTGATCGAAACAACCTATACTGCGCCCGAACATTTTCAAGGATACCCCGGCGTCCTGCACGGAGGCATCGTCGGCGCGATCATTGACGAGATCTCAGGTAGGGCACACATGGGGAGTGACCTGGAGAATCCGCGTTTCATGTTCACCGCAAAACTGGAAGTGAAGTATCGTCAGAACGTGCCGGTGGGAAGACCATTGAAGATCATCGGCAAGGCAGGGAAATCGAAATCAAAATCTGCCGAAGCCTGGGCGGGTATTTATGATGCAGAGACAGGCGAACTGCTCGCCGAAGGCAGCACACTGCTTATCAATGTCCCTGAAGAGCAATTCGACAGGTCTAGATTGAATGAATTAGGGTGGAGAGTGGTTTCAGAATAGCCCGCGCTCCCTCATCCCCAGCCTCCCCCGCAGGTGAGGATCAGGATGGGAGGATTTTCCCCGTACTTTTTACAGTCTCCTGCAACATACATGCGTGTTCACAATCTTCAGGAGGTTTTTAACAGACTCACCGCCATCATCACGATGGCGGTAAATTTTTAACTGTATAATAGACTCATTCACGGAGAAAAACATGATCACTGCCTATCACCGGCCTCAGACTCTGGATGAAGCTCTTTCCCTTCTTGCCCAACCGAATATCCTGCCCCTTGGAGGCGGCACGCTTCTCTCCAGGCCGACAACTGATCCTGTTGAAGTCGCGGACTTGCAAGCCCTTGGCTTGGACACCGTCAAAAAGAACGGCAACAACCTTGAACTCGGCGCGACGCTCACACTGCAATCATTACTTGAATCCGAACACTGCCCTCCTGCATTGAAATCCGCGTTGAAACTCGAAGCGCCGTTGAACATCCGCAACACCGCCACCGTGGCAGGGACGCTGGTCGCGTGCGATGGACGATCTACTTTCGCGGGTGTTCTGCTGGCAATGGACACGAAACTCGAACATGCAATACTCGGTAAATCGAATATCGAATATCGAACAACGAATATCGGTGACTTTCTCCCCTTGCGTTCCACCGACCTCATCACAAAAATTGTTCTTCCCCTCAACATCAAACTCGCTTTTGAATATGTCTCCAAAACCCCCTCCGATAAACCCATCGTCTGTGCCGCGCTCGCACAATGGAACTCGGGCCGCACACGTCTCGCCCTCGGCGGCTATGGCAAGAGTCCCATGCTGGCAATGGATGGGGAATTGCCCCCCTCTCCCTCGGGGAGAGGGATCGAGGGAGAGGGCTTGTATGCTGCCGCGCGTAACGCCTTCCACGAAGCGACGGATGAATGGGCATCCGCCGAATACCGCATGGATGTCGCCGCAACGCTGGCGAAGAGATGTCTGGAATTTTTTGGGTAACACATATGAAAGCCGCTGTATTCCACCAATGCGGAGACGCATCCCAGGTCAAAATCGAAGAAGTGCCCGACCCGCAGGTTGGCGCGGGGCAGGCACTCATCCGCGTGCACACCAGCGCGTTCAACCATTTGGAACTGTGGTCGTTGCATGGTCCCACTGACGAGAGTTATCACTTCCCCATGTGGACGGGTTCCGACATCGCAGGTGTGATCGAACGGCTCGCACCCGATGTCACAGGCTGGTCTGCCGGCGAAGCGGTGGTCGTCAACCCGTCGCTTTCGTGCGGTAAATGTGAACGCTGTCTCGAAGGTGAAGTCAGTCAGTGCGACGAGTACGACATCCTTGGCATGAATGGCAACGGCGGCAATGCCGAATTCATCGCGGCGGACGCCGATAAGCTCATGCGCATGCCGGACGGCTTCGACTTTGTCAAAGCAGCAGCCGCGCCATTGGCGTACCAGACCGCCTGGCGCGCCATCGTCAAACGCGCCAGACTGCAAAAGGGGGAGGATGTCCTGATCCTTGGGGCAAGCGGCGGTGTGGCGGCGGCGGGCATCCAGATCGGCAAACTGCTTGGGGGACGCGTTTTTGCGGTCACTTCTTCAGAGGAAAAAATGGACAAAGCCAGGCTCGCAGGCGCGGACTTTGTGTTGAATCGCAAGACATCGAATCCATTTGACGAAGTGCGCCGCCTCACGCATGGACGCGGGGTTGATCTCGTCGTCGAAAATGTGGGCGCGGCAACCTGGGGCGAATCTCAAAAGATCCTGCGCAAAGGCGGCCGGCTCGTGACCTATGGACGCACCACAGGGCGTGAAGCCGTCACCAATCTTTCCCTTCTGTTCTGGAACGAACAAACCCTGATCGGCTCCACCATGGGCAGTCTATCCGACTTCCGCGAAGTGATGGAACTCGTTTTCAACGGGAAGATCACCCCGATCATCGACTCAGTCTACCCGCTGGAACAAGCCGCCGAAGCGTATGCACACTACGAACGCGGCGAACAGTTCGGCAAGATTGTTCTGCAAATACGATGAAATGAGTCTGCCGCGCCGATCCTTATCATTCCATGATTTTGTCCCTGACATTCTCCTCCGCATCAAACCAGGTTCCTCGCTCGAACTTTTTCATGTACATTTTCAAGATGTCAAAGTCAGCCGCGAGGATGGATGTATACCCAAGCACAGGGTCCTGCACGCGAGTGGTTGTGAACAGGTCGTCAGGGAAGTTGACAAACTCGATCTTTTCAGAATCAAGCATCGTCGCCAGGCACGCCAGTTGACCGATCTGGGCGGGAACAAGGTCTGTTTGGACCGAACCGCGAAAGGTCTCAGCCAGTTTGGGCAGTTGCGACAATACATCCATACGCAAAAACTTTTCCACGACAGACTCCATGATCAGGTTCTGTATCTCACCGCGTTGAACATCCCCCTGTGGGCGCATCCGTGCCAGCAGCATCGTTCGATAACCGTTCAAATGCTGGTTCCCCGCCGGGAAGTAGCGGTTGGGATCCTTCGATCCCTTCACGCGTCCATCAACAACATAAGGCAAACGGATATCTATCCCGCCCAAAGAGTCCACCACCTTTGAGAAGGTTTGCAGGTTGACCGCCAGGTAATGATCGGCATGAGCATCGAAATTATGCTCCAGGGTCAATGCCAGCAAGGCGGGCCCCTGCCCGGAGCCGCCGAAATAGCCATAACCGGGGTTGCCGTACAGGTAGGCCTGGTTGAGTTTTCCATGTGTGATCCCGTTGTGATCTTCGATGCCCGGGATCTCAACGTAAAGGTCTCGCGGGAAGTTTAACAACTGAACACGCGGTTCGATAAAGTCCACGCGCACGAGACGTATCGCATCAGCGAGGCCAATATTATAGGTATTACCACGGGCATCGCTCCCGACCAGGAGGATGAGCATGGATCGTGGTCCGCCGCACAGGGGAGGGATTTCAGTCGGAGTGGATGTAAGGGTCGGCGTCGACGTTGGTGGTCGAGTTGCGGTGGCAGTTGGAGGGATGGAAGCCGTCGGTATGACTGTCGGAGGAATGATCATGTTCAACCCCCCACAACCGGGAACGATCAACAATAGCAGAAACGCACAGAAGATCAAAGCGCGTATTCCAAGCCGGGCAGAAGGGTTGCAATCAATGGGTTTCATGGAATTCGTCCGTCGTGAGAGCGTCGCAAATTTGACATCATTCCATTTATACAACAGAATCGCCCCAGAAATTGTTCCAGCAAGACCCGATGCATCATCGAGAGTCGTTGCCTGTCCCTCCTCGAAAGCCTGATGGGTGAAGGTATAATTTCCAGCGTGGCACGTTTCCTCATCAACCAGATCCTGCCTGGCGATTGCATCGAGATTCTCAACACGCTCCCTGAGAATTCGGTGGATTTGGTCTTTGCCGACCCGCCATACAACCTGCAATTACGCAATGACTTGTACCGCCCCAATATGACGAAAGTGGACGCGGTCAATGATGGTTGGGATAAGTTCGATGATTTCAAGGCATATGACGAATTCACATCCAAATGGCTATCCGCAAGCCAGAGGGTTTTGAAGGATACAGGTACGATCTGGGTCATTGGGTCATATCACAACATTTACCGCGTTGGCGCGATCATGCAGGACCTGGGATTTTGGATCCTGAACGATATCCTTTGGATCAAGTCCAACCCGATGCCAAATTTCAGAGGTGTAAGATTCACGAACGCGCATGAAACGATGATCTGGGCACAGAAGAAGAAAGGCGCAAAGTATACATTCAACCATTATTCGATGAAAGCATTGAACGATGACTTGCAGATGCGTTCTGATTGGGAGATCCCCTTGGTGACCGGCAACAAGCGAATCAAGTTAAATGGCACAAAGGCTCATTCGACACAAAAGCCGGAGGCGTTGTTGTATCGTGTCATCATGGCTTCGTCGAATGTCGGGGACGTGGTGCTCGATCCGTTCTTTGGCTCAGGGACAACCGGCGCGGTGGCAAAGAAACTTGGACGCAACTGGATCGGGATCGAACGGGATAAAAAGTATGTGAAGGTCGCACAGAAACGCATTGATATGGCGACGGTATCGGATTCAGAGGCGATCAATGTCGAAAAACGGAGACAGGTGCGGGTCCCGTTCGGCGCGTTGATCGAGAGTGGATATCTGCGTCCGGGACAGAGTCTGTTCTTCATTAAGAATGGAACGAAAGCGAAAATCCTGTCCAATGGACATATCAAATGCGGCGACGTGACGGGATCGATCCATTTTGTCGCAAGGACATTGATGAACGGCGCGCCCGTTAACGGATGGGATGTGTGGTTCTATAAAGACGAAAACGGCAAGAAGATCGTGATCGATAAGCTGCGTGAGCAGATAAGAAGCCGAGTGGCAAAGGCCTGACTTCGCGTGTCTGGGGGTTCGACTTTTGACGTCCGATCTTCGACTCACAAGGAGTAAACATGAATATCACGCTGGCAATCAATGGAAATAAACACGATGTGAAGTGTGCGCCATCCGAGACGCTTCTAGCTGTCGTGCGCAGACTTGGTTACTACGGAGTCAAATTCGGTGACGAGCAGGGATTGAGCGGCGCAGATACAGTTTTGCTCGACGGCAAACCCATCAACGCAGGGTCGATGTTCGCCGCGCAAGCCGAGGGGCATAATATCGTCACCATCGAGGGACTCGGCGAACATCCCGAACAGGGTTGGAAAAAGACAGAAGGTTTGCATCCATTGCAACAGGCGTTTGTCGAGTCAGGCGCCATCCAATGCGGATATTGCACGCCTGCACAAATCCTTGCGGCAAAGGCATTGCTCGATTCGAATCCAGACCCGACCGAGGAACAGGTACGAGATGCGATTGCGGGTGTGTTGTGCCGATGCACCGGCTACCTCAAACCCGTGCAGGCTGTGATGAAAGCCGCGGCCGTCATGCGCGGCGAGGCGGAATTTGGCGAAGGCATTTTGATCTCGTTCGAACCGCCCATCACGCCTTCACCAGGCGGGCCGCTGCCAGCAGTATCGGATACACAAACGAGAACGCTTCCGAAGGTGTTCGTCACACCGGAAACGCAAATCTATCAAACCGTCGGCAAGCCGGAAAAGAAAGTGGATGCGGTCAAACTGGTTCAGGGCAAACCTGCTTTCACCGCAGACATGGATATGCGCGGCATGTTATATGCCCGTGTGTTGCGAAGCCCGCATGCGCACGCACGCATCAAGAAAATTGACGCAGGCAAAGCGAGGGAATTGAAAGGTGTCGCGGCTGTATTGACGTGACAGGATATTCCGCGCGTTGTTTATTCCACTGCCGGACAATCCGACCCGATCCCCGGCCCGCTGGATTCCTTCTCACTGGATAACAAAGTGAGATTTGTCGGCGATCGCGTGGCGATGGTCGCGGCGGAGACTCCCGAAATCGCTGAAAAGGCATTGACCCTGATCGATGTGGAATACGAAGTGCTGGATGCCATTCTCGACTCACGCCAGGCAATGGATCCCAACACAGTTCGGATTCACGATGAATCTGAGTACGTCAACTTTGCCGACTCCAACCCCGAGAAGAATCTTGCCGCCCACATCCGCATTGACATTGGGGACGTGGAAAAAGGTTTCAAGGAAGCAGACGAGATCTTCGAAGCGGAATACGAGGTCCCCAAGGTGCAACAGGCACACATCGAGCCGCATGTCTGCGTGACGTATTGGGATGAAGATGACCGCCTGGTCATCCGCACATCCACGCAGGTTCCATTCCATGTGCGGAGAATGCTCGCACCCGTATTGGAACTGCCGGTGAAACGAATCCGCGTCATCAAGCCGCGCATCGGAGGAGGCTTTGGCGGCAAGCAGGAAGTGTTGATGGAAGACATCCCCGCGCATTTGACGATCGCCACCAAACGTCCCGTCATTTATGAATACACGCGTGAGGAGGAATTTGTCGCGGCGAGGTCGAGGCATCCGATGAGAATCAGGATGAAGACCGGCGTGAAGCAGGATGGAACGATCACAGCCAACTCGATGTACGCATTATCCGATACGGGTGCATACGGTTGTCACGCGCTGACCGTCACCGGCAACACGGGGCACAAGGCAATGGCGTTGTATGTCGGCGACGGGGAATATCGCAAGAGTCCCAATATCCGTTTTTATGCTGATGTGGTGTACACCAACACGCCGCCTGCTGGCGCTTATCGCGGCTACGGTGTCCCGCAGGGATACTGGCCCCTCGACCGTCACATGGAAAAGATCGCGCGCGCCTTGAAACTTGATCCGATTGAATTTAGATTGAAGAACGCGATACACCCCGGCGAATATCATCCCTTTTCCACGGCATGGAATGAGGGGCGCGAGCCGCGACCGGAGATCATTCACACGGTTGGACTGGAACAATGCGTGACGCAAGGCAAAGCCGCGATCGGTTGGGATGATAAGTTTGGGAATGAGGAGTGGCACAAAAATGTGTCAGGTGTAAAGTTCCAAGTTTCAGGTGAAAATCTGGCACGTGACACTTCGCACGTGAAACGCAGAGGCATCGGTGTGGCAATGGTCATGCAAGGGACGGCAATTCCCTATCTTGATATGGGTGGTGCATCCATCAAGATGAACGACGATGGTTCGTTCAATCTCCTCGTTGGTGCAACAGATTTGGGCACAGGTTCGGATACAGTGCTCGCCCAGATGGCGGCGGAAGTGCTGGGTGTTCCTGTGGAGGATATGATCACATATTCGTCGGATACGGACTTCACTCCGTTCGATAAAGGTGCATATGCATCCTCGACAACATACATTTCAGGCACTGCGGCTGTCAACGCGGCAAAGATCGTGGCAGAGAGGATCAGAGTCCGCGCGGCGATGATGCTGGGACTCGACGAGTCGGAATCAGCGAAGATAAAGCTGTCGAACCGGCAGGCAGCTGCACCCGATGGAAGGTGCGTGTCCTTTTCCGAGATCGCACTCGATTCACTGCATAAGAACAAACAGGAACAGATCATGGGAGTTGCGTCCTACGTTTCGCCGGTATCGCCTCCGCCATTCGCGGCCCAATTCGCAGAAGTGACCGTGGATACTGAGACAGGCGCGGTCAAAGTGGACCGTCTTGTGATGGCTGTTGATTCAGGCGTCATTGTGAATCCGCTCACTGCGTCTGGACAAATAGAAGGCGGCATGACCCAGGCACTCGGTTATGCAGTGTGCGAAGAGATGCGCTACGACGAAAAAGGGGTCGCCGTCGAACGCGATTTCGACCGCTACCACATCTTCCGCGCAGACGAGATGCCCGCGCTGGAAACCATCTTCGTGGAAACATTCGAACCAAGCCATCCTTTCGGAGTGAAAGCCGTAGCCGAAATTCCCATGGATGGAGTGGCGCCCGCCGTAGGAAATGCAGTTTTCGATGCGGTTGGCGCGGATATCAATGAGAACCCGGTCACGCCTGAGAAAGTATGGAAAGCCATACGTCATCCACGACTGCGCCTTTAAAAGTAATGTTCTGACGGATGGCAATCATGCCAAATCTCACCCGGATGGCGGATTTTTGTGACTATGAGGAATATTGCCACCCAGCCTGCAAACGGCTACAATTTAAATGTACACGGGGTCTCTCTGTCTCCGTTGGTTGGTATGCTGGCTGTAACTCCAGCAGGTGCCCCACGGATCCACACCAAGGCAACACACGAGTCAAACGATGTTTTCCTAGCAAACCATAAGGAGCAGACAATGAACAATAAAAAGCACAACGACCTACCTGACAATTCAGAAAACATTTTTTCGGAGGGCATTCACATTTGTCATATTTACAATGACGACAATGAACGCGCACGGACAATGGCAAAATTCTTCGAGAAGGGCCTGGCGGAAGGTAACAAAATCCTTTGTATTGTTGACACCGCTTCTCCGAGTGATATAAAGGGAGAACTTGTAAACCTTGGTGTTGATGCCAATTTGCTTGAAAGTGATTTCGTAACCCTGGACAACGATTCTGCCTATAATCCGAACGGGATCTTCGATCCTGATTCGGTCTTGAAAAACATCGGTTTTTTTGTCAACCAGGCACGACAAAATGGTTACAAGGGTTTGCATGTCAGCGGCGATATGGCCTGGGTGTTGAGGGGCAAAATACGGCCCAGATTGTTGATGGAGTACGAGACCAAGGTTCTTGACTATCAAAAATTAACCCCTTGTACGGCAATATGCGAATACGACGCCCGGAAATTCAAAGGCGGTTTGATCATGGACATTCTTTCTGTTCATCCCGTAATATTGGTTCGCGGACAGATAGTACAGAATCCTTATTTTATATCGCCAAAAGAATTTATGAAGCAATATGATGCGCGGCAGGTACAATAAATCGAAAAAAGTTCCTTCTGTTGATCCGCAGGTTCTTGGAAAGTTGCTTATTCTGCAAGCGACTTTGCACACCTTTCCTGATTCGGAGAACCTCGCAGAATTCCTTAGCCGGGGGCTGGAAGAGGTGCCCGGCACCGGGTTTGTCATGGTGCAAATCTTTCCCTTTGTAAAATACCCGAGGGAAAAAGAAATTCTTGTAAATGAGATCTGTAAACTTTGCGGCCTGGGGCGCACGGGGGAAACCACCAACATGTTCCTTCTTTCACCCGATCGTTATCAAGACCATTTTTGCATCCACATTAAAACCATGTCGGCAACTTACGGTTGTTTCTTTTTTGCCAAAAGGGATGGCGAAACATTCAAGCCCTACCAGCCATTTCTTGAGAACCTGGCAAACACGGTTGCGCTTACCCTGGAAATCCGAAATCATGAAAGCAATCTAAAACGGGTTAATGGAGAATTGCAGCATACCAAAGAGGGGCTTGAAATATTGGTTCAGGAGCGAACCAAGGAGTTGACGCTTAAAAATCAAGAACTACAGCGCTGGGCGCATATCTTCGAACATGCCGAATGGGGAGTGGCTGTCAGCTCGGCAGATGGGAAAACCTTTGAATTGATGAATCCCGCGTTTGCCAGGATGCATGGATATACTATTGATGAATTGAAAGGACAACCTTTACACATAGTGTCCTCACCGGAAATCTGGAGGGGTGTTCCCATAAACATCGATTTGGATCATGAGAAAGGACATCATGTCTGGGAATCCATTCACATTCGCAAAGATGGGAGCCGCTTCCCCGTTCAGTTTGATGCCACGACGGTGCGTGATGAACTTGGAAAGATACTCTACCGAGTGATTAATGTTCAGGATATCACAGCACGGAAGCAGGCGGAGGAAGAACTCCATGAAAGCGAGGAACGGCTTCGCGCGGTGGTGCAGACAGCGAACGATGCGATCATTACGGTGAACGCACGCGGAGACATCGCGGCCTGGAACGCGGCGGCAGAAACTATTTTCGGTTTTTCGGCAGATGAAATCCTCGGCAGGCCGGTAACTCAGATCATGCCGGAACAATTCCGCACGGCACATCTTCACGGCAGCGAGCGCGCACTTACAAGCGATGAAAGGTTGGTTACAGGAAAGACAGTCGAGGTTGCCGGGCTGGCAAAAGATGGCAGAGAATTCCCAATGGAAATGTCGTTCGCCGAGTGGAGGACGCAAACGGGTGATTTTTTCACAGCAATCATTCGCGATACCAGTGAGCGCAAACAACGCGAAAACGAACTGCAAGCCATTGCCACTCTGAGCGCGGCATTACGCACGGCGCCAACTCGCGCCGAGATGTTCCCGGTGATTATCGGGCAACTGGTCGTCTTGCTCAATTGTGAGACGATTTCTGTCGAGATCATTGATCCACTGACAGGGGATGCCGTAACGGAAGTGGCACAGGGCGCATGGAAACCGCTTATGGGCACACGCCAAAAAAGCGGCACCGGCATCAATGCGATCATCAGCCGAACAAGACAACCCTATTACACCAACGACTTGAATAATGATCCGAACTTTGCCCATCCGGAATTGGTCAGCACAGGTATTCATAGCGGTGTAGGCGCGCCATTAATCGCACAGGATCAACTAATTGGTTTTGTGTGGATGGGGCGCAAGACCGATATCTCCAAATCCGAAATCCGCCTGCTTGTGGCGGTGGCAGATATTGCCGCAAACGCCATCCACCGCGCGACCCTGCATGAACAAACCAGAAAGGATGCGGCAAACCTCGCACAGGCATACGATACGACCCTGGAAGGCTGGGCGCACGCGCTCGAATTACGCGATCAGGAAACCGAAGGACACACTCGCCGCATGGTGCAAATGACAGTTGACCTTGCACGCGCAATGGGAATTGGCGAAGAGGAATTGGAACATGTCCGGCGCGGCGTGCTCTTGCACGATATCGGTAAGATGGGTATCCCCGACGCGATTCTTCTCAAGCCGGGCGAACTCACTGATGAAGAGTGGATCACCATGCGCAAGCATCCCACCTACGCTCACAACATGCTCTCGCATATCGAATACCTAAAACCCGCACTGGATATACCCCACTTTCACCACGAAAAATGGGATGGAAGTGGTTATCCGCACGGGCTAAAGAGCGAGGAGATCCCATTGTCTGCGCGCATCTTCGCAATCGTGGATGTGTGGGATGCCGTTCAATCAGACCGACCTTATAAAACCGGCTGGCCGCGCGAAAAAGCCATTGAATACATCAGGGTACAGTCAGGCAAGCATTTCGACCCATACATCGTGGATGTTTTTTTGCGGCTTGTGGATAAAGGCGAGATATAATCTAGGGGACTGCCATACAGGCTTTGGCTGGTTGTTGGAAACATTATCCTCATTCACAAATTTTCGCACGCACTTTAGACCTCAAATAATGTCAAACAAAATCTACGTCATTGGACACGTTAATCCCGACACCGACTCCATCGCCTCCGCCATGGGCTATGCCTGGCTTTTGCGTGAACGCGACGGCATGGATACTGTGGCGGCGCGCGCGGGCGCGCTCAATCCGCAAACCGCCTGGGTGCTCAAGCATCTAGAATTTGAGCCTCCCGTGTTGCTCACGGACGCGTCCCCGCGCTTTGAGTCGGTCATGATAAGGCTCGACAGCATCCGCCCGGATGCGCAACTCGGCGCGGCATGGACACTCGCCAGCCGCACCGGCGGTATCGCGCCCGTGGTGGACGAGGACGGAAAACCGTACGGTCTCATCGATGGGATGAGTCTTTTCGATTATTTCTCGAAGACGCTTGGTCCGCGGCCGGGCGATACGACCGTGCGCGAGATGATGTCTGCCCCCTGCCGGGACGCGGCGGATACAACTGTTTCAAAATATTCCGCCAACGCCCACATCCGTGATTCGCTCAATCGCCTGTTGCGCGACGATCATGATGATTACTGGGTGACGGATGAAAACGGATTGTATCTGGGCATCGCCCGCCAACGCGACATACTCAACCCGCCGCGGCTCAAGGTTATCCTTGTGGACCATAACGAGCCGCGCCAGTCCATCGCCTCGCTCGAGGAAGCCGAATTACTGGAGATATTGGATCATCACCGGCTCGGCAACCCGCACACACATACACCGATCCGCTTCACAGTGGACATTGTGGGATCAACTTCCACGCTCGTCACAGAACAGACGGCCGAAGCCGGGCTTTCCCTGCCGCCCAATTTAGCCGGTGTGCTTCTCGCGGGACTGTTAGCCGATACGCTCATCCTGACCTCTCCCACCACCACACCGCGAGACAAAACCGCCGCCGAACGACTTGCGCGTTGGGCATTCGTGGGCGGAAGCCCTCTCAAAGGCGAGACGGTCGAATCCTATGGAAAAGCTGTGCTCAGCGCGGGCGCGGGACTCTCCAACCGCAAGCCCGAAGAAGTCGTCAGCACAGACATCAAGCTCTACGAGGCGGGCGGATTCAAACTCGCCATTGCCCAAGTCGAAGTGACGGACCTCGTCCAACTTTCCGAGCATCTCGCTTCGCTCACAAAAGCGCTCGATGACCTTCGAGACAAACGCGGGCTTGACTTTGCGATGCTGCTCGTCACAGACGTTGTGCGCGGCTCCAGCAGGCTCATCCTCTCATCCACCCCTCCGCCCATTCTTGACGACCTGCCCTATCCCCCGCTCAACGACGGCACGCGTGACGCACCGGGTGTGGTTTCGAGAAAGAAGCAGTTACTACCGGTCGTGTTGGGGTTGTTGGAGAGATAATGTAGGAAAATATACTTTTCAGATTAAGGAACTAAATATGGATTCAAATCAAGCCTTAATTGAGGCACAAAGAATAGCCACATTCGGAACATTAGCCGCAGCATTTATCGGAGGTTTTATTGGATTTCTAGGCAGTTGGATTGCGAATATGAGTAGCGCAAAAGCCGAGAGAAAGAAACTGCTACTACAACTTGGTTTTGAAATGGGTATTAAGCAATACGAAAAAGCTTATGAACTAGCGACCAAACAATCTAGAAAAATTGCACCACCATATATATATGTTCACCACAATGTGAAAGTATTAGAACTTCTTGCAACAGAAAGTTAACCACCACAACATTGGAGAAGTTAGATCTAGAAAACAAAGAAATCATGGAAAGACTAAGTTCTGATAAATGAATTCAATCTATCATGCTCTCTCCGAACTAGAAAAGAACAACGAATCCGCCGCGCTGTGCACGGTGGTCAAAAGCGAAGGGTCCACGCCGAGGCATGTGGGGAGCAAAATGCTTGTGTACCCCGATGGGAAGTTCATCGGCACGGTCGGCGGCGGGGATCTGGAGCACCGCGTCATGGATGAAGCATGGATTGCCATCGCCGAAGGTACCGCACGGACTTTGAAGTACAGCATGGTTGATCCCAGCCGTGGCGACCCGGGCGTGTGCGGCGGAACTGTGGAGGTGTTTGTGGAACCGATCCTTCCCCCTGCGATGATCGTCGTCATTGGCGCCGGGCATGTCGGCAAGGCAGTGGCGCATTTGGCAAAATGGCTGGGATTCCGGGTTGCAGTGAGTGATGACCGCGCCGAGTTTTGCACACCCGAGTCCGCGCCGGGGGCGGATGCATATTATCCGGTTGAGATGGGAAAACTGGTGGAACAACTCAAAGTGACGCGCCAGACCTATTTGGTGGTGACCAGCCGCGGGTCCAGTGTGGACGCGGTAGGATTGCCGAGTCTGCTTAAATCAGACGCGGCGTATATCGGTGTCATTGGGTCGAAACGCAGGTGGTTGACAACCGTCAAGGCTCTGAAGGAACAGGGTGTATCCGAAGAGTTGATCAAAAAAGTCCATTCACCCATTGGTTTGGAATTGAACGCCGAGACCCCCGAGGAGATCGCGGTCAGCATCATGGCGGAGATCCTGATGTTGCGCGACAGGGGCACGGGGAAGATGATGAAGGAATAGAGTTACGCCTCGCAGGTCTTTGAGACCTGCGAGGCGTTTTTGCGTAGATAAATAAGAAAAACGGTTCTTGACCGGTAAGTTCTATGGACTATAATCAAAACAACGTTCTTCAAAAAGGAGAGAATCATGGCGAGAATTTTTGATGTTATCGAATACCCGAGTGAAATGAAGGATGAGATCGTCCATCGTTTCCCGGAGCAAGGCATTGGCGATTACCGTATCGGCTCACAGTTGATCGTGCGCGAGGCACAGGCGGCAGTATTCTTCCGTGATGGGCAGGCGCTGGATGTGTTCCGGGGCGGACGCCACACCCTCGCAACCGCAAACATTCCGAAATTGATTGATTTCATCGGCAAGGCGTTCAACGATCGCACGCCCTTCCCCGCCGAGGTGTATTTCGTTTCGATGAAGGAATTCGCGAACGAGAAGTGGGGCACACCGCAACCGATCATCGTGCGCAACCCGGGCATGGGACTCGGTGTGGCACTGCTCCAGGGCTTCGGCACCTTCTCGTTCCAGGTCAAAGACCCGCAACAGTTCGTGATGCAGGTTGTCGGCACGCAAGGTGCGTATCGCACGACCGATATCGAAGAGCGTTTGAAAACCATGTTGCTTTCCACCCTGCAGGATGTTTTGGGTGAGACAACCGCCGCAAAGAGTGTTGTTGACCTGATCGGTTTGACGGAAGAGGTCGGCGCGGCTGTGCGTGCCAAGTCACAGGATGATTTCGATGCGCTCGGTTTGACGCTCAAATCCTTCTACATTGGCAACCTCAAGCCGTCCAGCAAATCGGCACAGGAGTTGCGCGACATGGGTATGCTCGACATGGCAACCTACACCCAACTACAGGCTGCGGACGCGATGCGCGATGCGGCGCAGAATCCGAGCGGCGGCGCAGGTCTTACTGCCGGCATTGGCGCGGGCATGGGCATTGGCAATTTGATGGGACAGGCTTTGCAAGGCGGCATGCAAAACACTGCCTCAGGCGGAGGCGCTCCTGCTGGCAAGATACCGGATATCATGACACCGGCAGAGGCCGCAAACTTCATGAAGGTGACTGAAGCAGATATTCTGGAAGCGATCAAGGAGGGAAGCCTGAAAGCCAAGAAGGTTGGCAAGGCTTACCGAATCAGCAAGGACAATCTCGAAGCGTTCATGAACAGTTAGCGTAGTAAAGAAAAAGAGGAACCTGAAAAATCAGGCTCCTCTTTTTTGATTCTTCATGTTGGTTTCGATTTGTGGCGCTTCACGCCATTACGTGATCACCGGGTGGTCTATTCCAAATCACTCAAAACATCTGAAACAGAATTCAAGACATCACTCGCAAGCACTGAGGCGGTTGTGCCGAGATCGTCGGCGGCGTATAAGCCAGCCTGAGCATGGATCCATGCACCTGCGAC
>DATIUT010000252.1:0-2888 GCA_035466615.1 Anaerolineales bacterium | reverse complement strand
GATGATGGTGAAGCGCGGTCCGCAATTGGTGCAGTTGATGAAGGGATAGCGATAGCGCCTGTCGCTTGGGTCGAAGAGTTCACGCAGGCAATCGTCGCAGATGGCAACATCGGGTGAGATGGGTTGGAAGGCGCCCTCCACAACTTCCGAGTGGAGGATGTCAAAGGAACGGAATCCGTTTGCAGGGCGGAAGGAGGCGGTTAGTTCATCTATGCGGGAAAGAGGCGGAGCTTCGTCATGCAGTGCTTTGACGAAGGCATCCAAAACATCCTGTTCGCCATCCACTTCGATATCCACACCTGCGGAGGTGTTACACACCCAGCCTTTAAGATGGAGTCGAGCAGCAAGATTGTAAACAAATGGACGGAAGCCTACCCCCTGCACGATCCCCGTGATGTGGACTCTCAATCCGAGCATTAGCGTTTCGCGTTTTCGATAAGCCAATTGACCCAGGCGTCGAGACCTTCGCCTGTGGTGCATGAAAGCGGGAATGCCGCGACGTTGGGATTGAGCACCTGCACACCGCGTTGGAAATAATCCATTTTGAATGGGACGTAAGGCAGGAGGTCGATCTTGTTGATGACGAGCGCGTCCACGCCGCGATAGGTGCCGGGATATTTATAGGGCTTGTCGTCGCCCTCCGGTACAGACGCGACGAGGACGGTCTTGTGCGTGCCGAGCTTGAAGTTGGCAGGGCAGACCAGGTTGCCGACGTTTTCGACGATGAGCAGGTCGAATTGGTCGAGGTCGAGTTGTTCGAGCGCGCCGCGCAACATGACCGCGTCAAGATGACAATCGCCGCCTGTGTTGATCTGGACAGATGCCTCGGCACCTGCCGCGGCGGCGCGGTCTGAGTCAAGGGACGTGGCGATGTCGCCGTCCACGGTTGCAACGCGCAGTTTGCCTTTCAAACGCGGGAGAGTCTGTTCGATAAGCGATGTCTTGCCTGCGCCGGGTGATGCAATCACATTGATGGAGAAAACCCCTGCGGCTTCGATGCGTGCGCGGTTCTCCTCCGCCAGGCGGTCATTGGCGTTGAGGATATTTTCGACTACGGGGATGTTTTGGGGCATGGGTCTCCTCTACGTCATTGCGAGGAGCGGTAGCGGCGAAGCAATCCCCATGTATAACAAGATTGCTTCGTGATGCAAGGCGCCACTCGCAATGACATAATTATTCCACATCAATCGATTCCAATAAAAACTCTTCGCCTGCAATGATCTTTGCACCGACATTGCTGCATCTCGGGCAGGCCAGTTCTCCGTCAATGGGATGATACCTCTCGGAACAGGACGTGCACTGAAACTGGGCAGGCACACGGCGGAAGTGCAGAACAGCATTTCCAGCGATCGTGTCCCTGGCGATGATCTCCCAATAGAACTGGATCGAGTCATCCACCATGCTGGAAAGTTCGCCCATTACGATATTCAAGTCGGTGACGCGTTTGGCGTTTGCTTTCTCAGCATGTTGCAGTGCGATCTTCAAAATGGATTGGGTGATGGCCAATTCGTGCATGGATTGTTGTTC
The DNA here is from genome assembly GCA_035466615.1 of Anaerolineales bacterium. GTDB lineage: Bacteria > Chloroflexota > Anaerolineae > Anaerolineales > Villigracilaceae > Defluviilinea. The sequence goes on along the minus strand of DATIUT010000252.1, from coordinate 1,361 downwards.
CGAGTATACATCACAGCCGAAAGTTTTGTCTTGGATGGAGAGTGACAAAAGGATAGGCTTTACATCCTTGGTCACAAATCCCGCTGAGAACTCAGAGAACCCTGCGACCTCTGCGGCTAAGCCCATGAAATTATCCACACCCATCGGATGGTTCCTCTTGTAAACTGGTAAAATTCCTCCATGCCTAAAAAGAAGGTTATATATTATCAAAAAAACGACATCACCGTCCTGAATGATGATATTTTGAAAACATCTGTCATCGAGGCGGGCTCGGTGGATCTGGTTGTCACGTCGCCTCCGTACAACGTGGACATTCAATACAACTCCCACAGGGACGACGTCTCGTACGTCGAATATCTGGAGTTCTCAGAGAAATGGCTGACGCAATGCTTCAACTTTTTGCGTGACGACGGGCGTCTGTGCCTCAACGTCCCGCTCGACAAGAACAAAGGCGGACAACAAAGCGTGGGCGCGGATTTCACAACGATTGCCAAGAAGATCGGTTACAAGTATCACTCCACAATTATTTGGAACGAAGGCAACATTTCCCGCCGAACTGCCTGGGGATCATGGATGAGCGCCTCGGCTCCGTTCGTCATTGCGCCGGTTGAGTTGATCATCATTCTCTATAAAAACACATGGAAGAAAACCAGCGGAAGTAAAAAATCGGATGTCACCCGCGATGAATTCATGAATTGGACCAACGGCCTGTGGACGTTCAACGGCGAAAGCAAAAAAAAGATTGGGCATCCCGCGCCATTTCCGCTGGAACTTCCCAGACGTTGCATCAAGATGTTCAGTTATATCGGTGACACAGTTCTCGATCCATTCATGGGAAGCGGCACCACGCTCATCGCGGCAGGCATGCTTGGGCGGAAAGCCGTCGGCGTGGATGTGGACAAAGGCTATTGCAAGCTCGCCCAAAAGCGAATCGAGAACGCGCCGGAGCTTCTACAACAGTCACTGCCCTTGTAAAGATGTACACGCGCAACAAACGCAACAAGTACGATCAAAAGGACTCGCTGGAGTTGGGGCAAAGTGCGGAGAGTCGCTTTGCGTTCATTGCGCAGAAAAAAGGATGGACGGTAGTTGAAGCGTCAAAAGATGGGAATATCGAAGACCATTACGATTATGAGATTTCAAAGGATGATCGTCAATATCGTGTGGATGTAAAAAGCAAGAAGCGCGTTTCAAGAAAAGCAGAAAACGTCCAGGATGATTTTATCTGGGTCGAATTCAGAACGGTGCGGGATACAAAAGGCTGGTTGTTCGGAAGCGCCGACCTGATCGCCTTTGAGAATCAAAATGGTTTCAAGATCGTGGAACGCAAAGCTCTGGTGCGCGTCATCAACAAACACGTC
>DATIUT010000251.1:0-3044 GCA_035466615.1 Anaerolineales bacterium | reverse complement strand
TTGCGGATATTGCGCGCGTGCTCTCGGGTTACGTCCAGGCGTTGATGGCTCGTACATTTGACCACGCGCATGTGCTTGAGTTGGCAAAGTGGTCTGATATCCCTGTGTTGAACGGTTTGAGCGATTACAATCACCCCTGTCAGGGAATGGCGGACGCGCTCACCATTCAGGAGAAGTTCGGCAAAACCAAAGGTCTGAACGTCACCTATGTGGGTGATGGGAATAATGTCGCGGTCTCGCTGATGCATGTCAGCGCGAAGCTGGGTTGGAATTTCACGATTGGCAGCCCCCAGGATTATGATATCAACCCGAAAGCGGTTGAAATCGCCAAAGGGATCGCAAAGGAAACGGGGAGCAAATTGACCTTCGTCCGCGACCCGCATGAAGCAGTCAAAGGTGCGCATGTCATCTACACTGACACATGGACTTCGATGGGACAGGAGGAAGAAACCGCCAAACGCGAGAAGGTTTTCCCGCCGTATCAGGTCAATGCCAAACTGGTTAGTGAAGCGGATAAGGATGTGATCGTGATGCACTGTCTGCCTGCGCATCGCAACCACGAGCTGACCGACGAAGTGGCGGACGGCCCGCACTCGGTCATCTTCCCGCAAGCCCATAATCGCCTCCATGCACAGAAGGCGATCTTGGCAAGATTGTTTGGTGTGGCATAGTCTTCGTCATGGCGAGGGCGGTATTCGTCCGCCCGAGGCAATCTCCTCGTTGATTTGGAGATTGCCTCCTCGCAATGACATAATGAGGAATTTATGAATACAAAAGATTTCATTGCTTTAGAAGAACAATATGGTGCGCACAATTACCATCCCCTCGATGTTGTCATCGAGAGAGCGGAAGGTGTTTGGGTCTATGATGTGGATGGAAAGAGATATCTCGATTGTCTTTCCTCTTATTCCGCTGTCAATCAGGGACATGTCCATCCTGAGATCTTGAAAGCGCTATTGGAACAAGCGAAAAAAGTCACGCTGACATCGCGCGCATTTCGCAATGACCAGTTGCCGTTGCTCTATAAAGAACTTTCAGAGATGACGGGTTACGAAATGTCCCTGCCAATGAATAGCGGGGCAGAGGCGGTTGAAACGGCGGTCAAATTGGCGCGCAAGTGGGCGTACCAGGTAAAAGGTGTGCCGCGCCATCAGGCGGAGATCATCGTCGCAGGCGGGAACTTCCACGGACGCACTGTGACCATCATCTCATTCTCCACAGAACCTTCATACCGTGATGACTTCGGCCCGTTCACGCCCGGGTTTGTGGTCGTGAAATACGGTAATGCAGATGCCGTCGAAAAAGCGATCACGTCCAACACTGCGGCGGTGATGCTTGAACCGATCCAGGGCGAGGCGGGGGTCGTCATCCCTCCAACTGGATATTTGAAAAAGGTTGCGGATATTTGTAAAAAGAACAACGTCCTCTTCATTGCAGATGAAATTCAAACGGGTCTGGCGCGGACGGGGAAGCTGTTCGCGTCGCATCATGAAAATGTCCGCCCTGATGTCGTGATCGTGGGCAAGGCCCTGAGCGGAGGCTTTTACCCGGTCTCGGCTGTGCTGGCAGATAAAGCCATCCTGGGTTTGTTCAAACCTGGTGAGCATGGGTCAACTTTCGGCGGGAATCCGCTTGGGGCGGCAGTGGCACGCGCCTCGTTACGCGTGATCCGTGAGGAAAAGCTGGCGGAGCGTTCGCAGAAGCTGGGCGAATACTTCATGGAGCAGTTATCTGAGATTCCCAGCCCGCATGTGAAGGAAGTACGCGGCAAAGGCCTGTTGATCGGTGTCGAGCTGAAACCTGAAGCTGGAGGTGCCCGCCGCTTCTGCGAGGCATTGCAGACCAAAGGTATACTTGCAAAAGAGACACACGATCATGTCATCCGCTTTGCACCGCCGCTGGTCATTGACAAGGAAACCATTGATTGGGCATTGCCGTCCATTCGTGAAGTGTTGAATATGAAATAAATTTCCCTCACCTCGATCCCTCTCCCGGGGAGAGGCAGGGTGAGGGGGGAGGTTGTACATGAACATTGGTATTCCAAAAGAGAGACGTCCCTTCGAGTTTCGTGTGGGGATGTCACCGGCCGGGGTAGAGATCCTGACCCAGAAAGAACATCAAGTTTACGTCGAACATGAAGCGGGTGTGGGCGCAGGATTCAGCGATCTGGAATATGAAAAAGCCGGCGCGCGCATCTCCTATTCTGCCGATGAGGTCTTTGGGCGCGCGGACTTGTTGCTCAAGGTTGCCCGCCCCACGAAGGAGGAGATCGAGTGGCTGCGTCCCGGAACGACGATCGCGGGTTTCCTGCACCTTGCCTCGACCCAGCGCGACAAGGTGGACCTGTTGCTGGAAAAGAGGATCACATCCATTGCATATGAACAAATCGAATTGGCAGATGGTTCCTTGCCGGTATTGCGGCCATTCAGTGAAATAGGCGGAAGCATGTCCGCCACCATTGCGGCGCGCTTCCTGCAATGCAATCGCGGCGGAAAGGGTATTTTGCTTGGGGGGGTGCCCGGCGTGCCGCCTGCCGAAGTTGTGATTCTTGGGAGCGGCGTGGTCGCCACTTATGCCACCAAGTCGTTTCTGGGACTCGGCGCCCACATAACTGTGATCGGCATTGACCTGGCAGGTCTTCAGAAATTACATGACCGTTTCCCGGGCATTGTGACGATGCTCTCATCGCAGCGGAACATCGAGCGGGCGACGGCGTACGCAGATGTGGTGGTAGGCGCAGTCCATGTTTCAGGACAGCGTTCCCCGGTCCTTGTTTCAAGGAAGATGGTGCAAAACATGAAACCGCGCTCGGTGATCGTCGACTTGAGCATCGACCTGGGCGGCTGTATCGAAACCTCGCGTCCGACCACGCATGAACTTCCTGTTTATGTGGAGGAGAATGTGACTCATTATTGCGTTCCCAACATGCCCAGCGTGGTCGCACGTACTGCCACACATGCATTTGTCAATGCAGCAATGCCCTATATCAATAATATTACCAATCAGGGTGCAACCGACACAGCATCTGCCGACCCGGCATTGGA
>DATIUT010000250.1:0-2302 GCA_035466615.1 Anaerolineales bacterium | reverse complement strand
GGAAAACGGAACGGGAGTCTGTCGTCGCTGGCGATTTCATCGGCATCGAGCAACCCGATAGGTGTACTCGCTGGACAGGACTGCGGGTACTCCGCATTGCAACCTGCCAGCAATAACGCCGCGAGACAAAAAACTGCCAATTGGCGAGGGTTGAACATGTTCGCCTGCCTTCCCAATTTAGATTACCAAAGACGAGACAGCAACGATCATGCCTGTAACGAGGTGTAAGACAAATGCATATCTTCCGAGCGTGATCATCCGCTCCGGGCACGCGTACTCGCTCCAGGATATGCTCACGATCTTCCACATGGGTCCAATCACCAACAGCGCGATCAAGGTCAACGGGGAGGTGGACGCTGGGACTACGGCGACGATTATCGTTCCAAAAAACGCTACTGCGAGCGCAAGAACGCCAAACCGAGCGGAGAATTTCAAACCAAAATCAATGACCAGCGTCCTGCGACCCATCTTCTCGTCATCTGATTTGCTGGCGAGTTCCTCCAGCCAGACCCACAAGCCGGTCGCGACAACCAGTGGCAGGGAGGCGAGATACACTGTGCGCGTGAGGTCGCCCACCTGGACAAGGTATGCTCCGAGAACGGGAATCATACCCAGTCCTTCAGCGACCACAATCTCGCCTCCCATCCGCCGATAAAAGTTGAGCGGCGGGATCACGTACAACGCTCCAACGAACAGCGTAATGAGTCCGTAGATGATGAAGGTGCTTCGCGGAACGCCGTAGTGCAAGGTCAAACCGCTTTTCAAGTGCAATCCGAGTAGACAAGCCACAATAATGCACACACCTGCACCCATCAGTAATCGCAGTTTTGTCCATGTGGCCATTGCCTTGTCTTCAAACAACGCGAGCAGGAACGAGAATCCAGCATGGACTAGGAGAGTCGCGAAAAGGAATTCGATGGCGGCTGGCAAACGGAACGAAAATCCCGGCGGACGGAGCCAGAATGGCAACGTTGTGCCGACAAGAGGCGGGAGGAGGGACGCCGTCCAATAGTGGAACCCGGCAAAGGTCAGGAATGAGCGAATGCCTTCGGGTAGTCTCCTGTTCAAAATAATCATCATTTAATTCATCCGACCTTCTCCACGATGAGCAGAAAGTCCACCTGCGTTTTTGGAAACCATGTAACGTTCGGTATGATGGCGATGATCTCACCTTCCAAACTGTTCAGGAACAACTCCATTTTGCTTTGATCTGCCGTCATGCGGAGATCGAAACGATGGACACGATATTTATTGGTTGACATGTCAGACTCCTTTCTTTGTCATGTCATTTGTAAATGGCGCGGCGGGCTTTGATTGCTCCGCGCACAAACATCCCAAACGGGATGAAACAGACCAGCCCCATTATGGCGATCACCAGAACATCGGTGAATGCAAACGGCGCGCTGGTCAACAGTGGCTGTAAAAGCAGGAAGATGATGAGCGCTACGAACAGCATACTGCCTTGAAAGAGCAACCCCAGTCCGGACACGTATCCAAACATTTTCCGCCGCCAGAGCAGGATGCCGCCGATGACCCACGCGGGCGTGGTGAGAAAGTCCGCGATGTTGACGGCAAGTTCTGTTTCCACAAGCGCTATGCCGTTGGTAAGTGCGCCGACCATCACACCGATCACGCGCAAAAGGAAGAGGAGGCCGAGGCCCACAAGGACGCCGCCCGCGAAACGTTCAGGCACCGAGCCGCTGAGTCTTTGCTGGACGGCTTTTCCGTCAATGAGCGCGACCAAGGCAATGAGCGCGTATGCGGACAATGTCATCAGGGTGAGATGCAACAGAAACGCCCAGTTGAGCGGCATGGCAAAAACGTAGGCCGTGTAGTTGTAGAACGCGAAGAATAGCGCGCCCGTCCAACACAAGAGACCAATCAACTTACCGCGCCAAGTCAGGTACATGGAGCCAAGCAGGATGGGCAACCCGATCAGGAGGTTGACCACGTCATTGGCAATGAATGTTTGAGCCAACTCCTTTGTTGGGTAAAGGAGGGTGTTGTATTGAAGACCGACCGCCGACGCGGTCAGCGTCAAAATGGCAATGATGAAAGAGGATGTGAAGATTGGCGAGAGTTTGCCTTTGACCGGCAGGGTGAATTGGTCATCACTTGTGTTCATTATCGTTTCTCCAGAGTGTTCCGATCCATGCTCCCAGCCGGGCGGTGTAGACGACGGCATTGTAGGAGTTTCCAAGCAGGAGAAGGAAAATGGCGGGAACCAGAGCCGCGAAACCTGCAACTCGATTTACGAATATGGTCGTGACGGCGTATGTTAGAAAAAGCAATCCGACGATCG
>DATIUT010000249.1:0-5643 GCA_035466615.1 Anaerolineales bacterium | reverse complement strand
ACTCGGTGAGCACAATACTGATGGGCTCATCATGTTTGCGGATAGTGTGGAGGACAAAGATTTATTACGACTGCACAAGAATGGCTTCCCAATAGTGCTTTTACAACAGAGCCCTCCCGAGGGGACTGATATACCAGTTATTTCAATTGAAAATAAATCCAGCGCTCAGAAGATCGTGGCGCATCTAATTGAAACCCATCATCGCCGCCGTATTGCTTTCCTACAGGGCCAGGAGGGACACGAGGATGCAATCTGGCGCGAAAAGGGTTATCGGGATGCATTGAGACGCCACGATATTCCCTTCGATTCCTCAATCGTGGCATACGGCGGATTCGATCCCGATATTGCTAGGAAGGCCGTGGCTAAGCTAATAACAGATGGTATAGAGTTCGATGCCATATTCACTGGTGACGATGATGCAGCTACAGGGGTATTAGCTGCACTTCACCATGCTGGTAAACGTGTACCACAGGATGTTGCCGTCGTCGGATTCGATGATGCTCCGTTTTCTCGATATCTGACACCTTCCCTGACGACAGTTCATGCTCCCACTGAGCAGGTCGGTCGAACAGCTGTCCACCAGCTTCTGAACATCATCCGAACGGAAAAGACTGAACCTCTCATTCTTCTCCCTACAAAACTGGTCATACGATCTTCATGTGGATGCCAGAGTTCTTAAAAATGCACTTCAACGGCTTATCTCAATTATCACAAGTGGAAGTAGTAAGCTTTATTGCTGCACCCCAATTTCACGCGTATACTCAGCATCAACAACTGGTGAGCAAACTAACCGTCAGCAGAAACTTGGAGAGTTGGACAGTTCATACCACCCTCTGTCACTATGAAGCGCACGACGACGAATTTCAAATCGTTTCGGGAAAGGAGGCGTGCCTATCAAATAATCTGTTTGCATTTTGCAGGAAAATGACCAATAGCTTGTAAACAAATATAAATATCGGAGGAGAAATATGAAAATCAAATACTTGCTGCTAATTGTGCTGGTGATTGCGAGTATGATCCTGGCGGCTGGTTGTGGTCCTGCTCCAGCCACCAAAGAACCAACTGGCGCGCCAGAGACAGAAGCCCCCACTGGTGAGAGAACAATAACCGTCTGGGGGTTTGTATGGACAGCGGATTGGCTTGATGCGATTGCCCCAGGATTTGAGGCGGAGCATCCAGGTGTCAAAGTCAAGGTCGAACGCTTCGAATATGATCCATATCAAGATATGGTTCTGACCACGCTCGCATCCGGCCAAGGCGTCCCAGATGTCGTTACCCTTGACCCAATGTGGGCTGGCGACTTAATCCGTAATGGTACCGTATTACCTCTGGATAAGGCCACAACCGAGCTCAATGTAGATGACTTTGTGCCAGCTGGTTGGAATTTGTACTCTTGGCAGGGTGTCCAATATGGCATCCCGCTCGATCTTGACTTCCAACTGGTCTTCTATCGCAAGGATGCATATGAAGCAGCCATGGAAAAACTCAGCATGACTGAATTCCCCACGAACATCGATGATTTTCGTGCCTTGGCTGCAGAAGTCACAAAAGAGACAGGCAAGCCGGCTTTGCTCCTTTCTCAAGGTGACTATTACTCCTGGTATCAGAGTTTTCTTGCCCCGATGGGCGGGAACCTGATTAATGAAGAAGGTACGGCGTACATTTTCAACGATGAAAAAGCTGTCGAGGCCTTGCAGCTCTACTCAGATCTAGCAAATGTCGACAAGGTAGCCAAGCTTTGGAACTGGGATGTGGATGGGGATCCCATGGTGGCATTGAAAGCCGGGGATGCGATGGCGATTCTCAATGGGTCGTGGTTTGCGACAGAGATTGCCTCCGGCATTCCAGAAATGCAGGGACAGTGGGCGATTGCGCCTGTTCCATTTGGGCCTGAGGGGCGGCCGAACGATGCGGCTACAGGCGGTGCTTGCCTTTCCATTCCTACGCAGGCGCAGGAGCCGGAGCTGGCCTGGGAATTTATCAAGTACACAATGACACCCGAAAACCAGGCAGAGTATTTCCGTGTGGTATCCGGCGTACCCTCCTTGAAAACCTCGTGGACGGATCCTGCCTTGGATGAGGTCCATGAGTATTTCGGCGTGCCCATTGGACGTTCCGTTGCCGAGTGGTCATTGCGCGCCGCGCCCATGCAGCTACCCTCGCTGGAGGTCGCTGATCTGATTGGCGAAGCGATTACCAGGGCCACGACCGGTGAAATGACGCCCCAGGAAGCATTGAATGAAGCAGCGGAAATGGCGCCTCCGCTGGAATGACCTGAGGGTCTGATCGTCAATAAAGAGTTCCGGCAGGATCTGATCCTGCCGGAACCGATTCCGATTTGCATGCCGGAGGTCGAATGAATGTTAGAGACACCGTTAGCGATCAAACAAAATTCCACGAGCCCGCCACGGCCTGGCACTCATTGCGAGAAAGGCTGACGCCCTACGCTTTCATTGCACCCTTCTTTATCGGATTTCTTGTTTTCCAGCTCCTGCCAATTGCCTTCTCAATCTACCTCAGTTTCGCGGAATGGAACGGCATGGGTAGCATTGAGTTTTTGGGGCTGAAGAATTTCGTTAATATGATGGAAGATGGCAAGTTCTGGAATGCTCTGCGAGTCACCTTTACCATCACCCTTTTCTGCACAATTGTTGGCACCTCTCTGGCGACGTTGCTCGCTGTGCTTCTTGAAAATGTAGACGATCAGTTGGCCTCGATCCTGAGGGTCATCTTCTTTTTGCCCTCGGTCACATCGGTCGTAGTCATAGGGTATATCTGGAAGCAGCTCTACAGTACAGATTACGGCTTTTTCAACTCGGCCTTGATGCAACTGGGTCTTCCTCCTCAGCAGTGGCTTGCGGATCCGAAATTAGCCTTGCCTGCACTTCTTATCATGCTCATTTGGGCTGGCCTGGGATGGGACTCACTGATCATTACAGCTGGTCTACGTTCGATTCCAGATGAAATCTATGATGCCGGTAAGGTGGATGGGACGAATGGCTGGACACAATTTTGGCACATTACTCTCCCCCTCCTGCAACCAACTCTGTTATTTGTCCTGGTCACAGGTGTGATCTTTCTGTGGGGTCTGTTTGCCCAACCCTCGATATTGACGGGCGGCGGTCCCCTACGCCAGACCCAGACCATAGCCATGTACCTGTACGATGTGGGCTTCCGCTACCATAAATTTGGATATGCCTCAGCCATTGCCGTAATCCTATCCCTGATCATGTTTGTTTCCAGTTACCTGAACTTCCGTTTCGTTCGGTCCGAGGCGGAGTATTAAACCTGCTGTCCAGAAATGAGGATTTGATATGAAGCGCAGACGCAAAATTCTTGGGTATGGCCTTGGAGGCTTCCTGCTTCTTTTTGCCTTTCTCTACCTCTTTCCCTATATCTGGATGACCGCCATGTCCTTCAAGCCAGACTCCGAGATTTTCTCCGGAAAAGTCTTTCCTGAACAGCCCACGCTGGAACAGTACCAGCGGCTCTTTTATGGCTATCAGTATAAGGATACGACATTGACCATCCCCTATGGGACCTATTACAAGAACACAATCGTTGTCACCGTGATCAGTCTTGTTCTGGTTCTTTTCTTTGATGCAATGGCCGCCTACGGCTTTGCCAAATTCAACTTCCGAGGCAAAAAAGTACTCTTCTGGCTAATGATCGCGACGATGATGCTTCCCATTTATGCCACTCTGATTCCTTCCTTTTGGTTATTTTCGATACTGAAATGGATTAACACCTATCGTGCGCTGATCCTGCCAGGGGTTGTGGACGCCTATGGAATCTTCCTGCTAAAGCAATATATGGAGACCATTCCAAATGAGCTGCTGGATGCCGCGAAAGTGGATGGAGCAGGAGCCTTCCGGCGCTTCTGGCAAATTGTCGTACCGTTGAGCCGCCCCGCACTGGGAACTCTGGCCGTTTTTCGCTTTCTATTTGTCTGGAATGATTATCTCTGGCCGCTGGTGATCATCCGCGATGACAGCATGTACACCCTGACACTTGGAATTGCCAATATGCAGTTACGCCAGGGTATGGTCGTGTGGGGAAATCAAATGGCCGCCTCTGTCCTCGCGACACTACCAGTTCTCATCCTGGTGCTAGTGATGCAGCGACAATTCTTGCGCGGCCTGACCGCTGGCGCGTTCAAAGCATAACACTCAAAAATTTTGGAGAGAAAATATGGGTCTCAAAATCACTGTCATTGGGGCGGGCAGCAGTTATACACCTGAACTGTTCGCAGATCTGGCGGCAGAGACGGAACCTCTAGACGTCGAGCAAGTCGTCCTGATGGATATGAACCCGGAGAGAGCGGCATTCGTTGCCGGTGTCAGTGAGAAACTCGTAAAGGACTCTGGTCAGAATATTCAGGTCACAGGGACCGCGGACCTCGAAGAAGCCGTCCGTGAGGCAGACTTTGTCATGCTGCAAATCCGCGTCGGTGGACTCGCCGCCCGCGTGCGAGACGAGAAGCTTCCAATGGAATTAGGGATGGTGGGCAACGAAACCACCGGCGCAGGGGGTTTCGTATGTGCGTTGCGAACCATTACAGCAACATTGGATATTTCACGCACCATCGAACATTTGGCGCCTGATGCCTGGATCTTCAATCTCAGCAACCCCGCTGGAATTGTCACAGAGACTTTGCTCAAGAACACGAGCCTGAAGGTGATGGGGTTCTGCAATATTCCCATCAATACAACCTATGCGCTTGCTGACGTCTTGGGTGTCTCTCCTGACAAGGTTCAATTGGACTCCTTTGGGTTGAATCATCTGAGCTGGGTGCGGCGCGTTTTGGTGGACGGTGAGGAACGATTGCAACCGCTCATTGCGGAGACCTGCGACACTGACTCCATCCTCTATAGATGCGGTCTCGTAGACGATTTCATGGAACCAGAATTTTTTCGCACTCTGGCGATGATTCCCAGTTGGTATGTTCGCTACTTTTATTTCCCCGAGCAAACGCTGGAGGAGGATCGACAGGCCGGTCACAGCAAGGGCGAAGAAGATATGCAGCGTGAGGCTCGGCTGCACGAGATCTATTCTACAAAAGGCTATGATGACGAAGCCCGCCATATCCTTTCTTCGAAAGGCGGCACACAGTATTACCTTCCTGTTTTGCAGGCAATTCATGCAATTGTCAATGACACCGGTAACGTAGTCGTGGCAGACGTGCGCAATGGAAGTGCACTACCCGATTTGCCGACAAACGTCTGTGTGGAAGCCCCCGCCCGGGTCTACCGCGACCGCGCGGAACCTCTGCCTGTGGGCGAGATGCCTCTCAGTGTGCGCGGACTCGTGCAAACAGTAAAGGCCTACGAAGAGCTGACCATCCAGGCTGCCCTGAGCGGTTCTCGCGAGATTGCGATCGAAGCGCTAATGGCAAATCCACTCGTCGGTTCTTTCGGGAAAGCGAATCGGTTTTTCAGTCAAGTATTGGAGAATGAACACGACTATATCCCTCAATTTTACAAATAACACCCTTATGGCAGCCAACCGTGAAATTGGGAAAGTCAGCCTCAACCCGCTATTCAACGCACAGGCGCTTTATTGTTTCTACTATATGGCATTGGGAGCCTACATGCCTTTCATCAACCTTTATTATGAGCGCTTGGGATTATCCGGAGTCCAGAT
>DATIUT010000248.1:0-5809 GCA_035466615.1 Anaerolineales bacterium | reverse complement strand
ATGAGGTTATTAAGAATAATTAAATTCAAGAGATACCCTCCATAGGCTTTTTTCAAATAGGCGTCTGGCTTGATACAAAACGACCAACACCGCGTGCACACCTGACGCTCGCTCGCCCGATCTGCGGCATTTTCGAGCATTTCGCGCAGCCTGGCTTCGGGCTTTTCCTGCTCCAAACAGAATCCACGCCCGCCCGCGGTTAACGTCAACAGTTATTTCCACAAACTCTTTGCTACATCATCCAGTCCCAGTTCAATCAACTTCTCTCTTGAAGGCTTGCCGGTTTCTTCATCCCAGCCGCGATATTGATAGTAGACGACCAACATCCGTTCCAGATCAGGGACAAATCCAGCCGAACCGCCGTCCGGGCACGGCGTCAGTAATGCTTTAGGCAATTTGTCATTTTGAGCATTCAGCCCCAGGTGAATGTTGATGGCGCGTTTGAGATTCCACGAACGTTCACCAAACTTCATCATGTCTGCCACAGTCCAATCCAACCCGCAGGCGGCATTGATCAGCCCGGCTTTTTCCTTCGGTTCCACATTTGCAAAGATGCACATCACGATTGCATTGTCCACCGTACGCCAATCCTGATGTCGCGCAACATTGGGGGCTTTCTCCGCTTGTGCATGACGTTCGATAAATTCGATGCCAATTTCATCAAGCGAATGCCCCCAATCCACAAAGAAATAATCGGACTGGTTGTGACACGCCCCGCGCGGACTGGTCGCGTACGAGATTGCCATACCGGATACACCGCGCGGATCGTGATATGCCACTTCCAAACCATTCACCTGCACTGCTTCCTCTTCGACACTGAAATGCGCTCCAAACCGCTTCGAGCCTTGCGCCAGCAGATCGCCGATTCCTTCACGGGTACCTGTCATGTGCACGAGTTGTTCAATGATATCCACATCGCCCCATTTCAATTCGAGGCCGCCTGTGTCTTCCGTCGTAATGGTCCCTTTTTCAAATAGATGAAAAGCAAGGCCGATTGTGTTGCTCGTGCTGATCGTATCCATACCGTAACGGTCACACAATTCACCCAGATCCACAATAGATTCAAGATTATTGTTCAATAAGTTCGCGCCAAAACCGACCATTGTCTCGTGTTCGGGTCCCTTGCGTTTCATCGAGTCGCCCGGCAACTTCACCACGCGTCCACACGCGATCACGCATCCCTGGCATGCACTTCGGCCAGCGAGGATGGTATCGGTCATCTTCGCGCCGGAAACTTCATCCACCGCAGGGAACGAACCGCTCGAATAATATTTGACCGGCATCGCGCCAAGATATTCTGCATAATTCGCGGCGCCTGCCGTCCCCACCTCACGGATGACCTTCGCTTCGTTGTCATCTCTCAGTTTACGGTTTGCCTCCGAGCGAAGCAATTTATATTTTGCAATATCGAAAACGGGAATTTCGTTCTCGCCATACACGGCAACTGCCTTGAGGTTCTTCGACCCCATCACGGCACCCATGCCTGTCCGTCCAGCCATGCGTCCATTGTCACACATGATGGATGCAAACAAGACTCGTTTCTCCCCTGCCGGTCCGATCACACAGACTCGCGCCGACTTTTCTCCAACTTCATCTCTGATCTTATCCTGCGTTATATAGGTGTTCTGCCCCGACAAATGCGCCGCATCACGGACTTCGAGCATGCTCCCATTTAACCAAAGATATACCAGCGCTGATGCCTTTCCTGTGACCCACAAACCATCATAGCCAGCTTTGCGGAGTTCAGGTCCCCAAAAGCCTCCAATGTTGGATTCGGCCCATAGTCCAGTAGCGGGGCTTTTTCCACAGATGACGAAGCGTCCTGTCGTTGGGCCGGAAGTACCGGTCAGGGGTCCAGTCATAAAGAGTAAAGGCGCCTCCGGCGAAAGCGGATCGAGGTCAAGAGTCAAATGCTCATACAAAATCCGAGCGGCGAGTGAAGCGCCCCCCAGAAAATCCCTCCCCCATTGTTTGGGAACCACATATTCTTCGGTCTGACCGGTTGTGAGATCAATTTTGAGGATGGGTTGCATATTATTCATTTGTCATTGCAAGGAGGCGAAACAATCCCCAACACAAGGCGTGGGATTGCTTCGCCCGTTGGGCTCGCCATGACAGTTTACATAATCTCCGTTGTTACTTCCTGCGCCACACGGACAAAATCCAGCACGGTCGGCACGTTACGCATCATGTATCCCATACCGCCTTTGACCTTTAACTTGCTCGTCATCATGGCGGTCATCGGATTCAATTTGCCGGACAAAATGGCAGTGATGTTGTTATAGGTCGCAGTCAGGGTGAAGGCCGGGTTCGGGTGGGATTCAAGCGAAGGCTTGTACTCCACTTTTCTACATTTCCCGTGCCAGAGGTCCAGATAGAACGTGAGTTGCATCTTGAGGTTCCCTTCGGGCTGGATCACGAAAAACAAGTCGCCTTCCCAATTCTTTGCAACCTCCGCGTATTTTTCATCGGAATTCAATTTTGATTCCAAGCCCTTCAGCCATTCCTCACTTGGAAAGACAGCAGTCATGTTCAATGCCTCCATAGATGGTTATGGAACAATTCTACCATCTGAAATATCCCGTCACGAGCCGGGATCCAGCGACAGGACAATCGCATCTAAATTCGCCTCTTAACCATTTTTCAGACCCTGTCAGCAGCTTTTGGGGCCTTTTTCGATGGCAAAGAAGCTCCTGATGGCCGCAACCCTTAGCACTGTCGAAGCCTGGCCTCAAGAAACGGCGGTAGTGGTTCCTTCGTCGTTTGTCTTCATAAAAACGGCAAAATATTGGCTCTGGACTGCCCTGTGCAGAAGAACACGCCAAATTGTGCATTTGTCATCGGCGATCACAGCGCTGAAATTTGCCAACGGTTAAGGTTGAATACATGCATCATCTTGTGACGCGCTGGTTGATTGCCGAATACAACTTGGCGATTACTTACAATCATGTATTTTGAGCCACTACCCACAGGATATTCTCGAAATGTTGGATGATCGTTTTGGACACACAGCCGCCCTGCTCGCTTCCCAAGTCCCGCTAGCCGATTGGTATTTACGAATCCCCGATCCTACCTTGGCCGATGCACTGCTGGATCGTATTGTGCATAGCTCCCACCGCGCCGAACACTTGAGGTACAATCTCCGCACCGGTGCTTTCCTCTCCTGCCACTGTGCGGCATGCTCCGAATTCGGTGTGCGATTTCCCCGGATTCACAGACGAGAGCAGAAGGATGACTGAATCCAACGTCTTCAACAGTGTAAGTGCGCCATCAGGTAACCATTATGAAAAAAAAGCCACGTTCCCCATCAAGCACGGAAGATAAAGAACAGCAATACCACATCATTTTTGAAGCCGCCAGTGACGGAATGATCATCACTGATCTGGAAACCGGGCGCGTGGTGGATGCCAACCCCTCTGCAATTGCAATGCACGGTTATACGCGCGAGGAATTCATTGGCTTGCACCTCACGGCATACATCCACCCAGACAGCCAGCGCCAGTTCGCTGAATCTGCCAATGACACCCAGCCGGGAGGCATATTCGATGTGCCTGCGATCCACTTGCACAAAGACGGCTCATCATTCTATGTGGATGTCCGAAGAACGGCCATCCAGTTTCAGGCTCGGCCATGCATGCTGAGCATTGTCCGGGATGTCACCGAGCGGATTAATGCTGAACGTTTGCTCCACCAGCGGGTGGAACTCCACACGCGCGAGCAGGCCACTCTGCTGGAAATCTCCCAAACACTGGCCTCCGCTTTGGAACTCAAGCCGGGTCTGATCCTCGACCAACTGCGGGTGTTGATCGAGTACACCCATGCCGAACTGTTCGTGCTCGAAGGGACAGCCATGGTCGCTCTGGCAGTACGCGGATCACAGAAATTGGAAGAGACTGTGCCCTTCCGCATACGGCTGGAGGGTCCAGAGACCCTGATGCGGCTGTTCAATCAGCATCAGCCTGACCGTATTGCCGATGTATGGAGTTCCGACCCGTCAGCGAAATTTCTCCGGTCACTCTTGAACGATCAGGCGGATCTGTTATTGAAAGGGGTGCGAGCGTGGATGTGGGTTCCTGTGGCGGTAAAAAACCGCGTCATCGGCAGTGTGGGCGTTGCGCATGTCGAGCGGGATTACTTTACGGCTCATCACGCGGACCTGGCATTGACCGTGGCCAATCAAGCCGCCATTACCCTGATCAACGCCGAACTGTATGAACATGCTCAGGCGCTCGCTGCCATGCAGGAACGCCAGCGTCTCGCGCAAAATCTGCACGATGCCGTTAACCAATCCCTTTTCTCCGCGGGTCTGATCGCCGATGTCCTGCCGCGCTTATGGGATCGGGATCAGGGTCAGGCGCGGAAATCATTGGATGACCTGCGCCGATTGACACGCGCCGCGCAGGCGGAAATGCGCGCGCTTTTGGCCGAACTGCGTCCATCAGCATTGACCGATACAGATCTTGGCGATCTGCTGCATCTGTTGGGGAACGCCCTCTCGGGGCGGATCAACATCCCGGTCACAGTTAAAGTAGCGAAGGAAGTCATCCTGCCATCCGAAGTGCAAGTGGCATTCTATCGTGTATGTCAGGAAGCGCTGAATAACATCGCCAAGCATGCCAAAGCCAGCCGGGTGGATATCGGTCTAAAGCATGAGGGAACAGCCATAGAATTGCGTGTTCACGACGATGGCAAAGGCTTTGACCCGGAACAAACAGCCTCGGGCCACTATGGCTTAAGCATGATGCGTGAGCGTGCGGAAGCCGTGGGAGCGCTGTTGACCATTACGAGCCAGCCTCGTCATGGCACCGAACTCATCATGCACTGGACGAAAGACTCACATAAGGAGTCCATATGAATGCATCTCCCTCCCAACCCATTCGCGTCATGCTTGTTGATGATCACTTGATGGTTCGCCGGGGACTGGCAACCTTCCTGAAGGTGTTTGATGACATGCAGCTTGTCGGCGAAGCGGAAAGCGGCGAGACTGCCATCCAACTCTGTCATGAAGTCTTGCCGGACGTGATACTCATGGATATGGTTTTGCCAGTGATGGATGGAGCGGCAACTACACGTGCCATCCGCCAGAAGTTCCCACATGTACAAGTCATTGCATTGTCCAGTTTCAAAGAGGGATTGCTGATCAAGAAGGCACTCGAAGCCGGAGCGATCGGTTATTTGCTGAAAGATGTCTCGGCAGATGATCTGGTTCGTGCCATCCGCTCGGCACATGCCGGACGCGCCACGCTCTCCCCCGAAGCTGCTCAAGCCTTGGTGGAGACATCCAATCTGCCGCCGACGCCCGGCCTCGACCTGACGGAGCGCGAACGTGAAGTTCTGGTCCTGATGATCGAAGGGCTGAACAATGTGCAGATTGCCGGGCGGCTGACCGTAAGTCCATCCACGGTCAAATCGCATGTCAGTAACATCCTGTCCAAACTGGGCGTTGCCAACCGCACCGAGGCTGTCACGCTTGCACTGCGAAAGGGAATCGTCTCCCCTCCCATGGTAACCTAACATCCAACCCTCCCCCAAGTGGACTAGATGCAGACTCCCCAGCCGATGGATGCGGTTGGGGAGTATTTTTTATAAAATCAAGGGGAGATATCTTTTGAGCGTTTCCCCTGTGTTACATAAAAACAAGAAGCCGACACTTGCAGTTCTGCGAGAGTTGCAATTAAGGAAAAACACGTTTCATAAAAGGAAAGAAGGATACGCAACGGCGAAAAAAGATGATCCTTGCACTTTTTTTTTGATTACTGCAAACCGGAAGGCATATGGATGATGAAAAAAAACATAAAAACCTCAGAAC
>DATIUT010000247.1:0-2766 GCA_035466615.1 Anaerolineales bacterium | reverse complement strand
CCAAGTCCTTGAGGCTTGGTGATCTTGTCTTTAAGAAAAATAATAGCCAGTAGTATGGTCACAATCGATAAAGCGGACGCGATGGGAGTGATCAGTATCGCATCGCCAATGGTCAAGCCGTAATTCACAATCGCAACCGCTCCTGCCTCCACCATGCCCATGATGAAGATCGCGGTTATCGTTTTTGTAGTGACACCTGTCAGACCCATCCCACGTTTGGAAAGGGTGGAAAAGAGGAGCATAAAAACGACGATGCCCAACTTGATCGATGCCGTGCTGACCAGCCATCCGACCTCTTCAACGATGATCTCGCTGACATTCCAGTAAATGCCGAAGAAAAAGGCTCCCGCAATGGCTTCCTTGACTCCTGCAGAAAATTGAAATTTTCTCTGCTGGATTTCGTTCCAGTTCAGGGAGGCAAGGGTCACGCCAGTAAGGATCATCAGGACGCCGACGGTTTGGATGGTGGAAAGGCGCTGTCCCATGAAAGTGAAGGCGAACAGCATGGTGAACACCGCCCACAAGTTCATGGTGGCGGCAACAATGGACAGATTGCCGATCTCAAAGCCTTTGAAGAAGAACAAGTAGCCAGCCGAGTAAAGAAGCGCGGCAACGGGAAACAAGAGCATCACGCCTGATGGGATGTCCATGCTTGGGAGAACTAGAAAGCCGGGCAAAAGAATGGATGCCAACCCAGCCAACTGTGACCAGAAAAATGATTTGTAAGGACCGATCTGTTTGGCGAATACGCCGCCCAGAAAATCGTATAGTCCCCACCCAACCATGCCTGCTATTCCAGAGAGGATGCTGAGAAGGGTGCTGCTCATAAGTTAGGTGACTGCTTATGCCAATCGGTGACTTGCTGATAGGCGTGGGCGACTTGGAATAAGGTCTGTTCATCCAAGTGCTTGCCGATGAGTTGCATGCCGACGGGCATGTCGTTGGAGAAGCCTGCGGGAAGTGCAAGGGCGGGGACGCCAGCAGGGTTGGTGGCCACGACGTAAATATCGGAGAGGTACATTTCGAGCGGGTCACTGGTCTTTTCGCCGAGTTTGAAGGCAGTGGTGGGACAGGTTGGGGCGAGGAGAACGTCCACGGAGGCAAAAGCAGTTTCAAAGTCCTGGCGGAGAAGCGTGCGCACTTTTTGTGCCTTCAAGTAATACGCGTCGTAATATCCTGCTGAGAGGGCATACGCGCCAAGCATGATCCTGCGTTTGACTTCATCGCCGAATCCTTCGCGGCGGGTCTGGAGGTAGATGTCAATGACATCCTTCGCGTTTTTTGAAACAGAGAGACCGAAGCGCGTGCCGTCCATGCGGGCGAGGTTGGCGCTGGCTTCGGCAAAGAGCAGGAGGTAGTAAACGGGCAGACCGTATTTGGTATGGGGGAGCGAGACTTCGTGAATCTTCATGCCGAGTTTTTCAAATTGCCGAATGGCTTGCTGAATGGATGACTCGACGCCCGCTTCCATGCCTGCGATGAAATATTCCTTGGGGATGCCGAGCTTCATTCCCTTGACGGGCTTGTTGATGTTCGCCGTGTAGGTCGGGACGGGGGAGTTGTAAGTGGTGCTGTCGTGCGGGTCGTGACCTGCGATGGCTTCGAGCACAGTTGCACAGTCATAGGCGTCGCGAGTCATCGGTCCGATGGAATCAAAGGAGGAGACGAGAGCAATTAAGCCGTAACGAGAGACACGACCATAAGTTGGCTTGATGCCAGTGACGTTGCAAAAACCCGCAGGCATGCGAACAGATCCACCCGTGTCTTCGCCGATGGTGAATGTGGCAAGGCTCGCGGACATCGCCGCGGCAGACCCTCCGCTGGAGCCGCCTGGGACATGGTCGAGATTCCATGGGTTGTGCGTGTTGAAGAACGCGGAGTTCTCACAAGAGGAGCCCATACCGAACTCGTCCATGTTAGTCTTGCCGACGAGCACCGCACCTGCATCCGCGAGTCTGTTTGTGACGGTGGCGTTGTATTGTGGAACGTAGTTTTCGAGAATCTTCGAAGAACACGTGGTGCGGACACCGCGCGTGGAGATGCAATCCTTCATTGAGAAGGGGATGCCTGTCAACGGCGTGACGTTCTCGCCTTTGGCAATGCGCTCGTCCGCTTTTTTCGCCTGTTCAAGCGCGAGGTCATCCGTGACGGTGACGTAGGACTTGACCTTCTTATCCACGTTGTGGATGCGGTCGAGCATAGCCTGAGTCAACTCGACGGAGGAGATCTTCCTCGATGTGAGAAGTTCATGGGCTTCTCGGATAGTGAGGTTGTGTAGTTGCATAGTTTTTAACCACAGATAAACACAGATGAAAATAGATTTTGGATAAATAAATTCTTTTTATCCGTGTTCATCTGTGGTGAATTATTCTTCACCCAAAACGGTCGGTACTTTGACGTAGCCGCGTTCGGATTGCGGCGCGTTCTTCAGAAATTCTTCCCGACTCATGGAAGGCTGGACAACATCCTCACGCAGAACATTTTCGGCGTTGGCAATGTCCGATGCGGGCGGGACGTTTTCTGTACCCACTTCATTGAGCATGTTGAAGTAGTCAATGATGGACGAGAACTGTCCGCTGAATTTTTGCGCTTCCTCTTCGGAGATTCCGAGACGGACGAGATATGCGACATGTTGGACGGTTTTGGTGTCGATGGTTTGGGTCATAACAACTCCCCGTCATTGCGAGGATGGCGTTTGTCCGACGAAGCAATCCCCACTGCAATGACGGAGATTGCTTCGGGTGGAAGAGCACCGCCCTCGCAATG
>DATIUT010000246.1:0-7533 GCA_035466615.1 Anaerolineales bacterium | reverse complement strand
ACCAATCGGGAGCGGCATCCTTGATCGAAGCATCACTAAGAAGTTCATTTAGAGGCGCCGTACGGAAAGGTTTCGAAGAAGTGCTCGCAGGTGTCCCAAGACCTTGAGGTTCCTTCTCCTCCTGGGAAAATGCCGGGGTGGTCGTTCCAGCAGCTTCAGCCGTTCCAGCAAGATTGCCCAACCAATCCAGATCTTCCTGTGAAGAAGATGAAGGTTGTGATGGAGCAGACTCTTCGAATACAGGTTCAGACGTACCGCCAAGTTTGCCCAACCAATCCAGATCATCGCCAGAGGAGGATGGTTGTGAAGGTGCGCTTTCTTCAAAGACCGGGGCGGAAGCGGCGCCAAGTTTATTCAACCAATCCAGGTCTTCATCTGATGAGGGCGGTTGTGTGCGAACTGGCTCCTCAAATGCCGGGGCAGGGGTGCCGCCAAAATCTTTCAACCAGCTCAGATCCTCACCGGAAGATGCCGGTTGTGAAGGTGCAGGTTCTTCAAATGACGGAACGGATGTACCCCCCAGGTTATTCAGCCAATTTAAATCTTCTTCTGATGAAGAAGGTTGTGAAACTGCAGGTTTTTCAAGTGAAGGTGCAGAAGCGCCACCCAGATTATTCAACCAACTCAAATCTTCACCGGACGAGGAAGAAGCAACATCGAAACCTGCATCTTTTTGCAGTGCGGGAACGTCGCCCGCTCCTTTGGAGGCGGCTTCCAAATCATGGAGCCAGCCCAAATCTTCAGGTTCTTTTTCTGCAAGTGGTTTCTGCTCTGGGGTATCGAATGATCCAAGATTCGTCATCCAGCTATTATCATCGGATGCAGCCCCGCCCACGCCCTCAAAACTGACCGGTTCGTCAGGCGCCTGTGAGAACCAGTCGGTCAGTCCATCCCTTTGCCCGGAAGGTTCTTCATTCATGCCCATCCATGTTGCCGGGGTTTCCTCCTGCGCCGGTTCACTCACGGCAGGTGCAGACGGTTGAGACTCTGGTTTTCGGAATTGGGCAAGGAAATCAGATGGCTCCTCTTTATCCACTGAAGGCGGCTTGGGAAACGGCGACTTTTTTTCTGCAACTGGATTGATGCCTGCCAGCCAGTCAGGGACTTCATCTTCATCCGAATCCGCCTGTGACATGAGCCCTGCCAAAAGATCAGGCGGTCCTTCGTTCGGGACTTTGGCCCTGGTCTGCGGCCGAAAGGCATCATCCGCCGCTTCTTCATTTTTCCCCTGCTGACGCGCATCCTTCAACCAATCCGGAAGGATCTCCTCCAACGCACCCGTATTCTGCTTGGTCGGTTCCTCTCCAATATGAACCATGGATTCCGGCTTCAACGGCGATTGGCAAAACTGACAGACATCAAAAAAGTCCGGATTATTTTTCCCGCAACGGGAACAACGGATATCAGCCATTAGTTGCCCCCATACGGACGGTCAATACCGAAAAGCACGCGCAACCCGGTAAGTAACGTTCCCAGCGCCACACCGATCAAAAGACCGCGCGCGCCTCCGCTCGAGATCATTCCCACGACTCCAAGGATCAATTGATCCAACACTGGGATAGGGCCGAACGGCGTTGGCATGATGGCGATCAGGAACAGGACAACCGTTACAAGGAAGATCACGCTCATCACATCTACGCGGCGGCGCAGGAGACGAATACTCGCATAAACCAGCGTCACCGCAAGGATCGCCAGCAAGGAGGCTTCCACCGGGACGATGACCGCCTCCACGGCAACGCGCATGAATGAATGATCGAGTCCGAACACCAAACCCAGGCTAAATGTAATGAGAAGGGAGAGCACCAGCAACGCTCCATACATCCCCCCTTTTTGCTTTGTGCGCACCTTTTCCATTTGTACAGAGACAAGATTGACAATGCCAACAAGCACAGCCATAGCGGCGATGGTGATCGCCCAATCGGTCAGGACCAGTCGCAGTTTATCCAGCATCGTGAATTCCGGAAAGAGATATCCCAGAAGGACGATCACACCGGAGGCAATGGCAAGGACAGCAGTAAAGACTCGCATTAGAAACCGATTCCCAGGAACTTCAAGGCGGCCCCGCCGAGAATGGCAAGGATGACCAGCCAGCGCAACACATCCTGCGCTTGCAGGCTGGCTTCGTGTGATGCGCCCGCACCCAGATACGCGCCTGCGGCGAACAATTCTTCACCGATCAATGGTTCCTGCGAGGATGCATACAAAACGGATTGCGCTGTAAGGTTGTCGCTCGCCGCGATCAAATCCGTTTCCTGGTTATCCGCGACTTCTGCAAGGAGCGCGGCTTCCAAACCAAGATCACCGATCACCACATTCGCGGAGACATTCTCATCGCGCATGACAGGAATTGTCCCTGCCGCGAACGCAAAAGGTGTGAGACCAGTCAAACGTCCGGTTGTGAAGCGATATTGATCCTCCGCTCCCGCGGCTCGATAGCCGGACTGTAACGTATCCTGTGAAAGGATCGCAAGCGAAGCATCCCCGGATGTAACAACCGGCGGATGGTCACTTATGGAGGTCCGCTCCGTGAGACGGCGCAGCATGGCAAGTCCAGCCAGGGCCGAACCCCAGCGTGCAGTGAAAAGATTGCCGCGTCCAATGGAAACATGCAATCGCGTACCGCCTTCAACCGCAAGTCCAACGGCGCGGTTCAGGCGTTCATAGGCTTCGATCTTGCGGAACACAGCGGGGGATTTGCGGCGAAAGAAGGTGAAAGCCAGCAGGAGCAGAGCGGCGGCAAGGAAAACGATAAGAGCGGTCACTTTAATGCCTCCCCGCGTAAATAATGTACAAAGGCTTGCGTTTCCTGTTCATCTTCCAGCATGTGAGCTATTGACGTGATTTGTTTCCCTCCCACAAACGGCTGACTGACATAAAGCATCTGCACTCCCAAAGTTGACAACGGGGAACCAGCCTCCAAAAACCATGAAGCAAGCCCATCCAATTTGAAACGACGCAATGTTTCTGCCCATGTTGACCAGTCTGCGCGTGATTGCATGTGCAAAGTATAGCATATTTTATACATGGCTTGTCACGCCAATGAGTCGTATAAATTTCAGTGTCGTTGCGATTGAAGGTTGAAAATCCTACTCTCCAATTGACCCCAACCAGCATAGTATAATCATGGAGAAATTCAATCATGGAGGAACCATGACCGAGAAAAAAATACGTGTTCTCGTTGCCAAACCGGGGCTCGATGGACATGATCGCGGCGCAAAAGTGGTGGCGCGCGCCTTGCGGGATGCCGGTATGGAGGTCATTTATACGGGGTTGCGGCAGACTCCCGAAATGATCGCCGAAGCCGCCCTGCAGGAGGATGTGGATGTGGTGGGTTTGTCGATCCTTTCCGGCGCGCACATGGCGCTTGCCCCGCGCATCATCGAATTGCTCAAGGCAAACGGACAGGAAAACGTCAAAGTGTTCATTGGAGGCATCGTCCCGGACGATGACATGCCCAAATTGAAAGAGATGGGCATTACAGGCATTTACGGTCCGGGGGCGTCCACCGAGGACATCATCAAGGATATACACGAAGCGGTGAAGTAGATTACGCAATACAGAAAAGTATTGCGTAATTTCATGTTAGAGGAAAACTTTGCAGACCCAATCCATTCTCGAAGGCAACCGGCTTTCATTATCGCGTCTGTTGACGCAGGTTGAGAACGATTCACCTGATGGACGAAGCGTGCTCGCCGAACTCTTTCCACACACCGGCAGGGCACATCTGATCGGTGTGACGGGCGCGCCGGGCACGGGCAAGTCGTCTCTTGTCAATCAACTCACGTTATATTACCGAAAAGACAAAGAAAAAAAAGTGGCAATTATTGCCGTTGATCCGTCCAGCCCGTTTACAGGAGGCGCGGTACTGGGTGACCGCGTGCGCATGCGTGATCTATCCGGCGATGACGGCGTGTTCATCCGTTCGATGGCTTCGCGCGGATCGGTCGGCGGGTTGGCGCAGAAAACTGCCGCGTTCGTTCAAGTCTTCGATGCAGCAGGGTATGAGATCATCCTCATCGAAACCGTCGGCGCGGGGCAAAGCGAAGTGGATATTGCACGACTCGCACACACGACCATTGTCGTCGAAGCCCCCGGGCTCGGCGATGACATCCAAGCCATCAAAGCGGGGATTCTGGAAATTGCGGACGTGCTCGTTGTCAACAAGGCAGACCGTCCCGGTGTGGAGAACACGGAACGTGCGCTTCGTTCCACACTCGAACTTGCCCATCCAACGAAACGCGTGATCCATCACCACGGCAAGATGATGGCACTCGACGCACATGAGTCTCACGCAACCATTTGGCTCCCTCCCATCCACAAAACCATTTCCACGGAAGGGACCGGCATCCCTGAGCTGGCCGACTCCATCGCGAAGCACGCGGCGCACTTGCATCAGAGTGGAGATTGGAGCGCTCGTGACCGCGCCAGGCTGAGGTCCGAGTTGGATGCAGTTTTGCAGGAGGAGTTGATGAGTCGCTTTCTGACAGGCATCCACCGGAAGGAGTATGAGGAAGTGCTGGAGAAGGTCATCCGCAGGGATATATCGCCGTATGAGGCAGTTCAGGCTTTGCTGAACGGAAAATGAAACAAGTCTAGGAGAGTCATGTCACCACAAGTGCAACACGAAATCAAGATGTATGGCGAGATCAAGCTATACGCCGGCTCCGGTTCGCCTGAACTGGCGCAGAAAATTGCCAATTATCTCAAACAGACGTTAAGCCCCCGCGAAGTAATCCAATTCCCCAACGAAAACATTTTTGTAAAATTGAACAGCAGTGCGCGCGGACAGGATGTGTATGTAATCCAAACAACATCATCACCTGTTCATTACAACCTGATGGAATTATTGATCATGATCCAGACCATTCGTTTGGATTCTGCCGCGCGCATCACGGCAGTCGTCCCCTATCTTGCCTACGGACGATCCGACAAAAAGGATCAGCCGCGCGTGCCCATCACCGCACGCCTCGTGGCGGATATGATCGAGAGCGCAGGTGCTGACCGTTACATGACATTTGATCCACATGCCGGGCAGGTACAGGGCTTCTTCTCCATCCCAGGCGATGTGTTAACGGCTGCCCATATGATTAGTGAACACATTCAGAAGAACCTTTTCAACGAGATGATACATCCTGTTGTGGTCTCAACCGACCTGGGGTTTGCCAAAAAGGGACGCAACTATGCCCACGATCTTGATGTACCGATTGCCTTCATCGAAAAGAGACGCGTCGGAAACGAAGCCAAAGCCGAGGCATTAACGTTAATCGGAGATGTGCACGACCGCGACGTCATCATTGTGGATGATGAAGTGGATACGGGCGGGTCTGTTGCGCAGGCAGTAAACGTCGTCAAAAAATACGGGGCACGGGATGTGTATCTGGCTTTCATTCATCCCATCTTTTCAAGGGATGCCGCGGGGAGGCTTGCCTCCCTGCCCATCAAACATATTATCACCACCGATACAGTCCCGATCCCGCCTGAGAAGATGAAATTGCTCGAAGGACGCATCACCATACT
Source organism: Anaerolineales bacterium (assembly GCA_035466615.1). Taxonomy (GTDB): domain Bacteria; phylum Chloroflexota; class Anaerolineae; order Anaerolineales; family Villigracilaceae; genus Defluviilinea. The sequence goes on along the minus strand of DATIUT010000246.1, from coordinate 2,016 downwards.
CTCCATCGCGTCAATGCTGGGAGAGGTCATCCAGCGCGCGCATGAAGGAAGAAGCGTTGGTGAGATGTTCAACGAGTAGCAATCAGGCTGAAAGCTAAAAAATGCCCGAACTCCCCGAGGTTGAAACCATCGCACGCAAACTGGAACCGGAACTTGTCGGCAGGACGATCAAAGAAGCTGACCTGTGCTGGTCTCGTGCGCTTGCCATGCCTTCACCCGGGAAGTTCAAGGAGCAGATTCAGGGACAGAGAATCAAAGGGGTGGCGCGCCGCGCCAAATATTTCATCCTTCACCTTTCGGATTTCGACCTGCTTGTCCATCTCCGCATGAGCGGCGACCTCTTCATCAAAAATAGTACAACCGAACCAGGAAAACATGACCGGCTTGTAATAAAATTATCAGGTAACAAGTCACTTGTTTTCAACGACACGCGAAAGTTTGGACGCGTCTGGCTGACGGCAAACCCGGAAGAAGTCCTCGGCAAACTGGGACCCGAACCGCTTGACAAGGACTTTACTTCGCAATGGCTTTACACATCATTACAGAACAAACATCGTCAACTCAAGCCCTTGCTTCTCGACCAGACCTTTCTTGCCGGGCTTGGCAACATCTACACGGATGAGGCTCTGCACCTCGCGAAACTGCATCCGCTGGGAATGTCGGATTCGGTGTCGAAGAAACGGGCTCAAGCGTTGCACGAAGCGATTCAGCAAGTTTTGAAGGAAGGCATCCGCCACAACGGCGCGTCCATTGACTGGGCATATCGCGGCGGTGAGTTCCAAAATTATTTTCGGGTGTATGATCGTGAAGGAAAACCGTGTTTTATCTGCGGCACACAGATCCAAAAATTGATTGTCGGGCAACGCGGTACGCATATTTGTCCTAAATGTCAGGTGTTGAGGTAATTATGGAAGAAGGATGGAATTTAACTCCCATTTTGATCCCGCTCATCGCGCTTTTGGTTGGATGGGCGATCGGCTTTTTTGATTCCAATCTGCGCACATCCAAAAAGATCAAGGAGGCAGAAGAATCCGCCCAGGTTGCGATCAGGGCCGCAGAGGACAGGATGGCTCAAGCGCAGGCAAAACTCGCATCTGCCGCGGGGGTGCCTGTCACACGCGACGATTCTGGCTTGATGCGTATCAAGAATGAGAACGGACATCTGACTCTCGACCTCGATGGTGTACGCGTGAACACATCCGCTCTCACAGCAGACCAACGCAAACGACTGATCGAAATGCTGAATGCCATACGCCCGTGGCTGGAAGGCAAGCCCGCAACTCCTCCCGTACCAGTTTCCCCGCCTCCTCCGGCGCCCATGCCTGTATCTGTCGCCTCTCCCCCGCCTCGACCGGTCACGCAACCGCAGACATCCGCCTCGAAACCATCGCCATCCACCAAGAAGAAGGGGGATGAACCTGAAGTCGTTCCCACCTCCATTGTGGGACAAATCAATCAGATCCTGCAAGCTCGCATCGTCAACACACCTCTTGCAACAAGAGGAGTATCTTTGATGGAATCCATTTCAGGGGGAGTGAACGTGTATGTTGGGATACAGCGTTATGAGGCAATAGATGATATCCCCGATGATGAGGTCAAAGCCGCCATCCGCGCCGCCATCGCCGAATGGGAAAAGAAATACACGCCGGGATAGCAATCCGAAGAGTCATTTCACATTTATTTTTAACCGCAGATATGCAGAGTTCACGGAGAATTATTTTGTTTTCTCCGCGTCTCTGCGGTTAAACCAGGGCAAAACAACGATCTGGGTTACGCTGGTTTAAATCGTGCCATCAACACGGGGCAATGGGCAATCTCCGCGACTTCCGCGGTTACGTTCGGCGTATAGAGTTGCCGCAGGGAATGTGCACTATAGGATGAGCCCATGCAAATGAGGTCATAATCCCCAGCCCTGATCTCTGACAGAATTTGCTCCACAATATGTCCCTCGCGCGCGATCGCCTTTGCGTGCAATCCCGCCTCTTTCGCCAGATCCAAGGCCTTTCGTAAACTGCG
>DATIUT010000245.1:0-17511 GCA_035466615.1 Anaerolineales bacterium | reverse complement strand
TTATTTACAAATGACGTCCTATTACATATACGGGATTTGGCGGAATAAGTTTTTGCATCAAGCTGTATAATACATCCGCCAAAGGGAATACCCTCCACAAGGAGTCAAGGTGAAATTCAACAAAATCTGCATTCTGGGGCTTGGTTATATCGGACTTCCGACCGCCTCCACTTTTGCCACACACGGGTTCAAGGTTCTGGGTGTGGATATTAATCCGCATGTCGTCGAAACCCTGGGCAAGGGTGAAATTCATATCCACGAACCGGGCCTGCAGACAGTCGTCGAGGCCGCACTCAAGTCCGGCAACCTGACCGTTTCATCTAAACCGGAAGAGGCAGATGCATTTCTGATCGCAGTCCCAACTCCATTCTACGAGGATAAGTATGCGGAGTACGAAGGCAGGCAATACAAACTGGCAGACATGAGCGCAGTAAAGTCCGCGGCAGAAGCCATTGTGCCGTATCTTCGCAAAGGGAATTTGGTGATCCTCGAATCGACATCCCCGCCTCGCACGACCATTGACCTGGTCACACCCATTTTGGAGCGATCCAACCTGAAGGCTGGTTCTGATTTCTTCCTGTGTTATTCGCCGGAGCGCGTCCTGCCCGGGCAGATCTTGCGCGAACTGGTCGAGAACGCCCGTGTCGTCGGCGGTGTAACTCCTGAGTCGGCAAAGGCTGGCCACGACCTATACGCAACCTTCGTCAAGGGCAAGATCATCGAAACAGATGCCACCACAGCTGAGATGGTCAAACTGATGGAAAATACCACCCGTGACATCAACATCGCCATCGCGAACGAATTCTCGCGTCTCGCCGAAAAGTTCGGCGTGGATGTGTGGGAAGCCATCCGCCTTGCCAACCTGCACCCGCGCATCAACATCCTCAGCCCGGGACCGGGCGTCGGTGGTCACTGCATCAGCGTGGACCCGTGGTTCTTTGTCGAGACCGCGCCGGAATTGACTCCGCTCATTTACAACGCGCGCAAGGTCAACGACGAACAACCGCGTTTTGTTGTGAAGAAGGTCAAACAAGCGCTTGGCAAATTGAAAGACAAAAAAATCGCTGCACTTGGGTTGGCTTACAAACCGAATGTGGATGACCTGCGCGAAAGCCCCGCCGTGGAAGTCGTACATTTGCTGAAAAAAGAAGGCGCACTGGTAAAAGCCTGGGAACCATTCAAGCCGGATGCGGGTCTTAAGGGGATTGATATGTCGCCCAATCTGGAGGATGCCATCAGAGACGCGGATGCAATTCTGCTTCTTGTAAAACATACGGAGTTCGCCGAATTCAGTCCCGATGACATTGCGACAAAGACTCAGGCACGAATCGCCGTTGACACGGTTAACGCATGGGATGTCGCCAATTGGAATAATGCTGGATTTAAACTCATAAAGCTCGGCGTAAATAAATCATGAAAATCCTTTCGGTCTTAGGCACCCGTCCCGAAGCGGTAAAAATGGCACCCATTGTTCGATTACTTGGAAAAACAGACGGGATCGAATCACACGTCTGCGTCACTGCACAACACAGGCAAATGCTGGATCAAGTTCTGGAGTTATTCCAGATCAAGCCCGATTATGACCTCGATCTCATGCGCGAGGGACAGTCTCTTGCGCAATTAACTGCGGGGATTTTCCTGCACCTTGACCCGGTTCTCGAAGAACTCAAACCAGATTGGGTGCTGGCAGTCGGCGATACAACGACGGTTGTCACAACCTGCCAGCTCGCTTTTTACCGACGCATCAAGTTCGGGCATGTGGAGGCGGGACTGCGGACACACAACAAATGGCATCCCTTTCCCGAAGAGATCAACCGCCGCCTCGCCACCACAATGGCAGACCTGCACTTTGCACCAACGGCATGGTCACAAGAAAATCTATTACATGAAGGTGTGAACGAAAAAGATATCGTCATCACAGGCAATTCCGTCATTGACGCGTTGAAATATGTGGCGGGGCAGGAAGAGCCAAAAGGAATCAAGGAATTGCTCGGTAAATCCAAAGGCAAGAGGACCATCCTGGTCACCGCGCACAGACGCGAGAACTTTGGTCAACCTATGGAGAACATTTGTCACGCACTCAAGGAACTGGCTTCACGCGGGGATGTGGAGATCGTGTATCCCGTTCACTTGAATCCCAATGTGCAGGAGCCAGTCAATCGAATACTCAAAGGCGTCAGAGGCATCACTTTATTGCCGCCGCTGGATTACCTTCCGCTTGTACATTTGATGAAACGGTCGACGCTCATCCTCACTGACTCAGGTGGATTGCAGGAGGAAGCACCGTCCTTTGGAATCCCGGTCCTGGTTCTGCGTGAAACCACCGAGCGCCCGGAGGGCGTTGAGGCGGGGACGTTAAAGCTGGTGGGAACAGAGACCAGTCACATCGTCCAGGAAGCGAAGCGGTTGCTGGACGATGAAACCGAATATGCAAAGATGGCAAAGGCTTCCAATCCGTATGGAGACGGCCACGCGGCGGAACGGATCGTGGAGGCACTTATCAATAGAGGTGACAGCCACTTCTAAAGTGGCTGTCACCTGATTCTGTGTATAATAAGGGAAATGAACGCGGCACGGCGGCTCATAACGCCAATTCTCGTCCTTTTCACCCTGCTGGCATCATGGGGATCGGTACAGGCACAGTCAGCGGATGTTCTGTATTTTCCTGAAACAGGACATTTTGTAAAAGGCGTGTTCCTGCAACACTACAATGCCACCAAAGACCCAAAACTTGTATATGGTTATCCAATCACGGAACAGATCATAGCGCGGGACGGAAAGACTGTTCAATATTTCCAGCGTGCCCGTTTTGAACTGACCTCGAACCGCGTGCAACTTACCCCGCTTGGAACACTGACCTACCAGCCGCAAAGCCCCCTGCCTATCAACACGAATAACGGATGCGAACAATATCCCACGGGGCACAAAGTCTGCTTTACGTTTCTTGATTTTTATAAAGCCAACGGCGGACCAAATCAATTCGGCAACCCGATCTCCCCATTCGAGTCGGCGGACGGACTGATCGTGCAGTATTTCGAAGGAGCGCGTTTCGAATGGCGCGCCAATCGCGGTGCTGAAAGATGGGTGGTGATTTCCGACCTTGGACGCCTGTACTTCGACCAGCAAAAGGAAGACCCCGCCCACCTGAAACCTGTCCAGCCTCCTGATGCCACAATCAAGCCAGTACTGTCACTCAAGGCGCGGGCGTTTGTGCTGAAAGCAGTCACTCTCAAAAGCGGACAGCAAACAGTCCATGTGATCGTTCAAGACCAGACTTCAGACGCGGTAGAAAATGCATCAATCAAAGCGATTGTGCATCTCTCGAATAACACAACCCAGGAGTTCGTTTTTATCACCAACGCACAAGGCATCGGGCAGATCATATTTGATTTCAGCGATCAAAAGCCGGGGGAACTTGTCACAATCGACATCAGCGTCAACTATCAAGGGCTGACAGGCACCACCACAACTTCGTTCAGAATCTGGTTCTAAATCTCCCTCAAATCGAATACAGGTCCATCCTTGCAAGCCATCTTCCAGGTGGATTGAAGACTCACCGCACAGACTCCGCACTCTGCAACCCCTCCACACGGGATCGATGTACGGATAAGTATCTGCGCTTCTTTCCCAAGCGGGGCTTGACTCAACTTCACCAATTTTTCCCTCAATACCGGCAAACCTTCTCGCAAAATTTCAAGCGCAACGTAATCAGCCCAGTTCAGAACCTCATCCAAAGCAGACAAGGGTTGTACTTCAACATCATCAGGCAAATGTTCCTCCTCCGAGTCGCAGACCAACACAACCGCCGCGTCCTGGTGCAGTGCAGGCTGGATTAAACTTCTCAACCGCGAAGATGGGACATCAAACGGGACAAGCGCAGCCTTTCGAGCAGAGGCCGGCAATTCAAATCCGTGCCCCAGTGAACCGCGTAGGATAATTTCCGTTCCGGGTGTCCATGATTCTGGCAGCGGCGCGCAGGCGATAAAACCTTCCGGTGTGGATTCCGTAGGAAAAAGAGGAACAGGCAACAGGTCCGATTGAGAGGCGCTGCCCGCAAGCAGGTATTGGCCCGGGGAAGGGGTCAAGTTTGCGGGGCAGGAAATCCGCGCGTGACGGAGCCCATTCTCCAAAATCAATTCAACCACCTGTCCTCTGTCAATATGCATATCACTATGCTATCATGGCGGTATAATAATTTCAACTATAAATTGGAGGAACCATGAATGTTGTTGATGTCATTCGATCTTTGGCGGGTTTTGCCTGGCTGGGCGCGCTCGGGTTGGGCGTGCTTGCCATCGCCCGCGCCGGCCGAAACCAGAGCGCAAAAGGGATAGGCACGACGGTCATGATCGTCCTTATCGTTGCGCTTGTGCTTACCACGCTGGGAGCCGGTTTGGTATACGTTGAATCCAATGAGCGCGGCGTTGTCAAAACCATCAGCGCAGGCGGCGTTCGTCCGCAGGCGCTTGACCCCGGTTTGCATTGGATACTGCCTGTTGTCGAGCAGGTTGTCACCTATTCGATCTCGAATCAATCGTACACCATGTCTGCTGTGGCAACGGAGGGACAGGTGCAGGGCGACGACTCGATCCGCGCCCGAACGAAGGATGGACAGGAAGTCATTCTTGATGCATCGGTGATCTATCGGATTGACCCGCAAAAAGTGGTACAACTTCACATCGTATGGCAAAACAATTACGAGGATGGAATTGTGCGCCCGGAAGCGCGCGGCATCATCCGCGATGCGGCTTCGCAATACGGCGTGGAAGAAGTGGTCTCCACCAAACGCCTTGAAATGGTCCAATACATTACCGAAGAACTGAGAAAAACAATGGCGGAGAACAACCTGGAACTGTTGGACTTCGTCCTGCGCGATATTCACTTCAGTGAGGAATATGCCGCCGCAGTGGAAACAAAGCAGATCGCCGAGCAACAGGCACAGCAAGCCAAATTCGTCGTCGAGCAAAAGAAACAGGAGGCAGAGCAAGCCCGCCAGGTGGCGCAGGGTCAGGCAGATGCGGCAGTGATCGCTGCGCAGGGTGCGGCGCAAGCACAGATCATCCAGGCAGAGGCCCAGGCGCAAGCCAACGAGTTGATCGGTCAGTCGCTTCAAGCGAATCCGGAGATCTTGCAGTACCAATACATCCTGAAACTGGCCCCGGGTGTGCAAACGATCTTCCTGCCGACAGGCAACCAGTTCATATTGCCCTTGCCAAACACATCGCCAAATCTGATCGAACCTACCACGCCATAACAAACCAAGGAGAAGGTGACAGTCGCTTCGCTTCACAAAAGTGACTGTCACCTGTTTTATTCATGCCGATTCCACAAAATGGACGCGAGGTCCGACTCACGACTCTTTCCGCCTGCGCGGGTTGAGCGTCCAAATTAAGCGCGGATGCGCTGACGCAGGTCCTGCGTCCCGTCAAAGGCATCTTTTCAGCCGCCTCCTTCCCGGACCTGTTGGTTGGCCTGCAGGAACCGGATGACGCGGCAGTTTGGCGTTTGGACGATGAACGGGCAATTGTCGTCACCACCGATTTCTTCACGCCGGTTGTGGATGACGCGTATGATTACGGCGCCATCGCCGCGGCAAACAGCCTTTCGGATGTGTACGCAATGGGCGGGCACCCTTTCCTTGCGCTGAATGTGGCGGCCCTGCCGGACGATCTTCCAAGCGAAATCTCGTCTGAAATTATTCGCGGCGGAGCAGAGAAAGCGCGCGAGGCCGGAGTTGTCATTGCAGGCGGGCATACGATCAGGGATAAGGAACCGAAGTATGGACTGATCGTGATCGGTTTTGTCCATCCACAAAAGATGCTGAGCAAAGGCGGTCTCAAAGCAGGCGATGTGCTGGTATTGACGAAACCGCTGGGGTTTGGAGTCACCACAACTGCCCTGAAACGTGAGCAGGCAGACGAAAAGGATCTTGCCGAAGCAGTCAATTGGATGAAACAATTGAACGATAAGGCGGGTCAGCTTGCCAATGAGTTCGGTCTGCGCGGCGGAACGGATATCACAGGCTATGGTCTTCTTGGTCACGCCATGGAAATGGCGGATGCATCGAATGTTGCGTTACATTTTGAGTTTGCAAAGATTCCTTTCATTTCCTGTGGGCGCAAATATGCGGACGCCGGATGTTTCGCGGGGGGCGCGTTCGATAACAAAAGTTACTTTGAAGCGAAGGTGAAATTTACAGATTCGATTGATGAGCAGAATCGAATGCTGTTATTCGACCCGCAGACCAGCGGAGGTTTGTTGCTTGGTGTTCCACAAGAGAAGCTGGCGTCATTCCTCACACGCGCTGAGGAAGTGGGTCAGGCCGTCTGGGTGGTGGGAAATGTCGAAACGGGATCAGGCATCAGGGTCCGTTAAGAAGCGAAGCATCCATAGTACAATATGGGGAGTGAAAAGAAGTCCACTGCACCATGTCTGACGAAGTTCCCTTAGATAGTGCACACGTTATCAATCACATCGTTCAACCTGCTGAAAGTGGTCAGCAGGCTTGTTTGGTTCCAAATGAACTGCCATCCTCTTACATAACAAATCACATAAACAAGAAACAATTACTCTTTCGATGAATATAACCTCAGAAATACTGATTATCCTGGCTGTCATCCTTGTCAACGGAATCCTGGCAATGTCTGAAATGGCGGTTGCCGCCTCCCGCAAAGCCCGCCTGCAACAACGCGAGAACGATGGGGATAAAGGGGCGAAGAAAGTCCTAAACTTATTGCAGGATCCAAACCTGTTTCTCTCCACGGTCCAAATCGGGATCACGCTCGTGGGCGTGTTCACCGGCGCGGTCGGTGGAGCAACCCTGGCCATACCCCTGGGTATGGCGCTGGCAAAGGTGCCGTTGTTTTCGGATTTCGCGGATTCATTGGCTCTCGGCATTGTGGTCATCTGTATCACTTTCGTCTCGATCCTGTTGGGAGAATTGGTCCCCAAACGAATCGCCCTGCACAACCCCGAACAAATTGCTTCTTTCCTTGCCACCCCGATGATCGCCGTGTCGAAATTATTCAACCCGCTGGTCTGGCTTCTTGGAAAACTTTCCAATTTAATTTTGAAAATGTTGGGAATCAAACCGGGAAACGAACCGCCCGTAACCGAAGAGGAGATCCAACTGCTCATAGACCAGGGTACTCAAGCCGGTGTCTTCGAGGAATCCGAGCAGGACATGTTTGAAGGAGTTCTAAGCCTCGGCGACCAGCGTGTGTATTCACTGATGACTCCGCGCACAGACATCATCTGGCTGGATATTGATGATTCGCTTGATGAGATCCGCAAGAAGATCGCCGAAAACGATTTTTCCCGCTTCCCAGTCCGACAGGACACATTAGACGTCATACTGGGCATTGTCAAGGCGAGAGACCTTCTGGGACCCATCCTTGGCGGTGAGACAATCAAACTCAAAGACCTGCTTAAACCTGCCTTCTACATCCCGGAGACCATGTTCGCTTCGCGCGCCCTTGAAATTCTCAAGGAGAAAGGTACGGACATGCTCCTGGTCATTGACGAGTTTGGCGGTTTGCAGGGGTTGCTGACCATCAACGACATTCTCGAGGAAATCGTTGGCGCGATGGAGCAGGATGAACCGCAAGCCACCCAACGGCAGGATGGTTCCTGGCTGTTGGATGGAATGCTGGAAATTGACGAGTTCAAGGAAATATTCAACTTCCACTCGCTCCCACACGAAAACGAATACGAAACCCTGAGCGGGTTTGTCATGATGTCGCTCGGGCGCGTCCCGCAGGTCACCGATCAGTTCGTGTGGAACAGCCTTAACTTCGAGATCATAGATATGGACGGTCGCCGCGTGGACAAGGTGCTTGTCACCACATTGCCGCAAAAACCTTTGGCCCAGGAACCACGTGGAAAGCAATAGTCACGCGATAACGTTTTTTTCTTTTCAGCCATACAGTACAATAGCAACATGCCACGCAATTTCATACGCGCCATCCTATTCGATTTTGGCGGGACGCTCATGTACGGGCGTCAGGATTGGACACCCATCGTCGCGAAGGCTGACGATGTGCTTACCGAGCATCTTCGCACGCAGGGAATGGAGATCAATCCCAGCACCTTTCCCCTCGAGTTCCGTAAAAATCTGGATGAATATTTCAAACAACGCGAAAAGGACCTGCTTGAGACCACCTACATGTTCGTCCTGCGCGAACTGCTCGGAAACAAGGGATATGATGATATCGCAAGCGACGTGCTCCGGGGCGCACTGGACAAACTGTTCTCCGTGACGCAAGCCAACTGGGCGCTGGAGGAGGATGCCGTCCCTACACTGCAAACACTGAAGGCAAAAGGATACAATCTGGGAATCATCTCGAATGCAGGCGACGACACAGATGTGCAACAACTTGCCCGCGGTTTCGGCATCACGGAGTACTTCGATTTCATCCTGACATCTGCCGCATGCAGTTACCGCAAACCGCATCCTCGCATCTTTGAACTGGCGCTCTCGAACTGGTATTGCCCTCCCAACGAAGCTGTGATGGTCGGTGACAACCTCGTGGCAGATATCCGCGGCGCGCAGAATGTGGGGATCTATGGAATCTGGATCAACCGCCGCGCCGACCCGGATATGGAAAAGCAGGAACAGGTCCAGCCGGACGCGAGTCTGTCATCCCTTTCAGAACTCCCGGCAATCCTGGACCACCTTCAAGTCAAATAATTCCATATGCCAAACAAAAATCTTCTTGCGTATTTCGCGCTCGGCATCGGCGTGCTCGCGCTGAGTTTCTCCGCCATGTTCGTCCGCTGGGCGGATGCGCCGGGGCCGGTGACCGCGTTCTATCGGATGTTCCTTTCGATCTTCATGTTGCTGCCATTCGTCCTGCCTCGCACATCAACATATTCTTCGATCAAATCACAGAATATTATTTTTCCCCTCCTTGCCGGTGTATTCACCGCGCTCGACCTCGCCCTGTGGACAACATCCCTCTCCTACACAACCGCCGCAAATGCAACCCTGCTCGGCAACACTGCGCCGCTATGGGTAGCGCTGGGGACATGGTTGATTCTCAAACAAAAACTCTCAAACACATTCTGGCGCGGACTCGCGGTCACCCTTGCAGGTGCGGCATTGATCATGGGGACTGATTTCATCCTTCATCCGCGTTTCGGCATCGGGGACACGATGGCGGTCTTCACCGGATTCTTCTATGGGGGATATTTTCTTTTTACAGAAAAAAGCCGCGTCCATTTCAGCCCCATCGCCCATATCTGGATCGTCGGCATTGGAGCGAGCATCACATTGCTCATCGTCAATCTCGTCATGCATAATCCACTCACCGGATTCAGCACAAGGACGTGGATCGTGTTCCTCTCCACTGCACTGGTCTCGCAACTTATCGGCTACATGGCGCTTGCCTACGCGCTCGGACACCTCCCCGCTTCCATCGTTGCGCCGACGATGGTTTTACAGCCTGTTGTGACGGCAATTCTGGCAATCCCGTTTCTTGGAGAGATCCCAAACATCTGGCAGGGGATCGGCGGCGGAGTTGCACTGCTTGGAATTTACATGGTCAATCAGTCGCATCAACAGGGAGCGCGGGAAACACCCAACGCGTAAAGACCGCAGATTGTCATGCAAACTCTCCTCCACACCATTGCGGGATCATATTTGCGATCACCTTTGTCACCGTCATTACTTCATCGAGCGGCACGAACTCATTCGCCGCATGCGCCATGCCCACATCGCCGGGGCCGTAATGCGTTGCGGCAATCTTCGCATGATTCGTGAACAGGCGCATGTCCGAGCCATATGTCACCCCGCGCATTGTTGGAGACGACCCAACTACATGCCGATGCGCCGCCGTGAGCCGTTCGATAAATGGATGATCGAGCGGCGTCTCGCCCGACTCGAATTGACCTTCGAACCATTCCACGCGCGGCGGATTTTGACTTAACCACGCATCAGACTCGGCCGCGGTTTGAATCGCCCCTTCGAGCGCCCGCCTCGCTGATTCATTCGACTCCCCAATCAGAACCCCCATGCGCCCCTCAGCAACAACCTCTTCGGGTACAGTGGAATGCCACTCGCCGCCGCGCACCGTTCCAATGCTGATCGGCGCGATGTTGTTCGGATCTTCATACAAAGGATGTTTGAACTTTGTATGACGCTCCACTTCCAGCGCATTGATGGCATTCAACAATAACGCAAACTTTTCAATGGCGCTGACCCCATACGGCTTCATCGCCGCATGGATGGAACGACCAGGCACAGTGAGACGAAATGTCAACGCGCCTGACTGCACAGGAGAAATCTCAAGACGCGTCGGTTCCAACAAAATGACTGCGTCCGCTGTATAGCCTTTGACGATGGTGGTCAATGTACCTATGCCGCCCGATTCTTCACCGATGACGCTTTCGATCAATACATCGCGCGCAGGCTGATAGCCGAGTCGCTGTAACACATCCACGGCAAAAATCCCCGCACACAACCCAGCCTTCATGTCGCAGGAACCCCGTCCAAATAATTTTCCGTCACGGATCGCGCCGCTCCACGGTGAATCATCCCAAAGCAAGAGGTCGCCCGGAGGGACCACATCCACATGACCGTTGAGAATGAGCGAATGCCCTTCACCGGAATGATTCCCAACCCAGCGCCCGATCACATTGACGCGCCCGCTTGGCGAGAATCCATCATCGCCAAATGCGGGATGGTCTTTCAAATCCTCAAAATTCGACGGGATGATCTCCACCGCCAATCCCATTGACCTCAATTTTAGCGCGATCAGGTTTTGTACTTCATGCTCATGGTCGGGCAGGCTGGAGGCTTGCACCATCTTTTGCAGAAACGCAATCAACTCCGCGCGGGCAGATTCAACGGCATCAGAAACGTGGGACGGAAAATTATTCTTCATTGATCATCCTTTTGGAATTAACTTGTTTCCTGCGCCGGGGACGGCGCAAAATTTTGCGCAATGCACCACCGGAGACGGCGGCTGGAGCGCCAAGACTTCCATTATAATCAACCTCATGTCCGACCTTTTTGACCATGCCATGCAGGAAAGAATGAAATCCGAAGCCCCACTTGCCGCGCGGATGCGTCCGCGCACACTGGAGGAATACATCGGTCAGGAACATATCGTCGGCGAGGGTAAACTCCTGCGCCGCGCCATCGAAGCGGACAGGCTCTTTTCATCCATCATATTGTGGGGACCACCCGGCACCGGCAAGACAACCCTCGCACAAGTCATCGCCAACAGCACAAAGAGTCACTTTGTCACCATATCCGCCATTCTCGCGGGCAAGGCTGATCTGCGTGAAGTGATCGCTGAAGCCACCGAACGCCGAAGATTGCACAATATACGAACGATTCTTTTCGTGGACGAGGTCCATCGCTGGAACAAAGCCCAGCAGGATGCGCTCCTGCCCCATGTCGAGGCAGGAGTCGTGACTCTCATCGGCGCAACAACCGAGAATCCATACTTCGAGGTCATCAAGGCATTGATCTCGCGTTCGCGCGTCTTCCAACTCCGCAACTTGAATCAGGAAGAGACTGGCATCCTGATCGACCGCGCGCTTACTGATAAGGAGCGCGGCTACGGAAACAAACGCATCCTTCTGGACCTCGAGTCTCGTTCCCATTTAATCGAAGTAGCCTCCGGTGACGCCCGCAATGCATTGAACGCCATCGAACTTGCCGTGGAATCCACTGCACCGGACAAGGATGGCATCATTCACATCACCCTCGATGTTGCGCAGGAGTCAATCCAGCGGCGGGCCGTCCTTTATGACAAAGATGGTGATGCGCACTATGATACGATCTCCGCGTTCATCAAATCCGTGCGCGGAAGCGACCCCGACGCGGCGCTCTATTGGTTGGCAAAGATGATCTACGCAGGAGAAGACCCGAAATTTATCATTCGCCGCCTCATTATTCTCGCAGGAGAAGACATTGGACTTGCAGACCCGATGGGACTTGTCGTGGCGTCTTCGGCGGCGCAAGCCTTTGAATTCATCGGCCTGCCCGAAGGCATCTACCCCATCGTTGAAGCGACGTTGTATCTCGCCACTGCACCCAAATCCAACAGCGCGGGAGCGTATTTTAAAGCGATGAAAAAGATCGAGGACGAGGGACAGGTCTCCGTGCCGCGGCATCTCATGGACGGAAACCGCGATGCCGCTGCGATGGGACACGGCAGGGATTATGTGTATCCACATGAGCAGGAAGGTCATTTCACCCCGCAACAATACTTACCCAAACGATTATTGGGCACTTATTTCTATGCACCTTCACAAGAAGGATATGAGTCACAAGTCACCGCACGGCTTGAAATGTGGCGCGAAGCCCAACGTAAAGCACTGGGAATTACAAAGGTGGAAAATATTCCTGCGATGAGCGAAGAGCAAATTCAGGAGATGAAGAGGAAGATCAAATAATGCCTTTGGTATTGCTAATCCGTCACGGCGAGAATGACTACACAAGAATGCATAAGCTCGCGGGGAGACTGCCCGGGGTTCATCTCAATGAACACGGACAGAAACAGGCTCAAGCGTTGGGCGAGGCGCTGAAGGATGTCCCGATCAATGCCATTTACTCGAGTCCACTTGAGAGAGCGATGGAAACTGCAACGCCCATCGCAAAATCCATTGGGCTGACCATTCAAAAGGAAAAAGGGCTTCTCGAAACGAATGTTGGTGACTGGCAGGGGAAATCCCTGAAACGGCTTTATCTGCACAGGCATTGGAAGGTTGTACAACGCGCCCCTTCACGCGCACAATTCCCAAATGGCGAAACATTCTACGAATGTCAGAACCGAATCGTCAGCACGATTGACGCAATCCTACCCAGGCACAAACCGAAGGATATTGTGGTGTGCGTCTTCCACGCGGACCCGATCAAGCTGGCCGTGGCACATTACATCGGTCTGCCGCTCGACCAGTTCCAACGATTGGGATGCGATACCGGTTCGGTTTCCGCGCTTGCCATTGGCGAGATGGGGGCGACGCTGGTCAAACTAAATCAAAGACCACCGTTCGACTTTTTGCCGAAGAAAAAATAAGAGGATGCATTTGTCCATGCAGTGGTGCGGAATTGGAAGACCGCCCTGCTATTCGACCTTATCCATCACGTCACTTACGCCGAACTGTGTTTTATAGAAAGCCAGCAACTCCCTGGCTTTCCGTTGAAATTCCTTTTCTGTACTCCCCTGCTTGTCGGATTTATTAAACTTCCCAATCTGCGCAACCAAACGCTCGCGAAAAGTAGTGTCCGGCGAAGGAGGCAAAAGCGCGTCCAATTCGTTAATCATATCCTTTGCCTGTTCGACAACGGTCAACGCGTGAGGCAGAGGAGTTATTTCATCAAGGACTTCTTTGAGAAGTTTGCACTTATAAGTATGACAAAAACGCGGGTAATGAGGGGAAACGTAGATCGTGCATTGTCCCCGCCAAAGCGGGCAGGGCTGGCTAAAACCACGCCGCCCGGGTTCACGAAATACTTTCAACCCCAGAGTCCGAATGGCATCCAGTTCAGCAGACCGGAGTTTTGTCCAAATAAACAAATGGCCTGTGCAACATAACCCGCATGACTTGCACAGAGACGTCCCTTGAGGTTCGCCAAGTTCATCCGTATCCGTCATTTTGCGCGCCTCCTGTCAGGCATCAGGAACAGGAGGAAACCGAACAGGCGCAATCCTGCGCTCAGCCATAGTGCGCCGCCAAGCCCGATATATTCCGCAAGCCAGGTACCCAGCAACGGCGCGACAATCATGGACAGATATTGCATGGATTGGGCGACGGACACCAGTGTCGCACTGTATCCCACCGGAACAGTCTTCATCAATTCGTCGAAAAAGACGAGGTCGAGACCGCCCTGGAAGAATCCCGCGATGCCTGCATAAAAGATAATCAATTCAATCCTGGGAGTCGCCGCGCTCAAAGCAGGATACAAGACCATTCCCAGCGTTGTTGCCAATAACACAAAACGTCCACTGCGCTTGAGGGAAACGCGCGGCCACAGGAAATATCCCACCAGCATAACGAGGGTCAATGTCATATTGACCGTTCCAATCTGGCTGTCTGTGGCCCGCACGTCACGCACCAAAAATAGCGGCATGATCGGAGCGCCGAGTGTGATTGCTGAAAAGTAAACAAAACGCTTCAAAGAAAATGAAAGGAACGCAGGGTTTGCCCATAACAAATCAAGAACGTTTTGTAATCCTTTCCAGGGAGAGCCACTATTCGCGACCAGCGGCGGAGGCTGGTACGGCAATGTGATCCTGCTCGAAAAGTAATAACTCAGAAATCCGCCCAACGACAGGACCAGGAACATGAGCGCGTAGTTAATGGGGAAATCAACGAGGTCGATCAACCGCGTGACAATGAAAGTTCCGGCCACCCCAGTCAGTCCAAAGATCGTCCAGCGGCGGCTCAGGAGGGCATAACGGCCGGTGGGACCCGCCACCCCGTTCATGACAACCGAAAATGCAACTGCCAGCGCAGTCTGGGGAATCGTTGCAAATGCCCAGATTGCCAGTGTGGCAACAATGACGAATTTCTCCGCAAGAAGCAACGTGAGTATCCCGGTCAACGCGTAACACAATATGACCATCAACCGCGACAGACTATACCAGGGGACAACGTTCCTTCTTGATTGCAGAAAACGCCCGACAATAATGGCAAGGAAAAGGCCGGTCAGACCGGGCATGGAGGAAAGCAGACCCACCTGAAAATTGGTTGCACCGAGACGCGTCAGAAATACAGGGAGGAATGGCGCGGCGACATTGGATATGCTCACTCCGATCGCGTCGATCTGCACGTAGCGAAAGTTTTGTCTTTGCGTCTGAAGTTCTTCCGAAGAAAGTGTAGTCATGACAAATACGCCCGGTGATTATATCGCTCCACGCAGAATCACAGAAATTCCCTTGCGTAAAAAGTGCTATACTTTCAAAGATGCAAGCGAATCACAAATCTGCACGTTGACGAATCGGTTATTGGCGGAGGGAAGAATGGACATGAGTTCCTATAAACAACTGGCTGAGCGATTAAATGCACTGCCAAACGGCTTTCCACCCACAGACGATGGGCGGGAATTGAAACTGCTGGCAAAAATATTCACACCAGAGGAGTCGGAAATAGCGGCACAGTTATCCCCTTCTTTGGAGACGGTTGAAGAGATCGCGGCGCGGACGGGGGAAAATGTCGCGGGATTACGCGACCTGCTCAAAGGGATGTCCAGACGCGGGCTGATCGAAGCGGGGAGAAAAGATGGAGTGTTGTCATTCAAATTAATGCCGTTCGTGGTCGGCATCTACGAGGCGCAGGTTTACACAATGGATGCGGAACTGGCGCGCCTGTTCGAGGATTATTTCCAGTGCGGCTTCGGAAAAATGCTCAGTGTCAAACCACAGGTACACCGCGTTATTCCCGTGAATGAGACCATCCGCAACTCGATGGAGGTGCGGCCGTTCGAGAGCGCGGCGGAGATTGTCAATGGCATGCAGTCGTGGGGCGTGCAGGAATGTATTTGTCGCAAACAGAAAGCACTCATCGGCGAAGGTTGTGATCATCCCATTGATGTATGCATGGTCATGAATCCGCGGCCGAACGCGTTCGATCAAAGCACCGTCATCCATGCGCTGACTCACGATGAAGCAATGGAAACCCTGCGCCGCGCGGCAGAGGCGGGACTGGTTCACTCCGTCAGCAACAGCGCGGAGGGTGTTTACTATATTTGTAATTGTTGTACCTGCTCATGCGGAATCTTGCGCGGCATGGCCGAACTGGGAATTGCCAATGTGGTGGCGAGTTCGGCATTCGTCAACCAGGTGGATGAAGTCATCTGCAATGGTTGTGAAGATTGTATTAAGGCCTGCCAGTTTGACGCGCTTTCAATGGACGGATTGCTCGCAACAGTGAATACGGTTCGTTGCACGGGATGCGGCGTGTGCGTGATCACCTGCTCCACAGGCGCGCTGGGCCTCGTACGGAGGCCTGATGAGGAAATCAAACCCATCCCGCAAACATACGCGGATTGGGGCATGTTGCGTTCCGCCGAGAGAGGCCTTTGAAATCCTTCTGTTGGCAGGTACTTGAAATCCAGGTATTTTCGTGCTAGAGTAAGGTTGAGTGGATTCAAAGGAGATGAACCATGAGCAAGAAAATCCTCATCCCGTTGGATGGCTCACCGCTCGCAGAAGCAGTATTGCCCCACGCCCAGGCTGTGGCCAAGGCGGAAAACGCAGAGATCGTTATTTTGCGCGTTCCGGTTGTCCCTGCCGCCGAGTTCTTTGGAAGGAATACCGCCCTGGCATCCATGGTTTCTCATGATCTTGACGAAGAAGCCAATCAGTATGTGCAGGCGGAAGTTCGAATGCTAAGAAACGGCGGCGCAACGGCTACAGGCATGATACGCGAAGGACCGGTCCCCGAGACGATCATCAAGGTGGCTGATGAAATCCATGCCGATATGATCGCCATGTCCACACATGGGTACACAGGCCTAAAGCACTGGTTCAAGGGCAGTATGGCGGAAGATGTTGTCCACCACACCCACATCCCTGTGATGTTGATCCATCCCAATTAATCCCACAATTGAATATCTGAGAACCCAAACTCCGAGGTCGTCATGGCTTCGGAGTTTGGGTTATGCACGGAAACTATTTCTGGTGCAATATATGCGCGCGTCTCCACTACGCCTCATCATGCACCATCATATCAATGGCAATTGCCACCGCCAGAATGAGAACATCGTTCTGCCCGGGGGCAATCTCCACACCGTAGGTGTCCGTAATGGTGAACCACTTCCGGGAGACTTCAGCAACCTTCCTGCGCCCCTGCTTGATCGAATATTCAAGGTCAAGGATATTGCCCTGTACGACGAGGTCGGATCCATTTTTGACCTTGACATCCCAACGGTCACGTAACGGAGCG
Organism: Anaerolineales bacterium; assembly: GCA_035466615.1. Lineage (GTDB taxonomy): Bacteria > Chloroflexota > Anaerolineae > Anaerolineales > Villigracilaceae > Defluviilinea. The sequence continues at coordinate 612 of DATIUT010000245.1, read as the reverse complement.
ATAAGCGCCTTTTTGATCACAGCCATCTGGTCACCATTCGCATCCTCGATCACCATCGTATCCTTGATTGCCAGCAGACGTTCTTGAATCTTACAAAGCATTCTGCCTTTCACATCTTCAAAGACGAGAGTCTTGCGGATACGCAGAGCCTTGCCGTCCACCTTGAAGATTTTCTGGCCATCCTGATTCTCGATCCAGAAATCGTCCCCAATGGAGACCAGTTTTTGACGGATTTTGTAGCGGTTTGACATGTCGCTTCCTTTCATGGTTCACAAAAGTATAATTCATGTACGTTCCCCGCGCCGACAAGTTGCGATCTGTTGCCACCTTTACTGGTAGTCAAAGGAATACAGCATGAAAATCCCTGCCCGCGCAGACAACAGCCAGGGTAAGCATCATGTCATGTTGACCACGAACGACAAGTCCCATTCCAGTGCCATTCCCCAAAACCGAGCAGATTCGTTCTCCACGCGGCAACGCCTTCCGCTTGGAGGCAATGTGATTGTATGCAGAATTATGCACAGCTATTTATTCTTCGAAGAACCCTTCACAAATCTTTCCAGCCACAACAAAAACTTGATCCACCTGCTATTCGTCATTATTCCCAAGGTC
>DATIUT010000244.1:0-3300 GCA_035466615.1 Anaerolineales bacterium | reverse complement strand
ACCATCGCGTTTGCCGCTTCGTGAATGCTGTTCGCGGCTTCTTCCGCTGTGAGATTGCCTTGAATGGCATCAAGGATGGTTGGATAGACGATCTCATACGCCAGTTGATCGGGATCGGTCAGGTTGCCCTGATAGGCGCCTGCATCCAAAATCGGCAGGACAGCGCCTGCAAATGGGACAGTTTCCACATACTTCGGATCTTCAGCCACTGCCTTCATCGCAGGGATGGTGGTGGATACCGAGTTGAATTGCAAAACGTTTGCCTGATCCGCGCCAAGGAATGCAGCAAGTTTCCAGGCAATATCAGGATGCTGCGTGTTCTTTCCAACCACATAGCCCCATCCGCCAACGGAAACGAATTTATGTTCCGGTCCCATCATGGGCGGCAGGGAGACATAGTCAAACACCAGGTCAGGATATGCAAGTTTGGCGTCGCCCACATACCACGAACCAAGCACACCGATCGCATTGTGACCCTGTGCGAACGAATCACCAACCCACTCACTATCCTGATTGAAGATCACGGGGTCTACGATCCCATCCACTTGAGCCATGTCCATCAATTTCTGGATGGTGGCAACTGCTTCGGGTGAATTGAAGTTAAAGTGCTTGCCATCCTCTGCGAAGTAATTCCCACCCTGTTCCAGAATACCCGCCAGGAAGTACGTGAACAACTGGTCACTGTTGGTGTAGTGCATACCCGCGACGGTCATCACGCCATCGGAGCCGACCTGCGTCATCTTTTTGGCATCGGCAACGACCGCATCCCAATTTTCCCAGTTAGGAGGGTATGCAACACCAGCCGCTTCAAACAAAGCAGGGTTCACATACGCGCCGCCGTATTCAAGGTTGTATTCTGCGGGGAAGCCATACAGCTTGCCATCGCAGGTCTGGCCGCCTAATGGTGCGGGGAAGAATACCTCCTGCGCCTGAGCAAGTGTCATCACATCCGCAGGAACTTCCAACAATTGACCGCCGCTTGCGTAACGGCACGTATATCCGCCCGGGATCAAGATCACATCGGCGGTATTGCCAGCAGGCAATGAAGTTTGAATCGTTTGAATGAACACATCCCACGGGAACGTCTCATACTTGATGGTCACGTTCGGGTTCTGCGCCATGAACTCATCGAACTTTGCCTGATTGGCTTCGTTGAACGCAGGCGCCTGATGTCCCCAAAAGCGAATTTCGATCTTTTCTTCCGCCGCAGGCGCTTCAGTTGGTTTGGCGCCACACGCCGCAAGCGCCAAACTTGCCATTACAAGAACGAACAGGAACTTTTTCATGCTTCTCTCCTTTTGATTAGAAATCTAATTTCACGACCGCCGTCAAATTAGCAGGACGGTCGGGATTCAAACCTTTGGCTACCGAACGATAAAAAGCCATCAATTGCAGGATAGGCAGATACAGGACTCCGCGTGCGCTCTCCGGGATTCCCGACTTAAATTCGACATCCGCTTCACTCTCCCCCAAGCCCGTCACCGTACCCCCCAGCCCTTCCATCTCTGACAACACCTTCGCCTCATGGACTCGGTTCACATCCGATAACATCCCCACCACGACAGTATTGTGATTCACCATACTCATCGGTCCATGACGGAACTCCAAAAAATGGAACGGCTCGCTATGCGTAAGAGTCATCTCCTTCATCTTGAGATTCACTTCACAGGCAAGTCCGTATCGAATGCCACTTCCGAGAAAATAAAACCTATCGAAATTCAGATTCCCGCCAATGGATTTTGCAAACGATTCATATTTCTCAATCAACATCTTCCCTGCTTTCGGCAACCCACTCATCACCGACAACAGATCGTCCTCTCCCGCCATCTTCGCACAAAACGCCGTCGCTGCCACATACATCGAAGCAAACGAGCGCGTCTGGGCGACGGATTTCTCCTGTCCCTTGTCAATCACGATATTCACATCCGCCAGACGTGAAAGGACTTCATCGTAATTACTGATGACAAGCACATCCCCACGTTTTTCAGATTTAAATTTCTCAACCGCTTTGACCGTCTCGGTGGTCGTGCCAGAACGGCTAATGGCAACCAACAGGCTTTTCGATTGCGTCGAAACAATTTGTGAATTCAGCAGTAACTCCCCGCCAGGGATTGCGCGCGCAATTCGCCCGGTCAACTCCTGATATAACGCCGCGGCGGAAATTGAGAGGTAGTACGTTGAGCCACAGCCAGTGAAAATGACCTGATCGTAGTCGCCAGTTTTCGGGAGGGAAGAAGCGGATACAACATCCAGCGCCTGCGTCCAGGCTTGAGTCTGTGACTTGATCTCGTTGTAGGTATGATAGGTTTCCATATTATCTGATCATCAAAACTTTCATCGCATTTTCACGATAGATTTTTCTCAACACCTCGTCGGGCAGATACAAACCGCACACATACCAACGTCCCTGTCCTGGCACTTCACTCGTGTTGTAATTGAAATACTCGTCATCGGTCTCAAGGAAGCGATAACACAAGCGATATGCATCCAAATCCGGACTCATATCCGAACCAAATAAAATGCGGTTCTGATACTGAATAAAAAATTTCCGTGCGGTGTAGGGCTGTCTTCCCAACTCACCCAACCGCGCTGAAATGTCAATGTAATAATTCGGGCACGCATCCAACATCTGACCCACCCATCCAAGATTCTCGCCGTAACAACCCACATGCGCGCCGATAAAAGTCGTGTTCGCATGTCGTTTCACCAGATTGAACAAGCCATTCATAATTTCCATAAACGGCGGGAACGGCGGGCTGGTAAATGCCCAATCGGGGTGCGCGCCAATTTCCTCCCAACGCTCGTTCGTTTCATCAATCGGGTCGAAAAATGCGACAGGATCAGCCACATGAATCAAGACGGGCAAATTCAATTCGCCCGCCATTTCCCAAATGGGAGAAAGGCGCGCATCATCCACTTTGACCAATTGCCCTTGATCGTCTTTGACATGTAATCCAAACGGCTTCCAAATCTTCAAGCCTTGCGCGCCCGCCTCTTTCTGGACCTTGAGCCTGCCCGCCGCCCAATTCGCGAATCCATCTCCGCGCGCTTCCCATTGACTCCAATCCACGCCGCCAAAGATTTGAAAACGTTCAGGCGCGCCTTCCTTGAAATGTTTCAAATGCGTATAAAGAATATCTTCGCCCCATCCCCCATCAAGGTCAACGTAATGAGTCACACCCGCTTCGTCAAGCAAGTATAATAATTCACTCAACGGCTTCTTATCCCAGCCGCCGCCGAACGGTTCGCCGAGATGATTGTGCGCATCAATGACGGGAAACTTTGGCTTATCTACCAGAG
>DATIUT010000243.1:0-15333 GCA_035466615.1 Anaerolineales bacterium | reverse complement strand
TTCTCTGCTCCCAGCCCCTCCCCAGCGCCATGCTTCGCGAACGCAAATCGTTAGATACTATGAATAAACACTGGCTACATACAGATGACAAATCGGACATAATTGCTTCGCTGTCCATGCTTTTGGTCGCTCTGGAGCAGGCAAGGGGTGACATCACCATGTGGAAATGGGTCGTGATAGCGACTCATGGTGCACTTCAAGGTGCAATTGCCTGTCACCTCCGTGGCGTAGGTAACAATCTGCTTGTTGCCAAACAGGACGACGCCGAGGCATGGCTGAGAGCTCATGACCAAGGCACTGCCCATCCAAAAATGATGATGGATTGGTTTCCGAATCTCTATGACAAGCTCAAGCATACTGAAATTGATGGCTACAAATTCACGCCTCAAGGCAATCAAGGTAGGAGCATCAAAAAAATCAACGAGTACCGAAACGACTTCGTACACTTTATGGTGAACGGCTTTTCCCTTGAGATAAGCGGTATTCCTGGAATGTGCAAAGACTGTCTTGATGTTATTAATGAGCTTGATAAACACACGTTGCACGTCCGATGGCGCGACGAGGCACAACGGGCAGCGTTTAGAAAATTGTTGGATAAGTGTTTGGAGAGCATCAAAGGCTTCGAACTTGAATACGGCACCTAACACAGTGTGCACCTGACGCTAGCTCGCCCGATCTGCGGCATTTTCGAGTCGTTTGCGTGGCTACGGGCTGGTTCCAGCAAATTGGCGTTGCCTCGTCCCGCCCACCAGTGGGTAACGCAAACCGTTGGGCTGCTTAGCCAATATGAGTTAGGTTTCGAACGAAATGAAAAAATCAAGCAACAGCGCAAGATTAATTATCATCTGTGGTCTGCCAGGCTCAGGAAAGACAACTTTAGCAAAGTGCCTTGAGGAAAGCCTATACGCTGTTCGCCTTGCTCCAGATGAGTGGATGGATGCGCTCTCTATCAACCTTTATGATGAGGAAAGTCGCGCAAGGATTGAAGCACTGCAATGGAAATTAGGTCAAAAACTTCTCAAACTCGGTCTCGTGGTCATTATCGAATGGGGAACATGGGGAAAATCGGAGCGCGACGCATTACGTGAGGGTGCGCGCCAGCTTGGCGCCGCTGTCGAATTGCACTACTTATCCGCACCTCCTGAAATTCTTTTCGAGCGTATTCAGCGCCGAGGCATGGAGAATCCGCCAATAAAACGGGAGGATATTCTGCGATGGTCAGAGATAATTCAAGTTCCAACGGAAGAAGAGATGAATTTGTTTGATCCTTCAAGTGAATGCAAGAAGAATTTGGAAATATTTTATTCATGAAGAAGCCGCCCAACACAGCGTTCTAATAGGCAAATCAGATCAAGTCCGTACGATCAAAATTCCCAACATGAGCGAAAACCGCAAATTTGGTTGTACGAAGTCTAAAGGAGACAGTCATGTTACTCGCGAGATCGCTACGAATGCTGCTTGGTGCCGGTTTGACCCTGTTTGTGGTTGGCTGCACTCCGGCTGCCACTCTACCAACGCCCTTACCCTCCTCTGTGCCCTCCACACCATCTCTGCCACCTCCGCCTCCCACAACGACCCCGGTACAAAATACGCCTGCAGTCGAGGCGACAGTCAGACTCGTTATAGGTCCACCGCTCACCGACAACAGCGGTGGGGTGGAAGGCATGGCTTTCGGCCCGGATGGCAGGGTCTTAGCGTCCATATATAAAAATGGCAGGATTACTCTATGGGACGTGAATACGCGCCAAACCATCCAGTCATTTACTGGGGGAGGTGGAACGGGTGGACTCGGAGCAATGGCTGGCATTGCCTTCAGCCCGGATGGCAAGTCTCTGGTATCTGTAAGTTACGCAAATGGGCTTACCATCACCCTGTGGGATATGCCTTCAGGCCAATCGCTCGATGTGGAAAAAGACCTGAGCCATGGCGAGGGCATGACTTTGAGCCCGGATGGCAAATTGCTGGCATACGGAAAGTGTGTAGAACTTGATCCCTGGTCCCATTGCAGTCAATACGACATTATCCTGTGGGATGCAGCCACGCGCCAGCCTATCGGTCACCTGTCCGGATTCCGCGTTGGTGCGCCGGCGCCTCTGGGGCTGCTATTCAGTCCGGATGGCAGGATGCTGGCAGTGATGAGTTCGGGCGTGACGGGGTCGGGTATCATCCAGCTATTCGACGTGACCACGCGCCAACTTCTCACAACGCCGCTCGGAGGCGAGGAACAATTTGCCAGCATGGCCTTCAGCCCGGACGGCAGATTCATGGCGTTAGGAAATATGGCTGGTACGATTTACATATGGCACGTCGAATCGCACCAGGTCTTTTCCCACCTTATAGGCGAAAAGGGTCTTGTGGCAAGTGTGACTTTTAGCCCGGACGGTAAGACACTGGCATCCCGAATCCTTATTCCGTCGTCGGACTATATTCCAAAGGAGAAGATTGTGCTGTGGAACATGGACACGCTCCAGACCATTGGTCAGCCGCTTACCGGTCAAGCCGCAACAGGAAGCGAAGTTGGATTGATCAGCATGGCCTTCAGCCCCGATAGCAGGATTCTGGCATCTGGAACTGACGATGGCTCTATCATACTGTGGGACCTTGCAACAGGTTATCATAATCCTTAAGTGACCTCAAAATGATGATGGAGTCCATCAATGAATAGACGAAGTCGTTTTCCCGTTGCGCTTGTACTGCTACTGGTTGTGCTGGCCTGCGGGCCTTTGGCAGTGCCTACAATCACCACCACTCCCGTCCCTCCATCGTTGCCACCTTCACAGCAACCTTTGCCCGCAACACTACCCCCCACCACAACTGTCACGGTTTCCGTGCCTACAGCGGAAACCTTCTCGACACACACCGCACCCCAACCAGCCGCCGCGCCCCACTTCCAAGTTGGCGATCTCGTCCAACTGGATTCGATCACTTTCAACAGCCGCACTGATGGTTGGGGCATCAGTGGTCCATATGTACTGACCACGGCGGATGGTGGGCAGACCTGGCGTGAAGTCACACCTCCTCAAAGTTTCCCCTCCGGCACAAAGAACCAGGCTTATGGTGCCTTCCTAAATACTCAGACTGCCTGGATCATCTTTGCCGAAGACGATCGCATTCCTCCCGAGGCTCCCACATGGCGAACAACAGATGGTGGACGTAATTGGACTCGCGGGGCGCCATTGTTTCACCAGGTCTTCGGCGACAGTGTGTGGGTCGAATTTGCCGTACTTAACACCCAATCCATCTGGGTGCTGGTACGCGGTGTCTACTTGGGGGCCGGCACACATTTCAATCACGAACTCTTCCGCACGATGGACAGTGGCCTGACCTGGACCTCCCTGGACGGTCAAATCAGCGACGACTACACGGGCATGGTCTTTGCCGACACAGAGTTTGGCTTGCGCACCCTTCAGACAACCGGCGCTTACGCCCCCGGGCCGCCGGCCTACGATGTCACGACCGACGGAGGCGCCGCCTGGGACAGCCGCGAACTGCCGCCTCCACCCGATACACCCGACTTGTTCAACCAATATCCCTATTGCGAGACCTACCAGCCTGTCCTTCTCTCCGTTTGGTCCATCCGTATGTTGGTGGGCTGTTTTGACAGCCATGACCCGCCCCAACGATTCACCAATTACTTCTACTCCAGCCAGGATGGCGGGGCGACCTGGCAGACGGTCCACCTGCCGGATAAAGTTCAGGCGGCGCAGGACCAATTGATCTACTTTGGTTTGAATAATGCTCTGCTCCTCGGACGCGACATGTACCTGAGTACCTCGGATGGGCAAACCTGGTCCTTCGTTAAAACAGTCAACTGGGATGGACAATTCTCCTTCAGCGACCCGCAGTACGGCTGGGCCATTGCCCGCGCGGACGGGGAGGCCGCCCTGGTACAGACCAGCGATTGGGCTGCTACATGGACCATGATCAAGCCAACTATCACGAGGTAAAAGGAGGCATTGGCTCGAGGGTACTCAAGAATGTTGCGGCGCCGGCCAACACAGCGTTCACTCCGTGCTCGCTTCGCGAGAGCAAACTGCCTGACTGGTGGGGAGGGCTACACGGTCACGAGTATGTTTCGCTCCATACCTCAAAACAAACCATTAGAATCAAAAAACGGTCTCGCATCTGCGAGACCGTTTTGTTTATACCTGCGGCAGGTTGCGTCGCAAGATATTGTACATGGGAAGCGCCTTGACCGCGCCTTCGACCACACAGGTCAGCGGGTTATCCACAAGGTAGGCGGGAATGCCCAACGATTTGGTCAACAGTTTGTCAATGCCGCGCAACAACGCGCCGCCGCCGCACAACGCCACGCCGCGGTCAATGATGTCCGCCACGAGTTCGGGCGGGGTCTTCTCGAGCACGCGCCGCCCGGTCTCGATCACAGCCTTGAGCGGTTCCTGCAGGGCTTCGACGATCTCGCCTGTCGTCAATGTGATGGGACGCGGCAAACCAGTGACCTGATCCTGTCCCTGCACTTCCATGCTGTTTTCGGTATCCTGCGGCACGGCGGCTCCGATCTTAATCTTGAGATGTTCCGCTGTCACCTGACCGATCACCACTCCATATTTCCTTCTCACATAATTGACGATGGCTTCGTCGAGGTCCAAGCCGCCTGCACGCAGGGTTTCTGCCGAGACGATGCCATACATCGCCATGACCGCGGCTTCCGTGCATCCGCCGCCGAGGCAGATGACCATGTTTCCGGATGGCGAATTAATCGGGAGGTCCACGCCGAGAGCCGCCGCAAGAGGCTGCTGGATGAGGGACGCGTCACGGCTTCCCGCCTCCAAAACTGCTTCATAGACCGCGCGTCGCTCGACGCTGGTAACGCCAAACGGCACCGAGATCATCACACGCGGACGGAAGATACGCATCGATCCGGTTACGCGTTGAAGTAAATACGAAAGAAGCGTTTCAGTAACCTCATAATCGGCGATGACCCCGTTCTTCAACGGACGGGCAACCTCGATGCTTTCGGGAACGCGTCCGTACATTTCAAGCGCCTCCCGCCCCACCGCGACCATCTTCTGGTCATCCACTTCGATGGCAACAATGGTGGGCTCCTCCAACAGCACCTGCGTGCTGTCAGCGAGACGTGTGAACATGGTACCCAGGTCTATGCCCAGGTCTTTTGAAAACATTGCCACGAGGGTCTAGGACTCCGAAGTTGGCAGGCGCGTCCCACCACGGCGGTAACGACGCACCGCATCAAGACGCAGATTGGAACGGCGCAACGCCGCTTCCATGGCAAGGTATGCATCCGTGTCTGCCGGGATGCCCTTGGCAAGAACTTCCTCCGCGCGTTTGCGGGCGGCTTCTGCTCGTTCGATATCGATCTCGTCCACGTTCTCCGCCGCATCGGCAAGGATGGTGACAATATCCGGCTGGACTTCCGCCACGCCGCCGGCAACTGTGAACAATTTCTCTTCACCCCTCCTGCGGACTTTGATGATACCGTACTTCAATGTGGTGAGAACCGGTGAATGCTTTGGAAGGATTCCCATCTCTCCATCCGCGCCGGGAATGACGACAATGTCAACATCGCCTTCGAATACGGTACGGTCCTGGGAGACAATTTCACAACGAATGGTCATTACACTACTCCAGTGGCATACTGCCCAGCGTTTCTCCGCTGGGCAGTGAACACTTGATTTTCCTATCCCATCTTCTCTGCGCGGGCACGCACATCTTCAATCGTACCTGCCATCATAAAAGCCTGTTCGGGCAGGTCGTCGCATTTGCCGTCCAGAATTTCGCGGAAGCCGCGCACAGTGTCCTTGAGCGGGACGTAGGCTCCGGGGATGCCTGTAAAACGTTCCGCCACATAGAATGGCTGGGAGAAGAAACGCTCGATCTTGCGGGCGCGGGAGACGATGAGTTTGTCGTCTTCGGAGAGTTCATCAATGCCGAGAATGGCGATGATGTCCTGCAAGTCCTTGTAGCGTTGGAGAACGCGCTGGACTTCGCGCGCGGTTCGGTAGTGGTCCTCGCCCACGATGTTGGGGTCAAGAATACGGGAGGTTGAAACGAGCGGGTCTACTGCGGGGTAGATACCCTTTTCCACGATGGAGCGTTCGAGAGCGATGGTCGCATCGAGATGGGTAAAGGTCGCCACAGGCGCGGGATCGGAATAGTCATCCGCAGGCACGTACACAGCCTGCATGGATGTGATCGAACCGGTGCGCGTGGAGGTAATGCGCTCCTGCAACTCGCCCATTTCAGTGGCGAGCGTGGGCTGGTAACCCACCGCGGAGGGCATGCGTCCGAGTAACGCCGACACTTCGGAACCGGACATCGAGAAGCGGAAGATGTTGTCAATGAAGAGCAACACGTCGCGTCCCTGGTCGCGGAAGTATTCCGCCATCGAAAGAGCGGAAAGTGCAACGCGCAGGCGCACGCCGGAAGGTTCATTCATCTGTCCATATACCATGACCGTATCCTTCATAACGCCAGACTCGATCATTTCACGGTAGAGTTGCGTTCCTTCGCGGGTTCGTTCACCCACACCTGCGAACACGGAGTTGCCTTCGTGTTCGGTCGCGACGGAGCGGATGAGCTCCATGATAACGACTGTCTTGCCCGTTCCTGCGCCGCCGAAAATACCCGTTTTACCGCCCTTCGTAAAGGGGGCGATCAGGTCAATGACTTTCACGCCGGTTTCGAAGATCTCCACACGGGTGGATTGCTCCGCAAACGTCGGCGCCGGGCGGTGAATGGGATAACGAAGGCCGGCAGGAACATCGCCCTTCTTGTCAATCGGTTTGCCCAGCACGTTGAAAATGCGTCCCAAAGTGGAAGGTCCAACAGGAACCGTTATAGGGTCACCGGTGGCACGGGCGGGGACGCCGCGCTGTAAGCCATCGGTTGAGTCCATTGACACGGTGCGAACCCAGCCGTTACCAAGATGTTTCTGCACTTCAAGAACAAGTGGATCCTTTCCTTCGCGATCCACTTCGATCGCTTCGAAAAGTTCGGGGATGTTCCCTTCGGGGAATTCCACATCCACTACGCCACCCAGAATTTGTACGACACGGCCATTTGCGTTTGCCATGATTGCCTCCAATTATTTCGTCGCGGCAAGCGCTTCCGCACCGCCGACAATATCCAGAATATCGTTTGTAATGGTTTGCTGTCTTACCTTGTTATACGCCAGTTGCAATGCGCCGACGAGTTCCTTTGCATTGTCTGTGGCATTACGCATGGCGATCATGCGGGCCGCATGTTCGCTCGCCTGTGACTCGAGAATAGCCTGATAGACCTGCAACGCGGTAAAGCGCGGGATGATCTCATCGAGGATCTCGTTCATATCCGGCTCATACTCATACGCGGCATGTGGACCGTTGCGCTGTTGCGAAAAATCCTCGACCAGTCCCTCGCCGACAAGTTCAAGCGGCAGGAGTTTCTTGACGGTTGTGATCTGGCGCGCCATGTTGACGAAGTCGGTATAGACCAAAAAAACCTCGTCCACCTCGCCTTTTATAAACTCATCCACGGCGAGTCGCCCGATGGCAGAGACATCCACAAAGGTGGGTGCGGCGGGAAGATTGCTGAAGTCCGCGATCACGTTTTTGCGGCGGCGGAAGAGCAGGTCACGGCCTTTGCGGCCGACAGCGATAAATTTAACGGGAGCAGGATTGGTATCGAAGCGAGAAGCGACAAAACGGATCACGTTCGAGTTGTACGCGCCCGCCAATCCACGGTCACCTGTAACGACGACGACCAGCGTCCTGTTCACGGATTTCCGGTCAGCGAGAAGCGGATGCAGGGTATCGCGTCCGGGCTGCTCGGCTACATGCTTGAGCACCTGCCAGGCTTTGGTCGCGTAGGCGCGGGTGGCAGTTACTGCGCTGATCGCCTTTCGGACTTTGCTCGCGCTGACGGTTTCGAGGGCACGCGTGACCTGCGAGATGTTTTTTACGCTCCGAATTCGGAGCCGCATTTCACGAGCGGATGCCATGGATTATGCCTGCCATCCCGCGCGGAAACCTTCCAGCGCCTTCGTGAGTTTTTCCTTCGTCTCATCTGTGATGCGTTTCTTTTCGAGGATGTCTTTGCCGATTTCAGGATGGGAGGTTTCCATATATCGGATCAAATCCGCCTGCCATTGAACCATCTTGTCAACGGGAACGCTGGATGCAAATCCGTTGGTGCCTGCAAAAATGACCATCACCTGATTCTCAAGGTCAACCGGTGAATACTGCGGCTGTTTGAGGATTTCCTGCATACGTTGACCCTGATTGAGCTGGCTCTGTGTGTTCTTATCGAGGTCGGATGCCATAAGGGCGAAGGCAGCCAGTTCGCGGAACTGGGCCATATCGAGGCGCAAGCGGCCTGCCACCTGCCTCATCGCCCGGATCTGGGCGTCGCCACCCACACGTGAAACCGAGATACCCACGTTCACCGCAGGTCGAATACCGGCGTTGAACAGGTTGCCTTCGAGATAAATTTGTCCATCCGTGATGGAAATAACGTTCGTTGGAATATATGCAGACACGTCGCCTAGCAATGTTTCGATGATTGGCAAAGCGGTCAACGAACCGCCGGTCCCTGCAACTTTTACGATCTTGTAATTATCTGCATTAGACATTGCCTTGAGCGCCTCACCCGCATCGTGGGCAGACATCGGTCCCATATAGACCTTGCCATCAACCCCATCCTTCTCCCCGGCAACCTCGCCACTAAATTCCTTCTTAGTGATTACATATTGATTCGCAAGACGCGCCGCGCGCTCAAGCAGGCGGGAATGGAGGTAGAACACATCACCGGGATACGCTTCACGTCCGGGAGGGCGACGAAGAAGCAGGGAGACCTGTCGGTATGCCCACGCATGTTTGGAGAGATCGTCATAGATAATCAACGCATCGCGCCCGGTCTCCATGAACTCTTCACCCATTGCGCAACCAGCGTAGGGAGCGATGTACTGCAAAGCGGCTGATTCTTCGGCAGAAGCCATAACAATGATGGTGTGGTCCATCGCACCGTATTTCTCAAGGATGCCGACCGTACGGGCAACTGCGGCTTTCTTCTGACCAATCGCCACATAGATACAGACCAGGTCCTTGCCTTTTTGGTTGATAATCGTATCAATCGCGACCGCGGTCTTGCCGGTTTGGCGGTCGCCAATGATCAACTCGCGCTGACCGCGTCCAACGGGAATCATCGAGTCGATGGACTTGATGCCGGTCTGCACCGGGGTATCCACATCCTGGCGTTCCACTACACCCGGCGCAATGCGTTCCACCGGGCGGAACCCGGTCGTGGCAATTGGTCCCTTGGCATCGATTGGCTGGCCCAAAGCGTTGACCACGCGTCCGATCAACGCGTCACCCACAGGTACGGAAGCGATGCGTCCCGTTCCGCGCACGGACATGCCTTCGACGATGCCCTCGTACTCGCCCATCACGATCACACCAACACTATCCTTCTCGAGGTTGAAAGCAGTTCCCATCACCCCATTGGCAAATTGCACAAGTTCCTGGGCTCGAATGTTCGCAAGTCCCTTCACACGTGCAATACCATCACCCGCCTCAACCACAGTACCAATATCAATGACACCGAGTTCGGGTTCGAATGAGTCAATTTGCTTCTGCAAATCACCTGCTATTTGCTTGATCAGGTCTGTCATTATTCCTCCACGCCAAAATTCAATTTACGTACAAGAACCCGGATAAGATTGTTATCCGGGCATATGGGCATTTTTTGTGCTCTCTTTCGTGAGGAGGCGCACAATCGGGCCAATGATACCTGAAAGGCTCATCATTGTCTAGTTACAATCATCATACCCTTGTCAACAACACAGCTTGTAATATACTCGATTAAATAATTTTACAATCAAGGAGCAAAAATGTTACCTCGCGGAGAAGACAAGCCCCCCTCTCATCACATGAAAAGATACTGGAAGATCGCCGTCCTCGCCAATATCAAGGATGATTCCAAGCCGAAACCGGAAGGTGTTCCGCCGGATGCCTTTGCCGATTTTGACCACATCGAGACAATCGACTCGATTCGAACCGCCCTCGAAACTGACGGACACCAAACGGTCTTTCTCCAGGCTGACACCGAACTGCCCTATACACTTAAAGATGTCAGGCCGGATATCTGCTTCAACATCGCCGAAGGGTTGGGTGGCGACGCGCGCGAAGCGCAGGTTCCAGCATTGCTCGAGATGCTCCGCATTCCCTATACTGGCTCGCGCGTAGTGACCAACAGCATCTCCCTCGACAAGACCCTGACCAAACGCATCTGGCGCGACCGGCGCCTGCCCGTTGCGCCCTTCCAGGAATTTACAATCGGTGATGAGCCACTGCGTCCGGAATTGAAATTCCCTCTCTTCGTCAAACCCGCCCGTGAAGGGACCGGCATGGGCGTTGACACAAAGGCCATCGTAAAGAACGAAAAAGAACTGCGCGAACGCGCCATGTACATCATCAATACCTACCAGCAACCCGCCCTTGTAGAAACCTTCCTGCCGGGTCGTGAATTCACCATCGGTATCATGGGAAGAGCGGATGCCAAACTCTATTCGCGGCATCCCGAATGGTACGAAAAGGATGGCTTCCACCGCTTCCCGGTTCTTGAGTTGGACAGCAGCCGGTCAGTAACACCCAATGTTTACAGCCAGGCATCAAAATCCAAGGAGGTCGGAGAAGAAGGCGCACCCGATTACGTCTGTCCGGCAAACATAGATCCGGAACTGGAAAAGAAACTCAAACACTTTGCCCAGCGCGCTCATCAACTCCTTTACGCATTGGATATTTCCCGCACCGATATTCGCCTCGACGAGGAGGGCAACCCGCGTTTACTGGAGATCAACACCCTGCCCGGCTTAACGCCAAACTACAGTGATCTCTGCCTGCAGGCAAAGGCTGAAGGTATTCGCTACGAAGACCTTATCCTGGAAATTCTCTATCTGGGTGCGTCCCGCTGGGGAATGGTGGCCCCCAGGGAGCTTCCACTGCAAGGAAATTCAAAGAAATAGCTCCAACCATCAACCAAAACAAGCCCTGCGAAACGGGCTTGTTTTTTTATAAACTCACACAATGTCTTCACAATTTCACAACTTTGTCTTTACAGTCATGCTATATACTCCTTTTTGGTATACTAAAATTTGAAGGTGATTATGGCAAAAACAATCATGGTTGTGGACGATGAAAAGAGACTGGTCTCACTGGTCGAAAGTTATTTGACACAGGAAGGTTACCGCGTCGTAACAGCGTATAACGGCAAGGAGGCCCTGACTGTCGTGCAAAAAGAGAAACCCGACCTCATCGTCCTCGACGTGATGATGCCTGAAATGGACGGCTACGAATTCATGCGCAGGCATCGCGCGGAAAGCAACACACCCATCATCCTGTTGACCGCGCGTGTGGACGACGAAGAAAAAGTGATCGGCCTCGAAGTGGGCGCGGACGATTACATGACCAAACCCTTCCGCCCGCGTGAACTGGTGGCACGCGTGCGCGCTGTCCTGCGCCGCGTAGGTGAGAAGGAACCATCGGCAAAGGTTTTGAAAGCCGCAGACATTGTCCTTGACCGCGACGGCCGCACAGTGAAGGTTGGTGATGGCTTTGTGGACCTGACTCCCTCTGAATTCGATATCCTGACAGCGCTCATGTCATCTAAAGGAAGGGTCTACTCACGCCTCGACCTGTTGGATATTATTCAAGGCGTTCGCTACGAGGGCTACGAGCGTACGATAGATACCCACATCAAGAATCTGCGCGGCAAGATCGAAAAATCCCCGCGTTCGCCGAAATACATCGAAACCGTGTACGGCGTCGGCTACCGCTTCAGGAGGGATTGATTTCATGCGCTCCATTTCCACCAAACTAATCATCGCCTTCCTGAGCATCGGGATTGTCAGTGTTGCGGTCATCTTCATTACTGCCCGCTGGAATACCCGCCAGGAATTCATAAAGTTTCTCTCGGATCAAAGCCAGAGCAGTATTGTCACAGACCTTTCCATTTATTATCAGCAGAATGGATCTTGGGAAGGTGTGGAAATTGTCTTGATCCAGAACAACCGCCAAATGCCCGGCATGGGACAGGGGCAAGGACAGGGACAAGGACAAGGCCCCCGCATGGACATGATGCAACCTTTCACCCTGACCGATCGCGATGGATACGTGATCATCTCCAATGGAAGGTTCGCCGCTGGCGAAAAGATCCCCAACGATGAGCTGGAACTGGGTATACCAATCACGGAAAATGGCGTGACGGTCGGCATTCTCATTCCATTGCGCGTTCCTTTTCAGGGAAGCCAGCGCGAACTTGAATTCATCGAGCGCACCAATCTCATACTGCTCTACGGCGCGTTGATCGGCGCGGTCATTGCACTCTTTCTCGGCATCTTCCTCTCGCGCACCATCACACGTCCCATTCGGGAACTCACGCAAGCCACGCATGCAGTATCGCAGGGCGACCTGTCACAACAGGTTCCTGTCCGCACAAAGGATGAATTGGGGGAACTCGCCAACGCCTTCAACAAGATGAGCGCCGAACTCTCGCGCTCGGTCAACACGCGCAAACAAATGACCGCCGATATCGCGCATGAACTCCGCACGCCGCTCAGCCTCATCCTTGGTCATGCAGAAGCGGTACACGACGGCGTGCTCCCTCCCATAAAAGAAAACTTCGAGATCATCCGCGAGGAAGCTCTGCGCCTCGAACATCTTGTGAACGACCTGCGCACACTCTCGCTTGCAGACGCCGGTGAGCTTTCCATCAATTTACAGACCATCGAACCAGGGCGGCTCATTCAGGAAGTTGCATCCCTGTACCAATACCAGACTCAAAGGAAAAGTATCTCCCTTAAATTGGACATTGCTTCGCCTCTTCCCTCGCTCGAAGTTGATCCCGGACGAATGACGCAGGTTCTCACGAACATCCTGGACAACGCCATGCGCCACACCCCTGAAGGCGGAACCATTACGCTTTCAGCAAAACAAACAGGTGACAGGGTGGAACTTGCCATTCAAGACAGCGGTCCCGGTTTATCTCCGCAAGAGGCTGAACGCATCTTCGAGCGTTTCTATCGCGTGGATTCGTCCCGTCAACGCGAAGATGGCGGCTCGGGGTTGGGATTGGCTATCGCTAAATCCATAGTTCAGGGGCACAATGGACAACTTTCGGCGAAGAGCGAAGCGGGAAAGGGTCTGAAGATCAAAATCTCGTTGCCGGGAAAAATCCAGTAGTAGCATTCATCCACACAAAAACAGCGGAGCATCTTTTGGATGCTTCCGCTGTTCGTTTAATCCTGCACACCGTTTGGCAGGGATGTTTGCCATTTTTTACGTTTGTGTATTTACTTTGGCATTACGATGATGGTGACAATGATCGTAATGCCAAGGCATCTGTATATCGCGGTCAAATCCCCATAAATTCCACACAATATTTACATCTCGTTTTGACACACGCATGGTAAAGTATGAGTCATAAAGGAGTTTATACATGAAAAAGTTTCTACTAACACTTCTCACTGTGATCGTCATCGTTGGCGCTTTGGCAGGAGCAGGTTTCACCGGTTACCGGATCGGATATAACCAGGCCGCAACATCCTCAGACAATGTGCCGTTCTTTGGTCCATTCGGGCGTGTGCACCCGAACCTCATGCCCTTGCATGGTTTTGGCAGGGATTTTGGTCCCGGGTTCAACTCGTATCGCTCTCCAATGATGGGACGCGGCGGTTTTGGGATCAGCGTCTTCTCCCCGTTCCACTTCCTGTGGAACGCCGTGGTCCTTGCCCTGGTCATCTGGTTCGTTTACTGGTTATTTACAAAAAGCGGATGGCATATCACCCGCCAGACAGGCAAGGATCAGGAAATCTCCCCCGCCAAGACGGAAGGGTAATAAACAGACACATTCCTCCATCTAAATGTCAACAACACTACAAGACCCTGGAAAAAGATCAGGGTCTTGTGATTATGAGGAGAGAAACATGGATTTTTTCAACCGCCTGTTTGTTGTACTCACCGAAGTGCATCCCTTGCATCCCATGGTCGTGCATTTCCCCATTGCGCTCACGGGGGCGGCATTCCTGCTCATCCTGCTTGCGTATTGGAAAAACAATGCCGCGTTGGAACAGGCCGCTTTCGCAAACATCTCCCTTGCCGCAGTCAGTACCATTTTTGCGGGCATCACCGGTTACATGGACAACTTCAAAAACTATGAAGGCGACGCGCCCAATGCAGGCGCAAAGATCATCCTTGCAATCCTGCTCTTGCTGCTTACAACGGGCATCAGTCTCTCCCGCTACCGCAATCCAGATATGTTCCGAAAAAGTAACCGCACTTTGTACATTGGTTCCTATGGCTTAAGTTTTGCCATCGCAGTCGTCCTTGCTTTTCTGGGCGGTGTCATTTTATATGGTTTTTAGGAGAAGTTTTTAATGAAGACAAAAATCCTTATCCTTATTCTGATCGTTGGACTCCTGTCCGCTTGTGGAAGCCGGTCGGTGGAAGCGCCCGCTTCTCCACCGACCGACGAACCTGCTTCCACTACCGAAGCTCCAACCAACCCTCCAGCCTCCACAGACACGGCAGCCCCGCCAACCGAACCCCCCACAGAGGGACCCACTGCTGAATCTGTTGCATCAACTGGCGTCAGTTTTACCAACGAAATTCTTCCCATTCTGCAAAGCCGGTGCTTGAACTGTCATGGCGGCGATAAGGTCGAGGAAGGGCTGATTGTAAAAACCTACGCTGAACTTATGGCTGGCTCGGACAATGGTCCCGTCATCATCCCCGGCGACGCTGAAGGTAGTCTGCTTGTCGAATTGACCTCAAGCCAGGAAATGCCCAAACGCGGACCCAAACTTACTCCTCCGCAAGTCCAACTCATTGTTGACTGGGTCAATCAGGGCGCATTGAATAACTGAAAGTCCGACTTTGCAATCCATAAAAGCGTACCTTTGATTTCTGGTATAATCCCCGTCGCTCAATTTGGAGAGGTCGCGTAGTCTGGCTTAGCGCGCACGCTTGGAAAGCGTGTAACCCACAAAGGTTCGCGGGTTCAAATCCCGCCCTCTCCGCCAATCGGCAAACTTACGATATTCGCATATGGGAAGCTTGCCAAGACGAGAGTCCACTCTGAACCAGTGGGCTCTCATTCTTTTTACGGACAAACAAACGAACTGTAGTTTCCGCTAAAAGCAGATAGCGGTCTCAGTTGGAAATCACTTTCCGCAGGTCTGAACGTTACAAAATGAGTGTAGCAACGATCTAATAGAGACATCAAATAAAGTTCGGACAATGTTTTGGCCATATAAGGCTAAAGATAGCCGTTTCGAATGTACGAACTTCAAAAGATTTGTCATGGTAATGGGTCTCTTGG